>NZ_JASZYB010000003.1:600000-899360 GCF_030317205.1 Variovorax sp. J2L1-78 | reverse complement strand
GTCGATCAACGACGGTGCGGCGGCGCTGGTCCTGATGACCGAATCGCACGCCAAGAAGATCGGCGCGAAGCCGCTCGCGCGCATCGTCGGCCACGCCACGCACGCGCAGCAACCCGAGTGGTTCTCGACCGCACCGGTCGGCGCCGTGCAGAAGCTCTTCGCCAAGACCGGCTGGGGCGTGAAGGACGTCGACCTGTGGGAGGTGAACGAGGCCTTCGCCGTGGTGCCGATGGCGCTGATGAAGGAGATGGGCGTGGCGCACGACATCGTCAACGTGCATGGCGGCGCCTGCGCGCTGGGCCACCCGATCGGCGCCAGCGGCGCGCGCATCATGGTCACGCTTATGCATGCGCTGCAGTCGCGCGGCCAGAAGCGTGGCGTGGCCACGCTGTGCATCGGCGGCGGTGAGGGCACTGCGATGGGCTTGGAGCTCTACTAGCCTCCTCAAGCCGTGGCCAGAAGAAGCAGATTTCTCCTGCCTCTTCGGCCGAAGTACTACGAGGCCGCGCAGACGAAACTGGCTGCGGCGTTCGGGTCTCCTCCCACATAGCGAGGGAAGGCTGGATATCGGCACACCGGTCGGTTGACCGGCTTGGCGCCTTCAGGGACTGTCCATTGCGTCGCAGTAATGACGTTGCTCGAAGGCTTCGTGCCCCTCTCCAACCATTCAAACATCGGCCCGACCAAGTCGAGCTTGTCCGCACCTGCCCCACCTGAACAGTGCTGCACACCGGGCGAGGTGTAGTACTCGACGAACTCATCGGCGGCTGCTTGGCCTCCGTTCTTCTGAACGACGTTCGTATAGTAGCCAGTGGCGTTGTTGGCCGTGATCAACCAGTCTGTGAGGCCGGTCCACAGGATCAACTTTCCACCGCGGGCCTTGAAGCGGCTGAGGTCCGGATCGACCGCATCGATGATGGAGACGAGTTGGTCGAGTCGGCTGGTGTAGGCTGCTGGATCAAGTCGTAGCCAATCTACCGATGGATCCTGGGCGACCATGTACTTGATGTAGCCCTCACCCAAACTGTTCAGAAAAGGTAGATTTGCTGGGCCCCAGCCTACTGCCTCACCACCCGGCGGAAAGCCGGGCCATGTGTACCGCCCGTTCGCCACCGAAGTCGGCGCGTAAAACGCCTGCGCCGACCTCACTTGAGCAGGGGTCAAGCAAGCATCGGTTTCAGCGCCCGTGCACGCGAGTTCGACGGGGTCGAAACTACAGGCCTGGGGCCGACCGATAATGTTGTCTTTTAGGCCATCGAGAGCATCGCACTTTGCGAGCACTGCGTCCGAGATCGTCTGGACCTTCGCGGGGCTCAGGGCTGCATCGGGCTCGGCAAGCTGCTTCGCAAGTTGCTGGTAGTGGAGAAACTGCGGCGTGTAGGCGTTTGCCGGCGCGCGCGAGATCACGCCGTCGAAAAGGTCTGGATAGCGCTGCGCTTCAATCAAGCCTTGGCGGCCGCCCCCTGAACAGCCCTCGTACACGATCTTCGTGCTCGGAAACGCAGTGCCGTATCGCTCGCGCAGGATGGCCTTGGCAGGCGCCAGCACCCTGGGCACACCTCGGTTCCCATAGTCGGCCAACATGTCCTCATCAAGAGCGAACGAGGCACCAGGGCTGTTGTGCCCATGGTTGGTTGCAATCGTGGCGTAACCGAGCTTCGCAAGATTCGGGCTGCCAGAGGCGCTGACAGCTGGATCGCTGATCTGCGGGAGGTCGAGAAAGCCATCGAAGCCGCCACCTCCTCTGAAGACCGTGCGATGGTTCCACTCCGTCGGCATGCGAACATCGAAGTCCAGATCTTTCTGCATCTCGCCGCGCACGATGCAATGTTCCAGCGCGGCATCGGTTGCCGGCACGAGCTGCGCGCGTGTGACAGTTGCCCCTTCATACGTGCGGCCAAGAAACGCGTCGCACCGGCTCTTGGCCGTCACCGGAGGCGCAGTTTCCTGATGATCGCCTCCGCCGCCACCACAACCTGCAAGTGCAAGTACAACGAGCAGCGGCACTATGGGGGGCGGGATTGCACGACGGGTCCGCTCCAGAGGCGCCAGGGGACCAGATTCTGGGGTTTTAAAATCGCCAACTACATGTCTCATTTAATTCTCCTGGAAGGTAGACCCCCTCGCCATCCGGATGGGGCTCGGCGACCTTAGGCACCGTGTTCATAGGCGAATGTCCACCGAATGACATTCAAGGGTTAGACCTACCGGGCGCCGCTCCTGGCACGGTGTGCCGACGAGTCGTTTCACGTGATCAGGCGCGCTACTGAGCGGACGCTCTCCGGGGGGCGAAGCGGGATTAAAAAGTCGTACTTTTGAAACCTGCGTGTACTGACCGATCAGACAGCGTCCACCATGCGCTGCAAGGCGACTACGCCGAGGTCATCTAGGCCGATGGCCTTGTCGTCTAACATGCAGGCGCGGCCTATGGGGTTGGGCGTCTCGCGTAAGGCGTCGAGAGCATCGCGTGCGGCCCGACGTGCGACCGGGAGGAGCGCAGCATCCTGCGGCTTTGTCGCAAGCGCCTGTGCGATGGCCTGCAGCCCATCAAGCGCCGTCTCGTCCCCCAGCACAGCAGCGCCAGGCGCCACCAGCACTACACGACCCCGGCTAACGGATCTGCAAGCCTAGTGCGGCCTAGCGCGGCCTAGCGCGGCCTAGCGATGTCATACCGGCGCAGCGCTTCGCACCAGTCATCAGTGCAACGGTGAGCAACGTCCCTAAGCTGGAGCCCGATGCCTCGGCGGTCGCTTGCGCGCAACGCTTGAACACGCCTCCAACGTGCCGGGCATCTCGGGCAACGCCTGTTCGACCAGCGTGGCGCACTTGTCGAGCGTGACACCGAGATCGGCGTTTCCAAGGCTTGCCATCCAGTGCGTTGAGTCTGACATCGCGTCGTGCATGGCGGCACACCAGCGCGCTTGCGCGGCGGCGCTTGTCGCACTGCGCGGCCGTGGCTCTGGCCACGTCATCACACATGCGCACCGAAACCGTGGCCATGCCTTCGAGTTCGAGCATTTCAGCGGCCATGTCGAAGTTTATTCGGTCGCCGCCATAGTTTCCGTAAAGCTGCAGCTTGCTTGCACGACTGTCGACTGATCGAGCAACACCAAGCCATCTCGACGCGGGCGATGCAGCCCTGCCGGACGACTACCTCGAGGGCGATGCCCAGGCCGTGGATTGGGGTCTGTACGATTTGATGGTGGACGCGATCGGCACGAGTTCTTGACGGAAATCTATCGCGTCAACAGCTTGCATGTTCGCCTGATTCGATACGACGCGGATTCCATGCGCCCGGTTCAGGTTGTTCCCTCCATGCGCAAGTACCTGGAATTCCTTCGTGCGCTCGCCGATGGAAATGGCAAAGGTGCACTGGCGTAGATGATGACTCACATCGAACAGTCAATGCACCGGGAGCTTAGCGGGATGCTGTGTGCCGGGCAAGTTGCAGCTTCGTGAGTCAGCGGTTGGCATCCAGGCCGTTCCAGTTGACGGAGTGCTCGATCGCCCGCACTGCGCCAGAGGGTTCTCGAGCAGCGTGGACAACGCGGCGACGGATGCCGGTCGCCTCCCGAAAACAGCAGCCGATGGGGCTACAAGTTGGCGTCGCGGTTCGTTGCCTTGGCTGCTCCCCTGATCGGCTCTCCAAGACTCTGCCTGAACCAATTCACCACCCGATCAATGACAGGCGCCTGATACCAGTGGAGATCGCCGTGGCCCGCACCTTCGACCAGGATGTAGTCGACCTTGTTCTGCCCCGCTTTGAGGGCTTCGTAAAGGTGGGCGCTCTGCATCGGAGACACCAGCGTGTCGGCGGTGCCGTGCATGATCAGGAAAGGGGGCTTGCTGCCTTCGACATGTCCTAGCGGACTGGCTGCGAGCGCCTTTCCTGGATCACTGCCGATCGACGCTCCCACAAATGTCCCGAACGCCGGGCCGTTCAACAGCAGGGCTTCAGTCACGGCAGGGGATTGGTGGACTTTTTGAACTGCGTCGGGGAAGCCTTCCCCGATGCTGCGCAGGTCGGAGATCCCGTACAGCGTTACCGCCGCCTCCACATCCGAGGACTTGTCGAGAAAAGCGCCTTTATCAAAGGCCCGTTCGCCATTGGTCATGCCGAGCATCTGTGCGACATAGCCTCCGGCCGAATCCCCGATGACGCCGATCCGTGCCGGGTCGATGCCGTATTCGCCCGCGTGTTCGCGCAGATAGCGGACAGCCGCCTTTCCGTCCTCGACCAATGACGGGAACTTGTCCGGCACGACGCGGTACTCCGCTGCGGCGACGACGAAACCCGCCTGCGCCAATGCCACGCGCATCTCGGTGAACTTCTCGTAGTCGGCTGAAATGAAACGGCCGCCAGGAAAGTAGACGATAGCCGGCTTCAGGTCGTTCGTGCGGGGCACCAACACGGTCATCTTGAGCTGGCGGACCGCGCGAGCCGTTTTCACCTGCGAATATCACGCCACCGATGGTATCGATCTGGCCCGAACTCACTTCGACATGCATCGCCTGCGCACCGTTCGTGTAGCCAGGCAAGATTGTTTGCGCCGACACCAGGCCGCTCGTCGCCGTGCCCATCACCAGAACTCCGATCGCTACCGCCAATGAACGCTTCATCACCTCTGCGTTGTCTTCCAACATGGTCGCGCACGGTCTAGACACGTGCGGCTCACGACGAAACAGAGTTCACGGGCGCCCCAGCGCGTAGTCCCTGCATCACGAAATTGATGAGCCAAGCAAGTCTGGGTTCCCAGTCAGTGCTGAAATCGATCTGCCAGATGCCCGCGGTCGCCAGGAAAAAGTCGTCAGTCGTGATGCCTGCACGGAGAGTACCCGCTCGTTCATTCGCATCAAGCAGCAGTTGTGCCGCCGCGATAACGGGTGCGTAGCCACCGTTCCCCGGCCACTCTCGCACGCTCGAGACGGTTCGAATCGCGTCAGCCAAACCTGCTTTGGTCATCGCGTATTCGGCCAAACGATGCATCCAGCGCTCCAGGGCTTGATCAGGTGGGTACTTCGCAAGCAGCAGTTCGGCGAAGTGCACGACTTGACCCATCTCGTAGCGATAGACCTCCATCACCAGCGCTTCCCGAGTCGGAAAGTGGCGGTAAAGAGTTCCTTGGCCCACGCCAGCCTGCTTGGCGATGGCACTCAGCGGCACGTCGGCTGACCGCGCCAGTTCGACAAGGGCGACCTTCAGGATGCGTTCTCGGTTTTGTAGCGCGTCAGAACGTGCTGGACGATCCGTTTTCCTTGCTTGTGTCACTAGCCCTCTTCCCAATATGGTCAAACCGCGACAAACGGACAATTGTCCGTTAACGTCAGGGGTAAGTGGACAACCGTCCGCTTTTAAAGTTTAACAGTGAGCGAATCTTCAAAGCATATGAACACCTCTGGCAACACCATCCTCATCACCGGCGCCACTTCAGGCATCGGGCTTGGTCTGGCACTGCGCTTTCACGCAGCCGGCAACAAGGTCATCGTCGCAGGTCGACGCAAGGCCATGCTCCAGCAGATCACGAGCGATCATCCGGGCATTGAGTCCCTCGAGTTGGACGTCGCAGACGCGCACTCCATCGTGGCAGCGAGCGAGCAAATCGCCTCTCGCTTTCCGAACCTGAATGTCGTGATCAACAACGCAGGAGTCATGCTGCCTGAAAATGTTCGGGATGCTGGCTCCCTTGAGGTTGCAGAAGAGACCGTCACTGTCAACCTCCTGGGCACCATTCGCATGACGCATGCATTCTTGCCCCAACTCGCCAAGGTGGCCGACAGCTACATCATCAATGTCAGTTCGTCCCTGGCATTCGTCCCTTTCCCTTCCGCCATCACCTATGGCGCCACGAAGGCGGCTATTCATTCATTTACCGAAAGCCTGCGCTATCAGCTGGCCGGCACGTCTGTGCGCGTGATTGAGATTGTTCCGCCAGGCGTTCGTACGACATTGTTCGGCCAAGAAAATGACGACCAAGCCATGCCTTTGGAAGACTTCCTAGATGAATCGCTCTCACTCTTGCATGGCGCGCCGACGCCATCGGAGATCGTTGTTGAACGCGCCAAGTTCTTACGTTTTGCGGAGGCGAATGGCAACTATGGAGACATCTTCGCAATGTTGTCGGCAATCAAGGCCCCAGCCTAATCTGGAACACGCCAGTTGAACGGTGCCGGAGCACGAGGAGCGGCGCAGGGGCGCCGTCATTCCGGATCATGTGAACCCGCAGATGAGCAGCAAGCGCTCCCGGTGACCGTTAGCAATTGAGTAGGCCGATTAACGTGGGACAGACCCGCCTGCCTTTGGCTCTCTCCATCCGTCCCTCAGGACACCGCGAAGCACATCGGGCGTGTTTTCCGCTGCGGCCTTCGCGCCCCCCGCCCACGCTATCGCGAGAGCTCCAAGAAAGATGTCTCGCCCTGTCATCGTTCGCCGTGCGAATCCCTTGTCTTGCGCTACCTTCAGCAAGATCTCTGTCGTATCGATGACATCACGGCAGGCTGGCGTCAATGGCGAATCGACCTGGCAGGCCGCCTTCAAAGGCTCGGGAAGGCCATCGTAGGCTTGCATCCAGTCGCCAAGCGCTTCGATCCAAAGCTCAAGCGTGCGGCCCGCGTCGCACGCCTGGGCTTCAATCTCCAAACGACGTCGGTCTAGGCGTTCGTAATGAAGAGTTAGCAGTGCCGCCAGCAGCGAGTCTTTGTTCGGAAAGTGGCGATACAGCGTACCTGGCCCGACCCCAGCCAGCTTGGCGATGGCATCCATCGAGACGTCGATTCCGTCGGCTCCAAACGCTTGACTCGCCACTTCAAGGATACGCGCGCGGTTGTGTTGTGCGTCCCTTCGGGACACCTGTGCGGTCGACGATTGAACCATGTCTAGCCTTGACCCCTTGATACCGGAGAGATCCTCCGTATAATCCACAACTAAACGGAGACACCCTCCGAATTGTAACCTTTCAGCGCTTGAACACGCTGTCTCCAGCGTGGAGCACGACTATGGCCGCCAGACAAATGATCATCGGAATGCATCTGGGCAACGGCTATGGAAACTTGCCGGGCGCTTGGCGGGCCCCGTCGGTCGACCCCCAAAGCTACACGAGCTTCGACGCAAAGGTTCGACATGCGCAAGCGGCCGAGCGCGGGAAGCTTCAATTCCTCTTTCTGCCTGACGGTCCCACTCATGTTGGCGATCTCGCGAACGAGCCGCCGCACTTCAATCTGGATGTCATGGTCACGCTCGCGGCCGTCGCGCGAGAAACGAAGCGAATCGGCCTTGTCGCTACGGGATCGACCACGTTCAATGAGCCGTTCAACCTAGCGCGGCAGTTCAAGGCGCTGGATGTCATGAGTCATGGACGGACTGGTTGGAACGCCGTCACATCGAGCGGTGAGGACGTCGCGGCGAACTACGGCAGACGCCTGCCGTCCAGCGCGGATCGTTATGCGAGGGCACATGAGACGGTCCAGCTGGTGCAGACGCTTTGGGGCAGCTGGGGCAAGGATGCCTGGGTGCATGACCAGGCAAGCGGCCGATTCGCGAACGCAGAGCAGGTCGCTCCCGTCAATATGAGCGGCAAGTTCGTGGCCTCGCGTGGGCCCTTGTACATCCCTCCCTCCGAGCAGGGGCAACCCGTCCTCTTCCACGCCGGAGGCAGTCCGAATGCGCTTGAACTCGCCGGCCGCTTCGCCAGCGGCGTCATCGGTGCAGCTTTCACGATCGACGACGCACGTACGCAGCGCGCCGCATTTCGTGCATCGGCCGAGCGCGCAGGGCGCAACCCGGATGAGATCAAGTTCTTCGCCGGCCTGATGACGACGATCGCAAACAGTCGGCGTGAAGGCCTCGATCGCCGGATCACGCTGAGCGGACGAACATTTACACAGCGCGCGTCCTATCTCGGACAAATGCTCGGCCTGCGTCTCGATCCTGCACGGCTCGACGAGCCACTTTCGCCGGAGCAGCTGGCCGGAGCGCGGCCGTCACCGGGCGACCCGCGCTCGGTCCAGGCATTGAAGATCGCGCGCGAAGGCTGGACGCTCCGCGACGTGCTCGCGCACGGTGTGATCGATTACCACCCCGTCATCGTCGGACCGGCTGTCCATGCCGCTGACCACATGCAGGAATGGTTCGAGGCCGGAGCAGTCGACGGCTTCTGGGTGTCGCCTGACATCTACGAGGATGGCGTCGACGCCTTCGTCGAGGGCGTCGTGCCAATCCTTCAAGCGCGCGGGCTTTTTCATCGAGAGTACGACGGCGCCACGTTGCGTCATCACCTGGGCGCTCCCACCCAATACGGCATCGATCCGCGCCTCGCACTGTGAACTCAATCAACCATTATCCAAAGGAAACGACATGAAAATCGGCATCATCGGCGCAGGAAACATCGGCGGGACGATCGCACGAAAGCTGGCGGCGGCCGGGCATTCGATCAAGCTGGCCGGCTCGGGCGCACCGGACGAGATCCGCGACAAAGCGGCGAGGATCGGCGCTGTGCCGGTCACAGCGCAAGATGCAGTCAAGGACGTCGAGACGATCATGCTTTCGATACCGTTCGCGCAAATTCCCAAGGTCGGCGGCGTCTTTGCGGACGTACCGGCCAACGTGATCGTGATCGACACCTCCAACTACTATCCCTTCCGTGACGGGAACATCGCGCAGGTCGACGAAGGCAAGCCGGAAAGCGTCTGGTCGAGCGAGCAACTCGGTCGGCCCGTTGTCAAGACGTTCAATGCGCTGCTCGCCGAAACGCTCGCCAATGGCGGCACTGCAAAGGGTTCGGTCCACCGGATCGCGATCCCTGTCGCGGGCGATGATAAGCATGCCAAGGCGATCGCGAGCGAGCTGGTGAACGACACCGGATTCGACACGCTCGATGCGGGAGAGCTTGCAAATTCCTGGCGCCAGCAGCCGGGCACACCGGCCTACTGCACCGAACTGACGCTGTCTGACCTCCGCCATGCGCTGGCAGCAGCCGACAAGTCGCGTGCACCGGTTGACCGCGACGCATTGATCGAGAGCTTCATGGCGGAGAAGGCTCCTCTCAGCCACGAACAGATCGTTGCCCGCAATCGCAAGGTCACTGCACCGAGTTGACTCTGTTCAGTCTGATCGTGAGTGGCAGTATGTTGCCTCCCGATCGACGCAGATGCGCTGTCAAAAGACGGCCGCTGTTTCAAGCCCTTAAACAAGAAAACTCACAGGAAAATCGGAATCATCGGAACCAGCCTGATCGGCATCAATCTCGGTGGACAGATGACTTCTTGCAAGCTCGGCGGCCATCAAGGTGACTTGAGTCGGTTCAGTTTGTGGAAATCATCCTTCCAGGGTTCTCCACATTTCCACGTCGCGCTCAGCAGTCCAGATTCGCGGGTGGACGTGCTTGGTAGCCTCGTCGAAGCAGCGCGTCACGTCGAATGGCATGCAATGGTCAAAAATCACCCAATGACCATACTTTGGCTTGAGAGCGGCATAGGTTTCCTTGTAGACCGCGTTCAGGTCCTTGCCTGCATCAACGCCACGTTGGACGTTGGCATAGACGTCAGCAATGAACTCGCGCGTTTCAGTCAGTCCCTTTGTCACCTCTTCTGGCGTGGTGAGCGCCGCACCACGGCCGGGTACCAGAACATTTGGCTTCAGTGCCGCAACGTTCATTAGTGTGGTGGGCCAGTCGTTGAAGTAGGCGTCCCCCGCATAAGGGGTGGCCCCGAATTCGACCAAGTCGCCTGACAACAACGCACCTTCTCCGGGAAGCCATACGACGGTATCACCCTTGGTATGGCCGCGGCCGAGCTGCAGCAATTGCACTTCGAGCTTTCCAAACCACAAGGTCATCTTCCCGGTGAATGTCATGGTCGGCCATGTCAACCCCGGAGGGACCGTCTCGACATTGCTGAACAACCTTGGAAAGCGACCGATCTCGCTGGCCTTGTCCTGCTCGCCTCGTTCAACGATCAGTTCATACGTATCCTGGCTCGCGATGATCTGCTCAGGCTTGTAGGCACTCGCCCCCAGGACCCGTACCGCGTGATAGTGCGTGAGCACCACGTACTTGATAGGCTTGTCCGTCACTTCACGGATTCGGCGGATGACGTCGGCGGCCATCGCCGGCGTTGCCTGGGTATCAGCCACCAGGACAGCATCGTCGCCGATGATGATCCCGGAATTGGGGTCGCCTTCTGCCGTGTACGCCCACGCGTGCTCCGAAATCTGGCTGAACGTGACCTTCTTTTCTTCGAGGTCGGCTTGGCTAGCGAACTTTTTGGTTGGCGTCATCGAATGTCCTTTGAGTCGATCGAAGGGGGAGGAGGAAAAGCCCCTCACCCCGGAAAACAGGTTGCGTCTCGTGTTCCATTTAGAGCCGAGATCGGAGGTTGGAAAGCTTGAAGCGGCTCCGACCGAGTCATGCCGAGCGCGCTGACTTCAGCGCTTCCCCGGCTACGCATCGGTTAGCCGGCATCTGCGCCCAGTGCGAACGACCGACGCATCATGTTGCGCTGCACTGATAGCTGGTGGCACTGTTCAGATCGCCGACGCCGTTGTACTTCGGGTACGTCGAGAACTGACAAAGCGGACGTGTAAACAGCGTCTCGCCCAAAGCGCCGACCTTCGACGCTGTTGGCGTTCCGAGGTCAACGCCCTTCTCGACCCAAGCCATGGTGGGCGTTAGAAGATCGAAGGTGTCAGCGCCGGGCCCGCCTCCGCAATGGCTCACGCCCGAAGCGATGTACAGCCGCGCGTTGGCCTGCGCTGCCGTGCCTGCAGTGGAGACGACTGGCTCCCAGGTGCGCACGGTGTCCTTGTGCGACAGCAAAGAGTCATCGGAACCATGCCAAACCACGATCTTCTTGCCGGCCTTGAGGTAGTCGGAGAGACCGCTCACCGACGCACTGAAGTCGTAAGAGCCGTCGATCACTCCGGAAATGGTGGGGTAGTAGGCGTCCACACTGAAGCTGCTTGGCGCCCAGCTCGCGTCGTTGAGAACGATATTCCTCATGTGACCCACTCCCAACGAGGCGTAGGCAGGCCCCCATTGGCTCATGCTTCCGATCCCGAAGCCCGAATAGATCGTCCTGCCGTCAGCGAGCCGCAGGTCCGTCATGAGCGTCTTGACTGCAGATGCCTCCTCAGGCGTCAGCCCGACACTCGCTGGAACGTCGGTTGTGGGGTCGAACTGGCATGCCGACCAGTTGGAAACGATTCCGTCCTTCGCGCCGTCCAGCACATCGCACTTGGCCACCGCAGCGCTATTGATTGCCGTGAGTTTGGTCGGCGAAGGTACTGCGAGCGCAGAAGCCCGTGTCCACTGCTCAATCTGGCCGGTCAGATTTCGGGTCGGTGCCCCCGCAATGACGGCGTCGAACTCCGAGCCATATTTCGCCGCCGCGTTCAGCGCGCCTCGCCCGCCGTTCGAGCAGCCCTGATAGTAGGAATAGCTCGGCGTCTTTGCGTAGTACCTCTCAGCAATCGCCTTGCCGAACTTGGTCGCAACATTGATTGCCGTGTGGGCGTACAGCTGCACGACGGCTTGATTGTTGAGGAGGACGGCACCGCTGGGGTCACGGTGGCCACCATTGTTGGCCGTCAGGACCGCATGCTGCGCAAGGGCCACGTTCTTCGCCCCAACAGGAGGAATTGAGCCGTCGAATCCGCCCCCGCCTTGCTGGACAAAGCGGCGCTGCCAAACGTCGGGCAGGCGGACTTCGATATCGTGCTGCGTCCCAACTTGGGTGCCGTTCACCTTGCAATAAGCAGGCACCTCGGCTGTGGCGGCTACAGGCACCGCCCCGGTGACCTGAACATTCCCGACGGTTTGTCCAGCCAGTGAAGCGCAGCTGATGGATGGTGAGACGTCGGCCGTCGACGACTCCCCTCCTCCCCCTGAAGGCGCGTCGCTACCACCACCCCCACCACACCCGGCGAGCAGCGCCGCCGCAGCGATGAAACAGGCCCGGGAAATCCTTCCGGGTACGAGTACTGGATGTCCAGTCGGAAGCATCGTCATGTTTGTCTCCTATGTTTATTTTTGGTCAGAGCCGAGTCAATCGATCCTGATGGAGTTGGCCTTGATGACCTTGCCCCAACGTTCACGCTCCGCATCGACGTAGGCGGTCATCTGCTGCGGCGTGCCTGGCATCCCCTCCAACGCAAGCGTCTGGAATCGAGCCTTCACCTGCGTGGAGTTGAGGGCTTCCTGCAGCGCCTTGCTCAGCTTCGACACGACATCGGGCGAGGTACCTGCCGGTACCACCAACCCTTGCCATGCGTAAGCAGTGAAGTCCTTCACGCCCTGCTCGCTCAGCGTTGGAATTTCCGGCATCGTGGCCAATCTGCCGGGGCTGGCGACGCCCAGTGCACGAAGCTTTCCCGTCGTGATGTATTGCTGCACGCTGGCCGTATCGATGAAGGCAAATGGGATCTGACCTCCCATCAGGTCCTGTACGGCTGGAGCGGCGCCGCGATACGGCGCGTGCTGCAAGTTCAACCCCGTGCGCTCCCGGAAAAGTTCGGCCGTCAGGTGATGTGGACTTCCGACACCAGCCGAGCCATAGGTGACCGGTCCGTTTTCTTTGGCCCACGCCAGAAACTCGGCAAGATTCTTTGCCGGCACCTTCGGGCTGATTACCAACAACATGGGAAATCGCGCCAGCATCCCGACGGGACGGAAATCTTTCGCGGGGTCGTACGGCAACTTTGAAAACAACCAGGGGTTCACAGCCAGCGTCGCGAAATCGGCGGTCAACAGGAGGTGGCCAAACTCCTTCGAGTTCGCAACGTATCCAGCAGCGATGTTGGTTGCCGCACCCGGCTTGTTGTTGATGACGATGGCTTGACCAAGAGACTTACCCATGGCATCGCCGACGGTCCGTGCGAGAACGTCCGAACCGCCGCCTGCGGCGTAGCCAACGACCCATTCGATCGGCCGACTCTCCTGCGCGAACACGCTCGAGGGGATCGCGGCGGTGAGAAGTGCCGCCTGCAGCAAGCCGCGGCGAGAGATTCGTACTTGATTCATTTTGTCTCCTTGTGGTTTATCGAAATCATTCGGCCTGGCCGCGTGCGGCTCGAAGCGCCTCCCGCAAGATGTCGAGCGAGCCGATGTGGTTTGCGAGTAGCAGGACAAGCCGCGCGTTCAGGGCGTTGCTCTCCGGGGGTGACAGGTCGCCATGTGCGTCGATCAGCGCTTGGTAGAACTCGTCAGGTGCGGTCAGGTTCGGGGTGGTATTGAGCGGCATGGGGCGGAACCTTCAGTTCACGGCCAGCGCGCGGTGCAGCGCGGAGCCCAACCAATTCGTCTCTGAAAGATTGCCTCGTGCACATACGTGCTGATCAGGGCGCAATAAAACGACCGATCCTGGCTGCATCTCATAACGTTTGGCCAGCAGCCCTTCGGCATCGATCAGGTCTGCGGCGACACCGGCACTCCGCGCGACCGAGAGCACCTTAAGTTGACCCACCGCGCGAGCGGCCTCCTGAAATCGAGCCACGTCTGCGCTTTGGGTGTCATCCACACAGACGAGTGCGGTGAAGTCGGGCCCGAGTTCGCGCAAGAGCCAGGAATGCTCTCCGTCAAAGCGTCGTACCGGGGCATCGGTCGCTGGCGCGCCCGGGACCATCCGCTCAAACGAGCCATCCTGAACCGGTGTGTTGAGCGGCGATTCGGCGAGCGTGGTCGGGGTCGAGAGTCGTCCGCTATTGACCAGCGAACGGGCGAAGGTGTGCGTCCTGGCAAGATCGAGCACAGCATCGCGAAAGAGGCGGCTCACCTCACTTTTTGGGGTGATGAAATCAGTTGCTCGGGTTGAGTTGAGGATGTTCTCGTCCGCGGCGTACTCGCGCTCCATCGCGTACGTGTCCAACAGCGCATCGGGCGCGCGGTTCTGCATCACGGCCGCAAGCTTCCAGGCCAGGTTTTCAGCGTCCTGCACGCCAGAGTTCGCGCCACGAGCACCGAAGGGCGATACACCATGCGCAGCGTCACCCGCGAAGATCGTGCGCCCGACCCTGAACTTGTCCATGCGCAAACAGGCAAAGGTGTAGACGCTGGCCCACTCAAGCTCGAACTCCGCATCCTTCAACGAGGTGTGCGCCAGCATCTGCTTCACGCGCGGAATGATGTTTTCTGGTTTCTTCTCCTCGATCGGGTCAGCATCCCAGCCCAGTTGAAAGTCGATGCGCCAGACGCCATCGGGTTGCATGTGCAGCAATACGCTCTGGTTGCGGTGGAACGGTGGGTCAAACCAGAACCACCTTTCCGCGGGCTGCTCAAGCTTCATCTTCACATCGGCGATCAGAAATCGATCGCGAAAGACTTTTCCCTTGCTCTCCTCGCCAATCAGTTGGCGGACGGTCGACCTCGATCCGTCGCACGCCACAAGATGGTCTGCTGCCAGCTGGTAAGGGCCGTCGGGCGTATCAATGCTGAGCATGACGTGATCACCACGTTGCTCCACGCCAGACACCTTGTTCCGCCAGCGAAGGTCCACGAGTGGCAGCTGCGCTGCACGCTCGCACAGAAACCCCTCGACGTAGTACTGTTGGAGATTGATGAAGGCTGGCCTTTCATGGCCCTCCTCTGGCAAGAGATCGAACTGGTAAATCTGCTCGTCTCCGAAGAAAACGCGACCCAGGTTCCAGGACACGCCCTTGCCAACCATTTGATCGCCGCAGCCCAGTCGATCGAAAATCTCGAGGGTCCGCTTGGCGAAGCAAATAGCCCTCGAGCCAGCAGACAACCGGAAGTCGTCATCGAGCAAGGTGACCGGGACGCCGCGTTGCGCCAAATCGATCGCGAGACTGAGACCGACCGGCCCCGCGCCAACCACCACCACCGGCCTGCGCGCGGGAATTGAAAGGTCTTGATCTGGGGACCGCTTGAAGCGGAACTCCAGCGCCTGGTAGTCCGTCTCGACCCCAATGGCGACGGGAACTTCGGCCAGCTTGGTGCTCTGCCTCTGTGGTGCCATGCTGAAGGCGGGCGTTTGTCTCATTTGATCTGCTTTGGAGGTGACCGGCGGACGATACGTGCGCGCTAACCATGAGGCAATGCGATGACGTTCATGCCTAGAATGAACGCCCTTCATGCTGCGCTGCGGCACGCTCAGGGCCTATGCCGTCCAACGATCCGAGCCTCAAAGAACTCGACCTCAACCTGCTGGAGGTCCTCGACGCCTTGTTGCGCGAGCAAAGCGTCACGCGCGCTGCAGAGGCGCTTGGGATGACTCAAAGCGCCGTCAGCCATTCGCTTAGCCGTCTTCGGGTGTTCTTCGATGACGGCCTCTTTGTGAAATCGGCGCAGGGCATGGTCGGTACACGCAAAGCGGAACTGCTGCGTCAGCCCGTCGTCGACATCATGGCTACCGTCAGGCAACACATCCTGACCGAGGCCGGCTTCCATCCCGCGCGCTCGCGCAGGGCGTTTGTCTTTGCGATGACAGATGTCGGAGAGTTAGTGTTCCTTCCCCCGCTGCTTACAGAGTTGCGGAAGGAAGCACCGCATTGCACGGTGCGGACCGTGCAGGTTCCCATCGAGCAAATCGAAGGGCTCCTTGCATCAGGGGAAGTGGACCTGGCCCTAGGTTCGATCAGGTCAGCACCTGAAGGCCTTTATCGCCAACGACTGTTCTTGAATACCTTCGTGACGGTCATCAGTGCTCGCAACATGTCAGTGGGCTGCACTTTGAGTTTGGAGCAGTTCCAACGGATGCCCCAGGTCGTTGTTTCCCTTGAGGGGAAGCTTGGCACAGCGTACGACAGGCTCGTCGAAGAGCAGGGTCTGGAACGCAACGTTTTCCTGACCACGCCGCACTTTCTTGTCGTGCCCCTGCTACTCGAACGTCATCCGGATCTGATCGCTACTGTTCCAAAAGAACTTGCCAACGCGTTTTCCAAGTACGGCACGCTGCGGATCGTGAAGCCGCCGATTGAGCTGCCTCAGTTCGCGTTGAGCCAACATTGGCATCCCCGATTTCACAGTGACCCCGCGGTAAGCTGGTTGCGTGCGCTGGTCAAGCGCACCTTCGAGCACTACCGGGAGCCCGATGGTCTATCGGTGCCGTAGCGGTATCTTCCATTGCAGCGCCGTTCCCCTGTCGTGTGGCAGAGCGCTGAACTCCTAGGGTCGCGGTCCATCCAAACCATTGATTGAATGGTCGTTCCGCACCAGTGGCGTTCCGCACTTCGACAGCTGCGGAACGCCACCAAAGATGCGGGATGCCGTTCACTTAACCCTTTGATTTTCAATCGCTCGGTGGAAAATGCGCCAGCGCATCTTCGGGAAGCGCGCCACTAAACATTCGGTTGTGCAGGCTTTGCGCCACTCAACAAGCGAGCATGGCCGACTCGACCTCACGTGTCACTCTTGGCCGTCCCTATACAATCCCCCGCACCGGTGTTGACTTCGTCTAACCGCTGCGCTCCGGTAAAAGGTCACGCAATTGCTTGACGCGCTGCGCGCCATGTAAGTTGACCAGCTAGTGCATGCCTGTCCCCATCGCCGGCCGGAACCGAGTCCACTTGATTCGCGCGCCAGAGCGCCACCCTCGACGATCGATACAACGCAGCGGGAACGCAATGTAGTTCTGTTAGCACCAGAACTTCGGTTCTCGCGTTGCCGATCTCAGCTTGCGCCCCAGCCAAGCATCTGACGTGCGGAGGAATCCTGACAGTCGCGGATCGTCACGACTCTGATCCTGACCCAGAACCGCCGTCCGCTTCTTGCGATCGGCTTCCTTCATGGCTTCGCTCCAGTGTCTTAACAGTTGTCGCAACCTTCGCAACTCGGAGCATCAGAGCCCGGAGGGGCCACGCTTAGTCGAAACCTGGTTACCGAGATACAGCCAATCGCACCGCCGAACTGCACACATGCCGATCCGAAACCTGGCCGCTCCGCGCACAGGCGGCCGGGCCCCAGGACGGTGCCGTCGGAGTTGTTCAACATCACGACGTCGCCAATGCCGGGACTATGCGCATTCACCATGACGGTTGCCGAGTCAATGCCGCCTGGGCCATTGGCGGTTTCGGTGGTCGATGCTGTCTCGTCCGTGGCTGACTTCGCGTTCGACCCCGCCTTCTTTCCGGCAGGTGCCTGCTCGGCAAGATTCTTGCGCGAGGGCTTTACGGCTGCCTGCTTGCCGGCAGGCTTGGTGCGATGCTTACTGCTGGCCATAGCGACGCTCTCAAGGTGCAGTGGGACGAATCACGCTCGCGCGCTTGTCGAAGGCATTGCGGATCACCGCAACGGCAGCCCTGCGCGTCTCGTCGGTCGCGCTTTTGAAGTCGTTCTCTTCGTTGACGATCACGTTGGCCAGGGCGACAAGCGCTGCCTTCCGCACATCTTCCTGCTGGCGCCGCGTCTCCAAAGCTATTTGCGCGTCGACCATCGCGCCGGACGACACGGTTAAGGCCTTTCCCGCAACGCCATCCGCCGGCGCCGCCGACTGCTTGATCGGCACGCCGGCAATCTGCGCTGACACCAGCAGGGCCTGCGTTGTGACCTTCGACGCCACTGCGGCCACATCCGATGGGTCAAAACTCAGACCCTTAAGCAAATAGTTGCCAGTGGCCGGGTCGAGCTTGATGGCCACGTCGGAAGCCCCGCCGTGGCTCCGAGCGAGCACATAGTTGTAGCGTTCCGCCCAGGCAGTGTCGTCGGCGTTGGCCACCGCATACGCAGCTGGCGAGCTCTGTATGGAAAGCTGCGCCACGTAGTCAACGACCTTCGACTGTTCGGCACGGATCCATCCTTGCAGGTCAGGCACGACAAGCGCGCCTGCAGCCGCCCTCTGGATCACCTCGGCCGCGTCCTTGACCTTGGCGGCGATGTCGCCGCGAATCGCCGACGACGCCTGTGCCACGCGCTTTTGCCAAACACGAAGAATGTCCACAGTAGGAAAGTAGACTCCTTCCGCTGGCGTGACTGTATACCGCCCATCCAGCCTTGCGATCAATTCTGCACGGTACTTTCTGAGGTCTGAGGTCAGATCTCTATAGAAAGCTCCGGTATTCCGATCGAAGTCGCCCGTTAGGTCGGCTGCGGCTCCCCTGAGCCCCCCTTGCGCTGGCTGAGGAAGCTTGGCTGCCGAGGCTTCGTACTGCACGCGCAACTCCGCATAAGCTTGCCGGTGCGCGGATCGCAGCCTCTCCACGTCCTCAAAGATCGAAACCGGCGTCGATGCCACGATCGTGGGCAGCAGACGCGACACCAGCTCCTTGTCCAGTTCGGCCCGCACGACATCTGGTCGGAGCACCCCCATGGTCACCGTGAGATTTCCGCAGCCAACCAGACTCGCTCCCACCACGACGAGCATCGCGAGCCGAAGGCAAATTGTCTTGCTACTCATTTAGTCCTCCCTCCTGCACTGTCTCAGTTCGTGCGGCCGAGCCACGCCCTTGCGGCGTCAAAGTCGGCAAAGCTTTGCGGCCCCCCGATCTGGCGAGAGATCGCCTCAAGCGCGCGGCGGTAGCCGCGTTCCAGTACAGTGGCACTGGCGGGCGTGCCAGCATCGGCGGGCAAAAGTGCACCGAGCTCGTCAGCAAGCGCGGTGGACGACAGGTCGCCCGCCGCGCCGCGAGCGCCGAGCATGCGGGCTGCCTCAACTTCGCGCTTGTTCAGAATATTGGTCAACGCGTCGGCCACGACCTGTGATTCGGCGAAATTCCCTATCGTGTCCGCCACCGCCTTGGGATTGGTGCTGAAGATCATGACGAACGTGCCCCGGCCCTGCTCAGGAGTCAAAGGCTTGATTGTGGAATCCTCGCCTGGTGCCTTCTGGTCGTTCTCGAATAGCTTGCGCAGTTCGCCATTTCCTGTTGACTTGATCTCGTTGAAGTACAGGTCGACCGCACGCTCATCGTAGAACCCAGCAAGGAAACGGGCCTTCGCGGTCTGCGCATTGCCCTCCACTTTCACGCGGTAAAAGTTGGGAATCTCGCCCCCCGCGCCGCCAGACTGAAAGTGGTACGTCTGGGAGAATGAGGTGCACCCGCATAGTGCGCACAGGAGCGCCAACGATGCGATTCGGCCAAGGCAAGAGGGCAGCGGCATGCAACAGTCTCCTAGTCTAGTCAGAGAACGCATTCATGGGTCGCTTTCCGACTCCTTCATTAAGCCGATCGATGCACTGCCTCGCATCCCACATTTGAAGGATGCTCTCAGCAGTTTTAGGGCGGCTGTGGCGGCTCAGAGCAAGCAAGCCGTCCCGTTTCCAAGCCAAGGACGAACGCCTGTGGTCCGCCTACAACGCGGATAACGTCATGCAGCACGTAACTAAGCTTCCAACGAAGACAGTGAATCGCCCCGGGATTCTCGGAGGCCGGTTGGCTTAATTCAAACCGCCATGTCGACGTCATAGAATTGCATGTTGGCCTGTCAGACACGTTGAATTTGCGGCGCCGGCACCTGGTCGTGACACGCTCTGGCGCAGCGTTTGCGGGGCAACCTGCAAAGCCTTTCAGTACAAATTGCAGCGAGTGAAGTCATGGCGTCTCTTGGGGCGTTTGGACGACAATGCCGATCCACGAACCGAGCAGGGCGTCCCCCTTCGGTTCGAGAAGGCCGCGATTGAGGCAGCGACCCCTGGGTAGCTGGCTGTCTCGGTATTCATCAAGAATCATCATTAGGCCGCAATGAGGCAGGCAGGCCGTGGCTGCACGACGCCATGCAGGTCCGCAGCGTGCGTCATAAAGGAGACTTCTCTTCACCATTCAGAAACCATTGCCACCGCCGATTGGGTATGCCAGTTGGCTTGACTACGCGGTCGAGTGTTTCAGCACCCGCGACCCTTGGCTTGACAGCGTGTTCGCTGGCATGTTCGATCCGTCCGTGGCGGAACTCGATCGGGAGCAGATCCGCGAATCGGCGCGCATCGAGCTTCGTGCTTTGCGTAAAGCTGCCGCAGGATCATGGCGTCGTAGCTGAAGTTGACAGTGTCCACCAGGCGCCGGTGACGCTCTGCCTCACGTTGGTACCGCGGCGTTGGTCTGAAGTGGCTAATCGCCCTTACTCCGTGTTTGCACGAACAGGCCCACGAGACCGATCGCGAAACCTACAAAGACGGCCTTGGCGCCAAGCTCTACGCGATCCATCGCAAAGGCCAGGACGCCACCTATCCACGCCAAAGTAATGCCTAAAGCTTGAAGATGAAGGCCGCCCTGCGGCTTTCCCGCGTGTCGCCTCCTGTACAGCAAGACGGACAGCACGATGAGCACCGCAAGCACGGCCAGCACAAACAACCCCATCTCGTTTTTTATAGTCATCTCCGTGCACACCAAGTTCTTTGAACACAGTCAACGTAGCCGGCTCCAGCACCCACACCAACTTGCCCACGAACACCACCTCTCGTGCCCTGGATCTGTCCAGAATCGTTGATGGTCATTTGTCCCGCGCCGACGAATCCCGCACCACCGAACCATGTGGCACCTTTGGCTGTAATATTCCGCTCGATGGCAATCCTTCACCGCGGAATAGACACACCGCAAAAAGCAACGAACTGCGGACCTGCAACACCGCAAAATTGCGCGTAAACGCAGACGTCGTGGGCGCTTTTTTCGTTGCCAAGGATGCCGTCAATCGATGATCGTTATCCGGTCAATCGCCCAGATTTCGTCTGTCTTTTTGAATCTGATATTGAACTTTCTACTGCAATCTCTGTTAGCCACTGTGCCGTTGAAGGCTGACTCCGCGGACTCTCCGGAGAATTTGTACGTGTAGAACCACCGACTCAGCTTTATCGAAGCATGCGAAGGACACACCCCGCGTAGTTGTTCATTACTTTGCGCCAACTTTTTCGCATGTTCCCACACTGGCAAAAATCCAATCAGCAGCGGAGGCAAGAACAGCAGGGCGACGGCAATGAAGGCTGCCCATTTCAAACCTGAAACTGTAATGCTTCGAGGTGTTTTCATCGTGACGGTCTCGCACCAAAAAATGTGATCTCAACTCCAGCCGCAGCAACACCCTTGATCCCGCGAATATTGGTATCGAAGGATCCTTTGGGCTGAACGCCGCCATAAATATCGCTGCCTCCACCAAAGAAGAAATTGCGGCCAAGATTTGCCTCGACCTTCCCGGAAACGGGGCCCGCGTTGCCGCCCGCTTCAGCATAGAAGCCGACGCCGACACCGGCGCGACAGGACTGATCCTCTGTGCCACCGGCACGACCTCCGAGTGGATCGTAAGCCGCGCCCCATCCGAATCCCTTGCCAAACTTGAAAGACATAAATGTGCCGCCGGTCGCGGGATCGCGGCCGAGACTCATGGACGCCCCCAACCCTACATAGACGCCACCTTCGACCGACCAAAGTCCGAGAGGGTCGCCGTAGCTCAGCGGGTTGGCATCTGCATACCCAAACCTATTCCATCCCCCATCGAGCCCAATCGGATCCCCCTGGGTATAGCGCCCGACGGTCGGGTTGTACGTCCTGAACCTGTTGTAGTGGAGGTTGGACTCCACATCGAAGTACTGCCCCGGGTAGCGCAGGTTGATGCTGAAGTCGCTCTCCAGCGGGGTTGTCTTGTTGAAGCGCCGATCGGCCACCGTCGGCGGCTCATCGCCGAAGGCACTGTAGCCCCACTGCCAGCGCAGATCCCCGTCCGGGTAGGTGGCCCGGCGCGGCGTGTTCAGGTGGTCGGCCATGACCGCATAGCGCGTGTCGTCGGCCATCACCACGATCGGCATCGGCCCTGCGGCCGTGGGCAGGTAGACGTACTGCTTGCTGCCCGCGCTGTGTGCCCCGCCCGTGCCGTACTCACCGATCAGGCGGCCCTCTTCGTCATAGGCGTACACATAGCCATAGGCTTCCGACGGGCTCGTGCTGGGGCTCCACAGCTGCTTGAAGAAGCTGATCAGGCTCTGCATGAAGCCCGCATCGGTCTCGTCACCTTCTGCCGGCGGGTACTGCGGCTCGGTCTTGAAGACCCGCTGGCCCAGCGCGTTGTGGGCGTAGCGCGTGGTCGGGCTGTAGTCGGTGGCCCCGGTGGTCGCCGTGCTCAGGCGTCCTTCGGCGTCGTAGGTGTAAGTGCGCAGACCATCGCCGGTCATGTCGCCGTTGGCGTTGTAGCCGTAGGCCACGCTGGTGGACGTGCCGCCGATGACCTGGCTGAAGCCGGTGAGCTGGTTGGCGCTGACGCTGTAGCTGCGGCTGGTGGTGGTGCCGCCGACGACGCGCGTGCTGGCGGTGCGGTTGCCGTTCGCGTCGTAGCTGAAGCCGGCGGTGTCGACCGGGGCACCGGTGCCGCTCTGGTTGAGGCGGTCAGGCGGCCCGTGGCGTCGTAGCCGGCCAGCCAGCTGCGAAGGGTCGTCGTGACGGCGCTGTTCGGGTCGTTCGGCGTCACCGGCTCGGCCAGCAGCTGGCTCAGCGAGGTGATGCGACCGGCCGCGTCGTAGACGTAGCCCAGCACGGTCTGACCACCGGCGGTGACGTTGGTCAGGCGCCCGGCGGTGTCGTAGCTGCGCGTGGTGGCCTGGTTGACGCCATTGAGGCCGCTGACCGCACCGAAGGCCCAGGTCCAGCCAGTCGGTTGGCCCATCGGGTTCCAGGTGATGCCAGTGACCAGCGGCTGGCCCTTCCAGTTCATGGCCGTGAGCCGGCCGGTGGCGTCGTAGACGTGCTGCAGGATGTGGTCGGCGCCGCCCGGGTACTGGATGGCGCTGAGCAGGCCGGCGGCGTTGTAGCTGTAGCTGCCGGTGCCGGTCGCGCCGTTGGCCAGCGCCTGGGTCTTGCGCACCACGCGGCCGAAGGCATCGCGCTGGTAGCTGGTGGTGCCGGCGCGGTCCTGGATCTCGCTGAGGTACCCGATGCTGGCGTTGGCTGCGCCTGCTGCGTTGTAGGTGCCGCCGGTGAGGTCGTAGCGCAGCGTGGTGAGCTTGCCGTCGGCGAAGCTCAGTTGCGTCGGGCGGCCCAGGGCATCGCGCTGGATGGTCGTGGCCTGGCCCAGGGCATCGACGATCTGGCTGGGCAGGCCCAGCGCGTCGTAGACAGTGCTGCGCGCGCCGATGTCGTTGCTGCTCTCGGCGGTGGCGTTGCCCTGTGCATCGCGGGTGTAGCTGGTGGCCACGCCCTTGAAGTCGCTGGCTTGGGTGACGGCGTCGAGCGCGTTGTAGCTGAGGCCCGCGCTGGCGTTGGCGGCATTGGTCAGGGTCTTGACGCGGCGCAGGCCATCCAGGCCGTACTGGGTGCTCTGGTTCAGGCCGTTGGTCTCGCGGATGCGCTCGCCGTTGGCGTCGTAGCCGAAGGTGCTGGTCTGGTTCGAACCTTCGGTCTGGGCGGTCAGGCGGTTGATGTTGTTGACGGTGCGCGCGGTGGTCCAGGCGACGGCACCCGCGCTGTTGAGGATCTGCTCGCCGGTGCGGTTGCCCATGGCGTCGAGGGTGAAGCTGCCGCTCTCGCCGCGGTTGTTGCTCCAGCCGGTCAGGCGGTGGGCTGCGTCGTAGGTGTAGGCAAGGCTCAGGCCGGTGGGCAGCGTGAGGGTCGCGATGGTGCCGAAGGGCGTGTAGGTGAGCGTAGTCGTCTGCTGGCCGCCGACGGTCTGGCTGAGCAGGCGGTCGCGGGCATCCCAGGTGTAGGTGGTGACCAGGCCGTTGGGCGCGGTCTGGCTGAGCATGCGGTTGGCGCTGTCGTAGGTGTAGCTGCTGACGTGGCCCAGGGCGTTGGTCGCGCTGAGCACGTTGCCGGCCGCGTCGTAGGTGTAGCTGGTGACTGCGCCGTTCGGGGCGGTCTCGGTGGCGACCAGGCCCTGTGGGGTGTAGGTCCAGCTGGTGGTCTGGGTCTTGTTGCCGGCAGCAGTGTGGGTGACGGTCTGCGTGAGGGGGCGGCCCTGGGTGTCGTACGTATAGGCCGTGGTGCGGCCGGCTTCGGTGACCAGCACAGGCAACGCCCAGGTGGCGTGCCACTGGGTGGTGGTGGTCTGGGCTTCGGGGGTGCCGGCGGCACGGGTCACCGATGTGGGCAGGCGGCGGGCGACGTTCCACGTTGTGTCGGTTCGGACGCCATTGAAGTCCGTCTCTCGGGTGATGAGGCCATTAGTGGCGTCTTGCACGCGGCTGGCGGCGTCGGCCTCGCCGGTGCCCGAGGGCCATGAGCTGCTAGTAACAGCCAGTCTGCCGAGGGCGCGGCTGTAGCTGTACTGGCGTATGGTGCCCAACGGGTCGCGTACCCTGGTTGAAGTGCTCGAATCGTAGATCACCTGGTAGAGCTCGACAGAGCCGGCCAATGCAGAGACAGACGCCCACCCCTTTTCGTTGTAGTAGAAGCTACCCCAGCGTATTCCAGACTCGTCGAAGATGCCAGTCAGGGCGTGGGGGAAGTCGGTGTTCTCGTAAACGAAGCTGCGGGTCTTGGCGTCAGGGTAGGTGACGGTGCTCAGGCGGCCGGTGCTGTCGTAGGCGTAGCCGATGACGCGGGCATCGGGTGTGGTGACGCTCACCAGCTGATCGCCGCTGTACTGGAAGCTCAGCGTGCGGCCGAAGGCGTTGGTGACGGAGGCCAGGTGACCGCCGCTGTAGGCGTAGGTGGTGGCCCAACCGTTGCGCTCGGTCTGTGTGAGCAGGCGGCCGTCGGTGTCGAAGGACTGGGTGACGTCGTCTTCGGCGCGGTGGTAGGTCCACGGGCCGTTGCCGGTCAAGGTGTCGGCGCCATTGGTGGCGGTCCAGTTGGATGCCTGCGCCTGCTTGAAGAAGGTGCGCAGGTAGCCCTCGGCGGTCGTGATCGCCACCGCCTGCGGAGATGCTGCAGCGTCGCGGACTGTGACTTTCAGCGAGGTGCTGTGGTTGTGCGTCCAGGCCTTGCCGAGCACGCCGACTGGGCGTGAGGCATCTGGGCCCCAGAGACTACGGTAGGTACGGACCAAAGATAGAGCAGCAGGGCCGGCGTCTGTCCAGTCTGGCTCGACGCGAATTTTTTCGCCTGTTGCTGGGAGTATGGGGTTGGGAGTTGTGGCCCCAGACATGCACATCTGCGCAGGCTCCGGAGGCCCCGGAGGCTCCGCGACCTCCACCGTCCGCCGGTACACCACGAGGCTCGTATTGCTATCTGAAGGCCCGACAGAGGTGGTGTATCGCTCAATAGCGTGACACACCCACTGCGGTTCGGCACCAGCCAATACGGAGCTCACATACGTGTAGATGCCGTAATTCACTTCCACAGTAACGCCGACCATCCGAGAGCATGCAGCCTCAGGAGTGGACTGCCAACCGCTGCCCATTCCGCCCAGCCATCCATTGCCATACGCCTGATACTCCGTCACCTGGGACGCGAATGAATATGAAGCGAAAAGGCAACATGCGGCAACGATCAAGCGGAGCTTGCTCGCAATCAGGCTGAGAAGATGAGCTATGCCGCATCCAGCGCGCTGACGAGCACATAGGTGCCTGCGCTGCTCACCGTTCGACCACTGCAGGCCGGCGGGTTTAAAGCGTGCGCCGGCCGCAATCCATTCCAATTTTTCAAGCATCGGGCTTCCTACAACGAAGCCGCAATGTAACAGCCTAGTTACATCGTAACAATCACCGCTCAAATACGAATGCGCTCGATCTCATCAAGAGAACACCTCTGTCTATGGAGCCCTGCCGTGCGAGCGCTCTAGTGGTTGGTCATCTGCCTGGCCACTTCGAGTTTCCACCATTGCGCCGGCAATCGGTGATGCGGGTAGCAAGGGGTGACCTCCGATCTGGCTCTAGCCCGAGGCCGGCGCGGCGCTACGGCCGGAGATCCGGTCAAAGCCGATAGGCATCTTGCGGTCAGCGCCGCCTGCGCCAGATCATGTTGCGGGCACAAAACGCTGGAGATGCGCCAACGTGGAAATCTGAGCTTTCGCCGCGGAAATATTTTTCCTAGCAAGGTGACAAGCCTGCATCCCGTACGCGATCGGTCCCTCATAGTCTGCCGACAGAATGTCCCCGATCATCACGACCTGTTCGGGTCGCGCGTCTAGGGCCTCACAAAGATGCGCGTACATGCGAGGCTCTGGTTTCACCGCCCCAACCTCAAAGCTCCATGCGTACGCATCGAGCTTTGGCAAAAGCGCCTCGGAGCCTGGCAGTCTGTGCGCTGAGCTCGGTCTCAAAACTCTCGCCGACCGTTTGGTCGAGCGTAAGTTGCGGGCACTACCGAACTTCACGTTCTAAGCGGTAGAGTCGCTGCGGCGTTCGTGGCGAGCATCGATTCCGGTGCGCACTACGCTTGGCCGCACGAACGTCCCGCGCCATCGTCGGACGGCCTTAGCAGCGTTGAGCATGTCCCGCTCATAGCTCCTGAGAGTGAACCAACCGAGCAAGAAGATGATGTTGCTTGCAAGGCTCTCGCCGTGATGAAGGCTCAAATCCAACTTCATCGCGATTGCCCACACCGACGGCCACGTCGCTCTGCGTCGTTGTAGTGCACGCGCTGTTGCGTCCAGGGTCAAAGCCGCAAGTTCAGCGGCGCGCTCACCAAAGTCCACTGGCGTTCCGCAGCTGTTGCGGAAAGCCACCGAACGTACGGGATACCGTATAGCTAACCCTATGATTTATAGAGGGTTTCCCCGGAATGCGCCAATGTAGTTTGGAGCAACGCGCCATTCAACGTGCGTTCTTGCCAGTTTCGCGCCACCGAACTTGCGAGCAACTTTGCCTCCAGTGCAGACCTTGAAAAACTGGTCTGGTGCTAGCTGGCAGCCGCCCTCTGGAACAGCACCCGGCTGCGCTGATGCACCATTCAGACCAGGGCAGCCAGTACACCAGCGACGAGTTCCAGCAGTTGTTGAAGAGCCAAAACATCACCTGCAGCATGAGCCGGCGCGGTGAATGCTGGGACAACGCGGCGATGGAAAGCTTCTTCCCGACGCTGAAGACCGAGCGCTGCGCTCGCACGGTCTACCAGACCAGGGAGCAGGCCAGAGCCGATGTCTTCGACTACATCGAGCGGTTCTACAACCCGTTCAGGAAACACTCAAAATTGAACTACCTCAGCCGTGTTCAATTCGAGGAGCGGCAGCGCTTAACGGGCTAGGCAAAGCGTCCGGGAAACCGGGGGAAGCCCACATCTCGTTGCGCGCTTATCGCCGGAGCTCCCGTAGCGGCCCAACCCGCCATTCCTGAGCAGCATGCTGAGCAGAGGGTCTTTGGTCTCTTCCAAGCGTTCTTTGGGCGGCTATCGAACGTCACTCCGCAAATGACGCGTTTCGCCAAGTGCTGCATCCGACCTCCCTTGAAAGGATGCGCATGGTCGAGGCTAGCGCCGGCGGTGGCAATCAATGAAAGCCCCGCTGCGCTGCGGTGCGGAGTTTGGTAACCAATACGGGGCCTACTTCTGCTCGCCGTGAACGAGCCGCGCCCAGGTGCTTAATCAAAATAGGCCATAGACAGGCGTTAAGGAGCATCGCATCCTGCGCACGGGGCTCAGGAGGAGCACCACCAAAAGCGGATGCGCGATGTCTCAGCAACTGTTGCTTGGCGAACTGACTTACTCGATGATCCGCATTCGTCGTCAACACTGGAAGTGCAATGACCACATCGTTCAGCACAGTGACAGCGCAAGGGCACGCAGTTCCGTTGTACTTGATACAGGGCGACAAGAGCGGCACTTTGAAGACACCTGAGGCCTATCGGGAGCTTGTCGACAAAGTCACCGACGGCACTTTCCATGACGTCTATGTGTTCGCACATGGCTGGAACAACGACTTCGACGAGTCCGTCGATCTCTTCAAACGCTTCTTCACCGGCTTCCTCGAGCGCCGAGTGCCCAGCGCCGACTGGAAGCCGGTCTTTGTGGGTGTGCAGTGGCCCAGCGTCGTGCTCGTGTTTCCATGGGAGAAGGGCCCGGCCATCGCCGGTGGCAACAACGCTGAAGCCGATCGAGACTTCCAGCACCACGCGTTGGGCGTGATCGGCGACGAACTCGATGACGCCGAAGCTGCACGCCTTCGCGAATTGGCCGGGCGTGGCTCGCTTGAGGCCGTTGAGCAGGTGGAAGCAGTTGGTCTGGCCCGTGCGGCCATGCGTGGCAGTCTGCCTGAGATTGCAAGGGACACATTGCCGACCGAAGCCGAGTTGCTCGAGTCCTGGCGCGCTCTCGACCAAGCTAGTCGGCCATCTGTGCCGGTCAATCCCGATTTCGGTTTCGCCGATGAGCCGGACGCAGCTGCTGCAGCGGGCACTGCGCAGGCGGCGGGACTTCTTAGCGCGCTGGACCCGCGCAACCTGATCCGCGGCGCCACCGTGTACATGATGAAGGATCGCGCCGGCACGATAGGCGCGAACCTGGTTGGCCCGTTGCTCCAGAGCCTGACCGGTGCAGGCGCTTCCGTGCGGCTGGTCGGACACTCGTACGGCTGCCGTGTGATGCTGGCTGCTCTGTCGACCGCGACCCTGCCCTACAAGGCCCGTTCGGCCCTGCTGTTACAGCCTGCGGTGAACCAATACTGTTTCGCCGAAGCCGGAAGCATTCCCCACACCCAAGGATCGGGCGGCTTTGCAAGGGCCATTGATCAGGTCGAGCTGCCGATATACAGCACCTTTTCCCCACACGACTTTCCACTCCACGACACCTTCCACCTGGCCTTGCGGCGTGCCAAGGATCTCGGTGAGGCCGAACTAGCAGCGGAGGCGCCTCCGAGCATCTACTGTGCACTGGGAGGCTATGGTCCCCAAGGCATGGCGAACGGCAGCGCATCGACCATCCCGATCGTTGAACAGGCCACTTTCGAATATCCTGCCACCGCGCGTGTTGTCGCTTTAGACGGAGCGGGCGAACGCATCACCAGTCACGGCGACGTCACCAACGCCTTTACGTGCTGGGCGCTCGCCGAACAAGACGCCCGTCCGGTTTGAACGGACACACCCATGCGCGCACTCGATCAATTGGAAGTGGATGGGCGTCCTGTGGCGTTGGCCAGGATTTCGCTCGACCTGCGGGGTGATGCCGCCTGCCCTGGCGCAAGTGTCGTCTTTGCGCTCTCGGTTGGCACCGAGAGCCTCGGGTCGATCGCTGTTCCGATGGCTGAGATTGGCGTGCCGCTTGGCTACGCGGAAGCCAAGTTGCGCGAGGGCAGCGACGAGGGCTATCGCCTGCCAAGTTCGATCGTCGACTTCATCCGAAGCGCGCTGGACCCGGACCTGCCGATCTACATCACATTCGAAACCCCGTACGGCTATCTGCCTGGCGTGCCATGGGAGCGTTTGGGCGTGGAGCAGCTAGGGCGGCCAGTGTTGCGCCTCGGAGCAGCACCGGTGCGTCCGGTGCGATCCGACACAAGGCTCGATATCGGCATCTGCTGCAGCTTTCCTGCCCACGAAGACGTCGACCGCGAGCAGGTCCTCGCGGATGTGATCTCACAGATCCCAACCGATGTGCTGCGTGAGGTTTGGCTCCACATCTTCGTCGATGCCGACTTCCATACGGCACTGCGCGATCGCGGCGGGCTGGTGGACCTTGACACGTCCATCCGCTTCTACCGAGCGGAGGAAGCGCAGCTGTACCTGCAATCGAACCCGGTGGAAAGCGAGAGCAACGGAATAGATGTGGCTGACCGGCTCGAGCATCCGTGGCTTGTATGGATGCGCGGCGCGTTGGGCAACCTCTCACTCGACGCTGTTCATTTCATCAATGCAGGGTATCTCGGCCGCAGCCGCCCTGGCTTACGTTTCGCCAGCTCGGAAACGCCCGGGCTCGAAGATGCTGGCTCTCGGTTGATCGGCTCGCGCGAGATTAACTTCTTCCTGGAGCAGGTCGGCGCTTGGGCCGTCACATTCAGCTCGCCGCCCGGTAACAGTTCGCCTCTGGGCCTTCGCATGTTGTACAGCGAGGTCAGCCGCGGCTTGAACGTGCCGTCAATCCTGCACGACATCGCCGCTGATCGGGCTTCAGGCGATGACGCCTGGGCCAGGGCTTTGCGTGAAGGATACGTGCACATCTTCGCGCGCGGCTATTCGCCTCCGCCGAACGTTCCGTACTCGCCTGCACTCACCGTCACCAGCCATCCGTCATGGGGCACGCGCTCAGTTGGTGATGCCCTCGACATACGCATGCAAAAGTTGCTCGAAGACGGCTCGCCACAAAGGCTCTATCGGAGCTTGCCCGCCCCCCAGGACATACCATCGTGGGTCAGCGCGCATCAGCGGCGGCTTGAAAAGACCATCGCTGGAATTGCCTCGATGCCCGAGGCCGACCGGGATTCAGCTCGCGACGCTGGCGTGCTTGACGCACTGCGCTTCACCTCTGACCTTGTCGCCAAATATACGGCGCAATCGGATGATGTAAGCGCGGTGGAGCGGGTAGGCGAGGTTGGTATGGTGCTTACCGTGTTCAATGCGGAGGCCGCTGCTACCGGCGCGACGGCGAACGATAGTTGGACCCTGTGAGTCGCACACTGATCCGGTTTCAGGAGGACGAAGAAGGAAAAGTTTCCTTCCATCTCGAAGAGCCACGGGGGGTCGCGAACGGCGGCCGCCTTGTGAAGCTGAAAAGTCTTCCCAGCGACACGGAGTTCCTGATGCCGCTGCCCAGCCCTGATGTGCGCAAGGCAGGGATGCGGCTGCGCGACGATTTGCTCAGCCACGAAGCGGTGAAGTCCGTCCTCGGAGCTTGGCTTGACATGGCGGATCGGCCGCTACAGTCGCTACACCTCCAAATCGATACCTCGCCAGCGGAAGCGCTTCCGTGGGAGTCGCTTGTCGACACGCAAGGGGACTTTCTTGCGCTGGACGCTAACGCGCCGATCGCCCGCGTGCTTCCCCCTGATCAAGTGCAGGGCGCAGTAAAGAGAGAAGTCGTATTCACCCCTCCACTGCGCATCACTTGCGTCCTTGGTGCTTGGTGGGACGACGGAGGTGCGCGCGAACAGGCCCTCGAATGGGGCAGCCTAGAGGCGGCGATACGATCGCCTGAGGCTCAGAACCTCGGCGTCTCAGTGTCAGTATTTGGCTGCGACCCGGACCTGAAGGCGGCGATTGAGACAGCAAACTTTCCTCCCAATGTGAGCGTGACATGGGCGCCGATCGTTGGGAACGCGCTGGCTCTGCTGAAGCGCATCCGCGACTCGCGCCCTCATTTGCTGCATCTGTTTGCCCATGGTTCCGGTGAAGAGGTTCCGCTGTTGCGCATCAGTACCGTCGCTGATGTCGAGGCTGGCAAGGGAGGCTCGATTGAGCTGAACGCGCGCGACTTCCGCCAGGAAGGTGACCCGAACGAAAGTGTGTGGGCGATCGCTCTGAATGCCTGCAACAGCGCGTCCATGAGCAGCGATGCCAAGAATCTTGCGAATCGGCTGGTACGCTGGGGATTCCCAGCTGTGATCGGCATGCGCGAGCCGGTCACGACCGTGGAGGCACGCGAGATGTCGCAGCACTTCTATGCAGCCGCCTTCGAGACGTTGGCTAGCCTACCGATCAGTGCGCGCCACGAGGTTGAGTGGGCACGCTTTCTGCAGCGCGTGCGGGTGCATATCGCTGGCGGCAGTGCTGCCGCATGCAACACGAAGCGTTGGTTGGTCCCGCTCCTCTATGCGCGTACCGAGCCATTCACCATCATCCGTGGTCAAGGTGCGCTGTCCGACGAAACGCGGCGACGCTTGCAGGGTGAGGTTGAGCAACTCAAGAAGGAACGTGACGCTGCCATGCAGCATCCCCTGTCCGATTTACTGAAAGCGCAGATGCGCGCGGAGTTCGACGCTCAGATCCAGCACCTGGAGGCTCAGCTTGTTTGAGCCGAACGTGCGGCCCGGCGAAGTCACGCTCAACGCATACGCGGGCGGCACCGCCTGCGCGCGGGGTGTTGTCTCGGCAACGAGTTCGCGCTGGGCGCTGCGCACGCCACCGAGCCCGATCGCCCGTTTCCTCAAACCACCGCCGTCCGCGAATCCCCGCGATTTCCTGGACCCCCGCGTGGGCTGGGCCCTGCTAGTCGCCGAGCAGCCGGGCTTTACCCCTGAGCAGTTCGCGAACAACGAGGACCTCTGTCCATTGTTGCGATTGCTGCTCGACAAGCGTCAGAACAGAGTCGTGCTTCGCTACAGGCCTGCGTCCGATTTCCGCCTGACACTGCTGCGAGACTATTCGAACCGCAAAGATCTCGATCTGGCCGGTAGCCCGGTCGGCAAGAACGTCGGCGACATTCCTCGATACCTGCTGATGGTGGGAAGACCCACCGCAGGCGAGCTGCCTTGGACGCTGCAGTACATCCTCGCTCTCAATCGCAACGTTGGGCGGCTGCCTTTTCACCCACTAAAGGATGAGCAGCTGCTTGCGCCGTACGTGCAAGCTTGTCTTGATGACTGGACCGGTGCCGGTGCCGACCCGCACGCGACAGTGGTCTGGGGCGTGGATCACGGCGAGGACGACATCTCGCACCTGCTACGTGTGGCGATCGCCGACGAACTCGCCCGCAAATACGCAGGCGACACGGACCTACAGGCCAAAGCGGTGCACGTCGGGGCAGCCGATGCGACGCATGCGCGCTTGACCGAGGCTCTCGCATCGGTCCGACCTGGTGTCGTGGTCACCACGAGCCACGGCATGACGGGGCCTCTCACCGACCGCGACCAAATGGCATCCCAGCTAGGCCTACCGGTCGACCGGTCCTTCCAGCCCCTACCTCTCGCAGCGCTGCTGGCGGCTTGGAAGCCCGACGGCGCGATTTGGTACGCCCATGCGTGTTGTGCCGCCGGCGCGGACAGCGGTTCTGTCTTCAGCGATCTCTTTAGTGATTCGCCGGCGCGCCAGATGCTGCAGGCGGTCGGCGAGCTAGGTGGACAGGTGGCACCCCTGCCACTTGCACTTCTCAGCGCGGCCAAGCCGGCGCGCGCGTTTGTTGGCCACGTCGAACCCACATTTGACTGGACCGTACGCCAGCCGGCGACGGGCCAGTTCCTGACCTCCTCCTTGGTCGATTGCCTTTATAACGAGCTGTTTCTGTCTGCACCGATTGGACATGCACTCCGCGGTTGGTATGCGAATGCGGCAAGCCACTTCGCGTCTTGGGACGCGGCGCGACTGACCTTCGACGGGCAAGAAGCCGGGAAGGCTGCGGTGCTTTATCACACGCTGGTTGCACGCGACATTCAGACGCTTGTCCTGCTTGGCGATCCGGCAGTGGCATTAGCACCTTAGCGATCGCCGGCATGGAAGCGCAGACGATCAGATCGTTGCTGACACATCTGCTGACCAGCACTCTCGGTCGGCGGTGGTGCTAATCGGCTGATGACCGGTACGGTTCCGGTGCCGCCCGATAGGAGAAGTTTGGCAATTCCGGCTCCTGCGCTAACTGCCCATGGGAGGGCCAAGCGCCCGGCGTGACCATTTGCGATTGCCGTGTGTCCAACCCGCATCTGCGGATTTCCGCAGATAGCAGATTTCTTTGCGACCGGTGGTGCGCAGGCGCAGCATAAGCGGTTTGGTGCACGGCTCTTTGGCACGTACCCAGGAAGATGCGCTTAGCGTCGAGCGTCACGCCGAAGGAAGAGCAACGCTGCAAAAGACTTAGCTCTTCTGCCCGTCGCTGGGCTCTTTGGTGTCGGACAAAATATCTGCTCGTGGACCAAGCGAAGCGCTGTCGCCGCCCTTTGCATGCGTTGCGCCACCAGTACGGATGCGCCCCACCTTCTTACCCCGGTCGACGTGCTCCTTAGGCTTTCGGAGCGCATGAAACATTCCGGTCGGCAACGATGGAGTCTCCCCAGTCCTTGATCTTCTCGATCGCCGCGTCAAAGTTCTCGCCCTTCCGGGCTGGATTTTTGATCGCATAAAGGCAAGTTTGAAGATGGTTTTCTCTTATTTGCCACGTCTCCTTTCGCTTGGCGAAATCAAGACCGGCGGCGGAGATCCCGCCAAGAACGGCCACGAGCGCAGTGGCACCGGCTAACGCTGCTTTCGCCAACTGAAAGCCGTTTGAAGCATCGGAAGTAGCGGCGGCGCTGGCCCGGGTGATCCATGCCGTTAAGGCGGCAACGGCGACGACCGTGACCCACAGAGCGGACTTGGTGGCGATTTCCCAGAAATGGTCCCATTCCGCGGCACTGGCAGAGCGAGAGATTTCAGCGGTAAGCATCTTCTGCATCTCGTCTAGCCCGGCGCCGACCTCTTGGGCAAACGCTGGGTGCGACAGCACAGCAAACGCACTGGCAACAATCAAGATATGTTGATTACGCACTTTTCGCTCCTCGTTCAATTGCCCGATCGCGAAGTGTGGCATTGTCGGTCGGCCCTGTCACTGTAGCGCCTCGAGTTCTTACTCAATAGCTAGGTTGCCCCTGCGGTCCCCGCGGCAGATAGTCCCCGCTGACCAACGGCTCAGGGACGACGCATATGACGAGAGCTTCCAAGTTCGTATCACTCTGCCTGCTTTGCACCGGTCTAGCCGCCGGGCCCGCCGACGCGGCCTCACTGACGGGCTGGGTCGCGCCCAAGCCCAAATCGCTCGCCGAACAACGCATCCTTGAGACCTTGTATGGCGGGCCGCCCCGCTCAGCGCCGCTCACGGGGAAAGATGCCGTCGTGCGACCTGAGTTCCTCCGCAAGGTCCTCGGCGCACCATCCGACCCAATCACGGCAGTCCCGCCCGTCGTCCGCGTGCACGGCTCAACCTTTCCGTCTGCACTGGTGCTCGACGGCATTCGATCCGCCGCGTATCTCAAGCTGGAAGACTGCACCTATACAGCAGCCATCTCGATTTCCGATTCGGAGCTGAAAGACTTGAAGATTAGCGGCAACGTCGGCGTTCCAGTTTCAATTGAGACGACGACCTTCTCCGGTGGGCTATCCGTCCTGAGCGGCAAGCTTACGGGGAAGTTATCGGTGAAGAACAGCTCCTTCAGCAAAGAGGTGTACTTCAATGACTTGACAGTGGAGGGGAACGACGTAGACATCCTGTTCGATGCAGTCAGGGCGCCGCAGGGGATTCGGGGCACGTTTCCCGGACGGGTAGTAATCACTGTACAAGCCTCCGATGACGTCAATGGACTTTCCATAATTTCTCGCGACCCCGGCTCCAGGATTTTCTTGAACCGCATGAAGCGCGGCCGCGTCTTCGTCGGAACCGACCCACGCGGTGCCAACATCAGCGTGAACAGCAGCTCGCTGGATGGGTTGACTATCTTGCTTACGGAAGGTGGTCTCGTGGACGACGGTCTCGATTGGCCCGACCCCATGCCGCCGAACGGTGAACCACCAGACATAGCTGTTTGGAGTTCCGACATCGCAACGATGTTGATCGTCTCTCCCAGCGTCGGCTACCTCACGGTCACCGACACGAAGTTCTTGAAGTCAGTCGAGTTAAGGGGCCCTCTACCCGACATCGCACGCTTTGCTCAAGTCGACTTCAAGAGTCTGGCATTTGTCGGCGCGACAAGAAGTCCCAAGTTCACTCCCATGGTGTGGCAGGGCGTTGACTTCAACAGCCTCTTCGCCCGAAAGCAGGAGGAGCACGCTGGACTGACAGCCGTAGGCCTCCTCAACGCAATTGCCTTCAATGCCGATGCCTATGCAGCTTACGAGCGATACCGTTCATCGGTCGGCGACAAGGAAGGGGCTGACGAAGTCTTTGTGGAACGAAAACGGCGCGAACGTGACCTGGACGGAAACATCGCGTCCAAGGCAGGTTCCTACCTCTCCGATTGGCTGATCAGATTTGGCCGAGCCCCGGAGAGGAGCCTCGTCGCCTTGTTCGCCTTCGCCCTGTTGGGCGCGGTTGTATTCAATATCGACCACATGCAAAGCACCAAGCCAAAGCCACCGAAGCAACCTTCAAGTTCAGGTCTGCTTAGGCCGCAGCGCCTCGAGCCCAAGCAAACCACGGACTACTCGCCGGTCTGGTACTCCATAGACACCTTGGTGCCCATTATCGACTTCGGCGTGGCCGGCGCCTGGACGCCCAAGACTCCTCGCACGACGGCCTACCTGAAATTGCACATCGCCGCCGGATGGCTGTTCGCCACATTTGCGGTGGCGGCTGTCTCGGGGTTGATCAAATAGGTTGACCACGCGGCCCAGCGCCGCCGCGCCGCCGGCACGCATGTCCAGCGTCGCAGGCCAGCCAGATCGCGTTCACCCGGATCACTGCAGCAGCTCGCGAGTCCACGCGGCAAAGTGCGCCGCTGCACTGGCCGGCCAGGTGATGTTCATCGTCACGACGCATTCCCACGCGGATACGGGCCATGGCTGCCGTCATACTCAAAAGGAAGGAGAAGCTCGCTCAGCGCGGTAGACATGCCTATAGAACACGCCCCATCAACGCCAACTCGAATACGGCGCGGCGCCCAGAAATTCGGCCAAAAGTCGACGGGGGATCTTGCGGTCAGTGCCGCTTCCTTCTAGTCATGTGGCGAATACAAAACGCTTTACGTCCGCCAACGTGAAAATCCGAACTTTGGCTGCGGAAACATGCGTCCTGGCGAGGTGGCAAGCGTGCATCCCATAAGCGATCGGTCCCTCGTAGTCTGCCAACAAGGTGTCACCGATCATCACGACCTGCTCGGGTCGCGCGCCCAAGGCTTCACACAGATGAGCGTACATGCGAGGTTCTGGTTTCACCGCCCCAACTTGGAAGCTCCATGCGTACGCATCGAGCTTCGGCAACAACGCTTTGACCGGGGCGGCATATGGGCCAGCCAGATTGGAGCAAACGCCGACCCGGATGCCACAGGCTCTCAGCCAGCGTATGGCGGGAAGCACATCCTCAAAAAGGCTCACGCTCGCAAGTTCTGCATCCAGGTCGGCCTGCAGCTTGCCGAGCACATCACTGGGCAAGACCATGCCCAGCAGTTCAGCGGCCTCGGCCAATCCCACGTCCGCGGACATCACCCGAGCACCATCGTCCGCCCGCGGCGGGCGGCCCATGTCGCTCAGCGTCGACAGAAGCCTCCGGTAGGGCCGCCTCGGATCCTTGATCTGGACCAGCGTCCCGTACACATCGAACGCCACGGCCTTGATGCCTGAAAATTCTCTTTTCATATCACTCTCCATAGGTAGTGCACGTTCGGCCGGTGATTTGAAGAGCCAGATTTCTCATCGCATCGTCGGCGCCCGCTAGAACAGCTCCATTTGCGACAGGGAAGCATGCCGCGACGCCAAGGTTGATCTCGGCGAGTTGACCAGCAGCCAGCCAAGCATCGACTGGGCAAGGCTCGCATCGCTCGATGTCGCGTGTGATGAGCTGGCGACATCGCTAAGCAGGTCAATCAGCACAGAGGGGCGTCTAGTTTGAAGATCTGGCGACTCCAACCTCGCGATCTTGGCGCCGAATGCTGCTGCAAGGGCGATCGTTTGACGGGCCTTGATCAGCGCCCCACGCGCCCGTTTCTCTGCTTTGACCTCGGCGTCGTACATCGCTGCCGTAGCCAGCGCATAGATGATCCGCATGACTCCGTCCAAACTCAGATTGCGCAGCAACGAAGCCGATCTATCTCCCACCCCCCCTTGAAACCCACCCAAATGCCCGTATCATTAGCACTCACCGAACTCGAGTGCTAACAACCCGGTTTTCGGTCGATGGGCTGCCGGCCCCTGGCCTGCGCCCGAACCCAACCCCCGTTTCTATTCAGGAGATGCAATGAAACTTCGTCCTTTGGCCGATCGCGTGATCGTCAAGCGTGTTGACAGCGAAACCAAGACCGCCTCTGGCATCGTCATCCCCGACGCAGCCGCCGAAAAGCCCGATCAAGGCGAAGTCCTGGCCGTCGGCCCGGGCAAGCGCACGGACAAGGGCGAACTGACCGCGCTGACCGTCAAGGTCGGCGACCGCGTCCTGTTCGGCAAGTACTCGGGCCAGACCGTCAAGGTCGACGGCGACGAGCTGCTGGTCATGAAGGAAGACGACCTGTTCGCAGTCGTCGAGAAGTAAGTCTTCTCCTTCTTCCCGCTCATTCCATCAATCATTCGGAGTAATTCAACATGGCAGCAAAAGACGTAGTCTTCGGCGGCGAAGCCCGCGCACGCATGGTCGAGGGTGTCAACATCCTGGCCAACGCAGTCAAAGTGACCCTGGGCCCCAAGGGCCGCAACGTGGTGCTCGAGCGTTCGTTCGGCGCCCCCACGGTGACCAAGGACGGTGTGTCCGTCGCCAAGGAAATCGAACTCAAGGACAAGCTGCAGAACATGGGCGCCCAGCTCGTGAAGGAAGTGGCCTCCAAGACCAGCGACAACGCTGGTGACGGCACCACGACCGCCACGGTCCTGGCCCAAGCCATCGTTCGCGAAGGTTTCAAGCTGGTGGCTGCCGGCATGAACCCGATGGACCTCAAGCGCGGCATCGACAAGGCTGTCACGGCCCTGGTCGCCGAGCTGAAGAAGGCATCGAAGCCCACCACCACGTCCAAGGAAATCGCGCAAGTCGGCTCGATCTCGGCCAACAGCGACGAAACCATCGGCAAGCTCATCGCTGACGCGATGGACAAGGTCGGCAAGGAAGGCGTGATCACCGTCGAAGACGGCAAGTCGCTCGACAGCGAACTCGACGTCGTCGAAGGCATGCAGTTCGACCGCGGCTACCTGTCGCCCTACTTCATCAACAACCCCGAAAAGCAATCCGCGATTCTGGACAACCCCTTCGTTCTGCTCTTCGACAAGAAGATCAGCAACATCCGTGACCTGCTCCCGACGCTGGAACAAGTCGCCAAGGCCGGTCGTCCGCTGCTGATCATTGCCGAAGAAGTCGAAGGCGAAGCCCTGGCGACCCTGGTCGTGAACACGATCCGCGGCATCCTGAAGGTCGTGGCTGTGAAGGCCCCTGGCTTCGGCGACCGCCGCAAGGCCATGCTGGAAGACATCGCCATCCTGACGGGCGGCAAGGTCATCGCTGAAGAAGTGGGCCTGACGCTCGAGAAGGTGACGCTGGCCGACCTCGGCCAAGCCAAGCGCATCGAAGTGGGCAAGGAAAACACGATCATCATCGACGGTTCCGGCGCTGCTGGTGACATCGAAGCCCGCGTCAAGCAAGTGCGCGTTCAGATCGAAGAAGCGACCAGCGACTACGACCGTGAAAAGCTGCAAGAGCGCGTGGCCAAGCTGGCCGGCGGTGTGGCCGTGATCAAGGTCGGCGCTGCCACCGAAGTCGAAATGAAGGAAAAGAAGGCTCGCGTCGAAGACGCCCTGCACGCCACCCGCGCTGCAGTGGAAGAAGGCGTCGTGGCTGGCGGCGGCGTGGCACTGCTGCGTGCCAAGCAAGCCGTGGGCGACTCGATCAAGGGCGACAACGCCGACCAGGAAGCCGGCATCAAGCTGGTGCTCAAGGCCATCGAAGCACCCCTGCGTGAAATCGTGAACAACGCCGGCGGCGAAGCCTCGGTGGTGGTGAACGCTGTGCTGGCCGGCAAGGGCAACTACGGCTTCAACGCTGCGAACGACACGTACGGCGACATGCTCGAACTGGGCATCCTGGACCCGACGAAGGTCACGCGCACCGCGCTGCAGAACGCCGCTTCGGTGTCCTCGCTGCTGTTGACGACCGAAGCCATGGTCGCCGAAGCACCGAAGGACGAAGCGGGCGCCGGCGGCGGCATGCCTGACATGGGCGGCATGGGTGGCATGGGCGGCATGGGCATGTAATTGCCCCTGCGGCTGCATCACGCATCCGAACCGAAGCCCTGCAGCGCGAGCTGCAGGGCTTTTTTCATGCGTGCGAGAACGGCGCTTCCGGTTGAACGACACTGCCGCTTTCCCATCGACGGAGACACCTCATGAAAGCCACACCGATTCCTGCACTGCAACGCCGCCGTTCGCTGCTGGCGGCCCTGGCGCTGGCGACCGGCGGCGGGGTGTGGCTGGCCGCACGACCATCGGCCGCGGCCGAAGCGGCGGTGGTGGTGCCGGCACCCGGCACGGACCCGGCGGTGGCGCCTGGCAGCACCAGCGAGGTGGCCGTCATCGCTGGTGGCTGCTTCTGGGGCGTGCAGGGGGTCTTTCAGCACGTCAAGGGCGTGAGCGGCGCGGTGTCGGGTTATGCCGGCGGGTCCGAGCAAACGGCCCGCTACGATGACGTGGGCCTAGGCAACACCGGCCACGCGGAAGCGGTGCGCATCAGCTACGACCCGCGGCAGATCAGCTACGCACGCCTGCTGCAGATCTTCTTCTCGGTGGCGCACGATCCCACGCAGCTCAATCGCCAGGGGCCGGACACCGGCACCCAGTATCGCTCGACCATCTTTGCGCAGAACCTCGAGCAGGCGCGCATCGCGCAGGCCTACATCGCGCAGCTGACGCAGGCCAAGACCTTCGGCAACCGTCCGGTCGTCACCACCATCGAACTGCAGAAGCGCTTCTATCCCGCCGAGGCGTACCACCAGGACTTCCTGACGCGGCATCCGGACCATCCGTACATCGTGATCAACGACATCCCGAAGGTCGACAACCTCAAGCGCATGTTCCCCGCGGTGTACCGCGCCCAGCCCGCGCTGGTCGGCACCGGCGTCTAAGGGCAAATCGCATGAAAAAGGGCCGCGTCGGCGGCCCTTCGGTGGCAGGAGAACGCCTCAGACCGTCGGCGGCGGGCCGTACTCGTTGGATTCGGGTGCGCTCGGCTGCACCGCGAAGTACAGCAGCACGAGGTTCACCAGCGGGATGATCCCGATCAGCAGCCACCAGCCGCTCTTGCCGATGTCGTGCAGCCGGCGCGCGCCGGCCGAGAGCATCGGCAGGATGAACGCCAGCACGACGATGAAGTACAGGTACTGGTGGATGAAGCTGCCCACCACCGCGAGCACGAGATAGGCCAGGAAGAACCACCAATACTCGGCGCGCGACGCGCGGCCCGAAAAGTCCACGTACTTGGCAAAGCAGGTCGCAACGGCCTGTTGAAAATTCATGACAACTCCTCTTTTTCGTTCCCACGGGAAGACCCCGGGCCATCATATCGGCGGGGATCGGGTCGCCGATGACAGGCGGCCCCGAAGAGCTCCCTGCGCTCAGCGCAGGCGCGTGAGCAACCCGGCCGTCGACGCGTCCAGCCCGGTCGTATCGCCCGAGGCCAGCCGCGGCTCGATGTCCCTGGCGAGCACCTTGCCGAGTTCCACGCCCCACTGGTCGAAGCTGTTGATGCCCCACAGCGCACCGCTGGTGAACACGCGGTGTTCGTACATCGCAAGGAAGGCACCGAGGGCTTCGGGCGTGAGCTTCTCCAGCACGAAGAAGGTGCTCGGCCGGTTGCCGGGAAAGTTCTTGTGGCCGCCGGCATCCACCTGGCCGACCATCAGTGCCTGCGCCTGCGCGAGCGCGTTGGCCAGCAGCTTGGGGTGGTGGCCCTCCAGCTCGTGCGCCGCATCGCGCACCGCGACGAATTCCAGCGGGGTCACGTCGGTGCCCTGGTGCAGCATCTGGAAATAGGCATGCTGGCCGTTGGTGCCCGGCTCGCCCCACAACACGGGCGAGGTGCCGAAGGTCAGCGCTTCGCCACTGGCGTCGACCTGCTTGCCGTTGCTTTCCATCTCGAGCTGCTGCAGGTAGGCCGGCAGGCGCTTGAGCGCGCTGTGGTACGGCGCGATGCTGCGGCTGGTGAAACCGTGGAAGTTGCGGTACCAGACATCGAGCAGGCCGAGGCGCACCGGGAGGTTCTGCGCCAGCGGCGCAGTGCGGAAGTGCTCGTCCATGGCGTGCGCGCCGGCCAGCAATGCGCGAAAGCCCTCGGCGCCGATGGCCAGCGCGATCGGCAGCCCGATGGCCGACCACAACGAATAGCGCCCGCCCACCCAGTCCCAGAAGCCGAAGGTCTTCTCGATGCCGAAGGCGCGCGCGGCCTCGACGTTGGTGGTGAGCGCGGCGAAGTGGCGCGCCACGTCGACCCCGCCCGACTGCGCGAACCAGCGCTTGGCCGACTGCGCATTGGCCATGGTTTCGGCCGTGGTGAAGGTCTTCGAGGCGATCAGGAACAGCGTGTGTTCGGGCGCCAGGCCCTTGAGCACGCCGGCCAGCTCGTGCCCGTCGACGTTCGAGACGAAGTGGAAGCGTTTGCCCGGCGCGACGAATTCGTCGAGTGCCAGCACCGCCATCTGCGGCCCGAGGTCGGAGCCGCCGATGCCGATGTTCACCACGTCGGTGATGGTGTGGTCGCCACGGACCTGCTCCGCGTACGCCAGCATCGCGTCGAGCGTGGCATGCACGTCGGCCAGCGCGGCCTGGTTGTGCGCGGCCACGGGGACGTCGACCGGTGTGCGCAGCAGGAAATGCATCACCGCGCGGTCTTCGGTGCGGTTGATCGGCTGGCCGGCGAACATCGCGTCGCGGTGCGCCTCCAGGCCCGATTCGCGCGCCAGCGCCAGCAGCAGCGCTTCGGTGCGCGCATCGATCAAGTTCTTCGACAGGTCGGCGAAGACATGCGGCGCCGCCTCGCTGAAGGCGGCGAAGCGCGCATCACCGTCGGTCTCGAAGGCGGTGCGCAGGTCGAAGCTTCGGCCGGACTCGGCATAGTGCGCCTGCAATTGCGTCCAGCCCGCGGTGCGGTCGCAGCGCACGCCGGTGCGCGCGCTCATTGCACCTCCTGCATCAGCTTCTCGAGCTTCACGGCATCGGCGGCGAAGGCGCGGATGCCTTCGGCCAGCTTTTCCGTGGCCATCGCGTCCTCGTTCAGCGCAAAGCGGAAGGCTGCCTCGTCGAGCGTGACCTTCGGGATGTCGCGCGATTTCGCCGCTTCGGCGTCGAGCGCATGCACCAGCGGCGCATCGCTGGCGGCCAGCTCCGCCAGCAGGTCGGGGCTGATGGTGAGCAGGTCGCAGCCCGCCAGCGCGGCGATCTGCCCCGTGTTGCGGAAGCTCGCGCCCATCACCTCCGTGGCGATGCCGTGGCGCTTGTAGTAGTCGAAGATCTGCCGCACCGACTGCACGCCGGGGTCGTTGGCACCGCTGCGCGCGGCCTCGTCCCAGGCGCTGCCGGCCGACTTCTTGTACCAGTCGTAGATACGCCCGACGAAGGGCGAGATGAGCTTCACACCCGCCGCGCCGCACGCCACCGCCTGCGCGAAGGAGAACAGCAGCGTGAGGTTGGTGTGGATGCCCTTTTGCTCCAGGATGCGCGCGGCCTCGATGCCTTCCCAGGTGGCGGCGATCTTGATCAGCAGGCGCTGCTCGGGGTCGATGCCTTCCGCGCGGTACAGCGCCACGATGCGGTCGGCCCGCGCCACGGTGGCGGCGGTGTCGAAGCTCAGGCGGGCGTCCACTTCGGTCGACACGCGACCGGGGATGAGCGACAGGATCTCGGTGCCGAAGCGCACCAGCAGCCGATCGATGACCTCGTCGACGGCGAGCCCGCGGTGCGTCTTCACCGCGTCGTCAAGCAGCGGCCGGTAGTCCGGTTTCTGCACGGCCTTCAGGATGAGCGACGGGTTGGTCGTCGCGTCCTGCGGCTTGAACTGCGCGAGCTGGCGGAAGTCACCGGTGTCGGCGACCACGGTGGTCCATTGACGGAGGGCATCGAGTTGGTTCATGCGGCCATTATCCCGTCCGGAAACTACAGGCCGTGTGGTCCATGGCTGACGAGCGCGGCAAGCCGGGGCACCTACGCTCGGAGGCTGCATTTCTGGAGAAGCCCCATGCCGAATCGCCGCCGCACGCCCCCCGCTCCCGCTCCGTTCGACGACCGCCGCTTCAGCGCCTCGATCGGCACGCTGGCCACCGCCTTCTGCGTGGGTGGCGTGCTGGCACTGGCTGCCTTCGGGGTGGCGCGCAGCGCGCGTGCCCATGCCCTCGCCGGCCCGGCCGACGGTGCGCCACTGATGCGGGCGCCGTTGCAGGCGGTCGCGCCGGTCGACCTCAAGCGTTACGCCGGCATGTGGCACGAGCAGGCGCGCCTGCCGAATCGCTTCCAGAAACAATGCACCGGTCCGGTCACGGCGGAATACACGCCGTTGCCCGACGGGACGATCGAAGTGCGCAACCGCTGCATCCTGGCCGACGGCAATTTCGAGGAAGCGGTGGGAACCGCCCGCGTGGTGCCGGTCGCGGGCCAGCCCGGTGCCGGGCGGCTCGAGGTGCGCTTCGCGCCATCCTGGCTCAGCTGGCTTCCCATGGCCTGGGGCGACTACTGGATCCTCAAGCTCGACCGCGATTACGAGGTGTCATTGGTCGGCACGCCGGACCGCGACTACCTGTGGGTCTTGTCACGTGACCCGGTGCTCGATGCGGCCACGCTCGACACCTACCTCGACTATGCGCGCAGCCTGGGTTTCGACGTCGACAAGGTGGTGCGCACCGGCACCTCGAACTGAGCTCAGACGGAGGGCTGGTCGGGCGGCGCCAGATGCCGCGTCACCTGCGCGCCCAATGCCTTGGGCGCCGTGCAGTGGATGGCCCGCCACCCCAGCGCGCGTGCCGCCTCGACATTGGCGGCCGTGTCGTCGATGAAGAGGGTCTGCGCGGGATCGAAGCCATGGCGCCAGGCCAGCAGTTCGTAGATCTCGCTGTTCGGTTTGACGAGCTTCACGTCGCCTGAAAACACGCCACCGTCGAACCACTGGAAGAACGGCAGCCGCCGCTCCAGCGCCCGCGCATACGGCACCGGCATGTTCGACAGGTAGTACAGGCGCACGTCCTCGCCACCATCACGCCGGGCGCGGAGCTGGTCGAGCAGTTCGATGCTTTCGGGGATCGGGTCGAGCCGTTCGCCCAGCGGCGCGATCATGTCGTGCACCACCGTTTCCGACAGGCCCAGACGGCTCGCGCTGCGGGTCACCACCTCGTCGACGCTGCGGATGCCGCAGTCGAAGGCGAGCCAGTCCTCGTGGTGGAAGAAGGCCCTGGCCAGTGCCTGCGCAGCCTCCGCCGTCGGCGCGCGCTCCGGGAAATGCGCCTGGAGGAGCCGGGCCGGTTCCCAGGCCACCACCACCGCACCGAGATCGAAAACGACATTCATGGGTGCGATTGTTTCATGGCGCGTCGGCGGGGGTCGGGCCGCCGTGCGATGGGCCGGCGGCCGGTACCATTCGGGTGGCAAGCTTCGTGCTCGGCCCTCCCCCAACTCCACGGATTCCTTTTCCATGAGCTTCGACCTCGTTCTGTTCGGCGGCACCGGTGACCTGGCATGGCGCAAGCTGATGCCCGCGCTGTTCCAGGCCTTCCGCCACGGCAGCCTGCCCGAGGGCGGGCGCATCATCGGCGTGGCACGCGACGACCTGTCGGACGACCAGTACCGCGAGCTGATCGAGTCGCGCTTCGCCGCGGTCGAAGGTGCCAAGCGCCCGAGCCCCGAGGAGTTCAAGAAGTTCGCCTCGATGCTGTACTTCCTACGCATGGACCTGTCCAAGCCCGGCCACTACGCCCAGCTGGCCGACATGCTCAAGCGCCGCAATGCCGACACGGTGGTGATGTACGTGGCGACGGCGCCGGCGCTCTTTACGCAGGTGGTCGAGCAGATCGCGGCGGCCAACCTCAACACGCCGCGCACGCGCGTCGTGCTCGAGAAGCCGCTGGGGCACGACCTGGCATCGAACCGCGCCATCAACGACGCGGTGCGCAAGGTGCTCAGCGAGAAGCAGGTCTTCCGCATCGACCACTACCTGGGCAAGCCCTCGGTGCAGAACCTCTTCGCGCTGCGCTTCGGCAACGCGCTGTTCGAGCCGATCTGGCGGCGCGAGCACATCGCCAACATCCAGATCACGATCGCCGAAGACCTGGGTGTGGAAAAGCGCGGCGCCTTCTACGACCAGACCGGCGCGCTGCGCGACATGGTGCAGAACCACGCGCTGCAGCTGGTCTGCGCGATCGCGATGGAGCCGCCGATCAACGCGCATGCCGACGCGCTGCGCGACGAGAAGCTCAAGGTGCTGCGCTCGCTCAAGCCCTGGACGCCCGAGACGCTGGGCCTGCACGCCATCCGCGGCCAGTACACGGCCGGCACAGCCTACGGCGAGCGGGTGCCGGGCTACCTGTCGGAAGCGGGCATCGACCCGCAGAGCCGTACCGAGACCTTCGTCGCGCTGCGCGCCGAGATCGCCAACTGGCGCTGGGCCGGCGTGCCCTTCTACATCCGCACCGGCAAGCGGCTGGCCTCGCGCGACGCGCGCATCGAGGTGAACTTCCGCCCCACACCGCACGCCATCTTCCGCGCGCCGACCGGCGCCGCGAACCGGCTGGTGATCAACCTGCAGCCCAAGGACGGACTCGAGTTGCACCTGTTGTCGCAGGCGCAGAACAACCGCAAGCGCAGCAACGGCGATGCGACGCAGCCGCTGGCGCCGGTGCAGCTCGACCTCGATTTCGACAAGCGCTTCGGCAGCGAACGCGTCGGCGCGTACGAGCGGCTGCTGCTGGACGTGATCGACGGCCGGCTCAACCTCTTCGTGCGCAGCGACGAGCAGGAAGAGGCCTGGCGCTGGGTCGAGCCGCTGATCGACAGCTGGTCGTCCGACGGCGCGCCGCGCCCGTACGCGGCCGGCACCTGGGGGCCGAGCGCGTCGAGCGCGATGATCGCGCGCGACGGCTTCTCGTGGAGCGAGGAGCAGTAGCTCGCCGCGCGGTCGGAGCTAGATCCGGCCTTCTTCCACCGCGTGGCAGGCCACCTTCACGCCGCGCAGCATCTGCAGCGGCGGCCGCTCGGCCTTGCAGCGTGCATTGGCGTGCGGGCAGCGCGGGTGGAAGGTGCAGCCGGTCGGCGGGTTGAGCGGGTTGGGCACCTCGCCCTGCACCGGCGTGCGCGAGCGGCCGGTGTGCTTCATCTGCGGGATGGCGTCGAGCAGCATCCGCGTGTACGGGTGTTGCGGCGAATCGAACAGCATGTGCTTGTCGGCCACCTCGACCAGGCGGCCCAGGTACATCACGCCGACCTGGTCGGCCACATGCCGCACCACCGCGAGGTTGTGCGAGATGAAGAGGTAGGTCAGGCCCTGCTCGCGCTGCAGGTCCTTCATGATGTTGAGCACCTGCGCCTGCACGCTCACGTCGAGCGCCGAGGTCGGTTCGTCGCACACCAGGAATTCCGGCTGCGTGGCGAGCGCCCGCGCGATCGAGATGCGCTGGCGCTGGCCGCCCGAGAACTGGTGCGGGTATTTCGACATGTCGAGCGGGCTCAGACCGACCGACTGCAACAGCTCGCCGACGCGCTGCTTGAGCGCCGGGCCTTTCTGCAGGATGCCGTGCTCGCGCAGCGGCTCGCCGATGATGTCTTCCACGATCCAGCGCGGGTTCAGGCTCGCATACGGGTCCTGGAAGATCATCTGGATGCGGCGGCGCAGCGTTCGTCCTTCGGGCGTCTTGAAGGCGGCGTGCGCATCCTGGTTGTCGAATTGCATGCCACCGCGCGTGGGGCCGTACAGGCCGACCATCAGGCGCGCGACCGTGCTCTTGCCGCAGCCCGATTCGCCGACCAGCGCCAGCGTCTTGCCACGCTCGATCTCGAAGCTGACGCCGTCGACCGCATTCAGCAGTTGCTTCGGCTTGCGCTCGATCATGCGGTTGAGCCAGGGTGGCGAAACGTCGAAGGTCTTGGCCAGGTCGCGCACTTCGACCAGCGGCACGCCGGCCTGCGCGGCGTTCATCGAGGTCGTCGTGCTCATACGGGCGCTCCCGTGCGGTGCAGCGCCGTGTGCGGGTCGTGCGCATCGTGCAGCCAGCAGGCCGCGCGCGTGGCGCCGGCATTGAGCAGGTCGGGCCGCTCCTGCGTGCAGCGCTCGAAGACGCGCGGGCAGCGCGGGTTGTAGGCGCAGCCGCGCGGAATGGCGTTCAGGCGGGGCATGGCACCGTCGATCTGGTTGAGGCGCTCGCGGTCGACCTCGATGTCGGGGATCGACGCCATCAGGCCCATCGTGTACGGGTGCGCCGGTTGATGAATCACCTCCTGCACCGGGCCGATCTCGGCGATGCGGCCGGCATAGAGCACGGCCACACGGTCGCAGGTTTCGGCGATCACGCCCATGTCGTGGGTGATGAGCATCACCGCCGCGCCGCGCTCCTTGCAGATGCGTTTGAGCAGCTGAATGATCTGCGCCTGGATCGACACGTCGAGCGCGGTGGTCGGCTCGTCGGCAACGATCAGCTTGGGCTCGGCCGCCAGCGCCAGGGCGATCACCACGCGCTGGCGCATGCCGCCGGAGAACTGGTGCGGGTAGTGGTCGATGCGCTGCTCGGCGGCCGGGATGCCGGTGTCCTGCAGCAGGCCGATGGCACGGCGTCGCGCCTCGGCCCCATTCACCGGCAGGTGGGCCTGGATGGTTTCCACCAACTGGCGGCCCACCGTGTAGAGCGGGTTCAGCGAGGTCAGCGGGTCCTGGAAGATCGCGCCGATCTTGCGGCCGCGGATGTGGCGCATCTTGTCGTGCGAGAGCTGGTCGATGCGCTCGCCCTCGAGGCGGATCTCGCCACCCGCGACGCGCCCTGGCGGCTCGAGCAGGCCGATGATGGCCGCGCCGGTCAGCGACTTGCCGGCACCGGACTCGCCCACCACGCCGAGGATCTCGCCCGGTGCGATGTCGAAGGAGATGTCGTCGAGCGCGCGCAGCGTGCCGCGGCGCCCGGGGAATTCGACGACCAGGTTCTGGACTTGGAGCAAGGGTTGGGTCATCAGCGGAGCCTCGGGTTGAGCGCATCGCGCAGCCAGTCGCCCAGCAGGTTCACGCTGAGCGCGATGAGCACCAGCATCAGGCCGGGGAACACCGTCATCCACCATTCGCCGGAGAAGAGGTACTGGTTGCCGGTGCTGATCAGCGACCCCAGCGACGGCGAGGTGGGTGGCACCCCGACGCCCAGGAAGGACAGCGTCGCCTCGGTGATGATCGCCGTGGCCACCTGGATGGTCGCCAGCACCATCACCGGACCGGTCACGTTGGGCAGCACGTGGCGCAGCATGATGCGCATCGGCGCCACGCCGGTGACGCGCGCGGCCTGTACGTATTCCTTGTTGCGCTCGACCATGGTGGAGCCGCGCACCGTGCGGGCGTAGTCGACCCACTTGGTCAGGGAGATGGAGAAGATCAGCACGCCGAAGGCGACGGTGGTGTCGGCGTTCGGGAACAGGGCCCGGCCGACGCCCGAGATGAGCAGTGCGACCAGGATCGGCGGGAAGGACAGCATCACGTCGCACAGGCGCATGAGCGCCGAATCGACCCAGCCGCCGCGAAAGCCGGCGATCAGCCCGAGCAAGGTACCGACCGCGACCGAGAGAAACACCGACACGACGCCGACGATCAGCGAGATGCGCGCGCCGTAGATGACGGCCGAGAGGATGTCGCGCCCCTGGTCGTCGGTGCCGAGCAGGTACTTGCGCGTGCCTTCGGGGTACCAGGCGGGCGGCAGGCGGGCGTCCATGAGCTCGAGCTTGGCCAGGTCGAACGGGTTGTGCGGCGACACCCATCCGGCGAAGGCCGCGCAGAAGATGCAGACGAACGCGATCAGCGCCGCCACCATGGCGACGGGCGAAGTCCGGAAGCTGTAACCGACGTCGCTGTCGGCCCAGCGCGTGAGTGTTTTGATCATCGTGAGAAACAAGATGGGCTTGCGCCCGCTTCTTCGTGGCAAGCGAAGCGAAGCCCGTTCGTGAAACGCCGCGGAACCGGCTCTGCCGGGCCGCTGGCGTTGCCCCCTTGAGGGGGAACCGGCTACACGCAGTGAGCCGGATCGGAGGTGGTTACTTGATGCTCATCCACTTGAAGGGCATGTAGTTGTCGGCCATCTGCGTGAGCGACACCTTCTTGCTCACGCCCCAGGCCAGCGTCTGCTGGTGCAACGGCAGGTGGCCGATATCCGCGGTATGCAGATCGAAGGCCTCCTTGATCATCGCGTCGCGCTTGGGCTTGTCGGTTTCCGACTGGATCTTCTTGGTCAGTTCGTCGACCTTCGGGTTGCAGTACGCACCCAGGTTGAACTGACCAGCACCCGTCTTGTCGTCCGGACAGGCCATCAGCGCGGTCAGCGCGTTGTGCGAGTCGTAGGTGGCCGGCGTCCAGCCCAGCAGGTAGAAGCTCGTGTCGCGGCGCAGGATCTTCGGGAAGTAGGTGCCTTTGGTCTCGGTGGCGAGATTGATCTTCACGCCGATGCGCGCGAGGTTGCCCGCGACGGCCTGGCAGATCTGGCCGTCGTTCACATAGCGGTCGTTCGGGCAGTTCATCGTGACTTCGAAGCCGCTCGGGTAGCCTGCGTCAGCCAGCAGCTTCTTCGCGCCTTCGACGTCCAGCGGCAGGCGCTTGTCTTGTGCTTCATTCCAGCCGTTGATGCCGGGGCCGACCATCAGTGCGGTCGGACGCGATGCACCGCGCATCACGGTGCGCTGGATGCCCACGATGTCGATGGCCTGGTAGAAGGCCTGGCGAACACGCTTGTCCTTGAACGGGTTCTTGCCCTTCACGCTCGAGTACAGCAGTTCGTCGCGCTTCTGGTCCATGCCCAGGAAGATGGTGCGCAGTTCGGGGCCGGCGATCACGCGGGCATTGGGGCTCGCGTTGATGCGGGCGATGTCCTGCACGGGCACCGGTTCCATCACGTCGATCTCGCCGGACACCAGAGCCGCGACCCGCGTGGCCGGATTGGCGATCGGCGTGAAGATGATTTCCTGGGCATTGCCTTCGATCTTGCCCCAGTAGGTGGGGTTGCGAACGAAGACGGTGCGCACGTTCGGTTGGCGTTCTCGCACGCGGAACGGACCCGTGCCGTTGGCCTTGAACGAGGCCGTGTTCTCGATGCCCTTGCGGCGATCGACCGGAATGGTGGCCTTGTTCTCTTCGCACCACTTCTTGCTCATGATCATGAGGTTGGTGAGGACGTCCGGCAGGATCGGGAACGGGCCCTTGGTCTCGATCTCCACGACATGGTCGCCGACCTTGCGCACCTCCTTGATGTCGGTTGTGTTGGATTTCATGTCCGAGCCTTCGCCGGCAGCGCGCGCGAAGCTGAAGAGCACGTCGTCGGCGGTGAAGGGCGTGCCGTCGTGGAACTGCACGTTCTTGCGCAGCTCGAAGCGCCAGACGGTTGGCGAAGTCTGCTTCCAGCTCGTGGCCAGCACCGGCGCCACGGACAGATCCTTGTTGCGGCCGACCAGGGTTTCGTACACGTTGTTGGTCGTGCTCAGCTGCAGCGATTCCTGCAGCGAATGCGGATCGAGCGACAGCGCGTCGCCCTGGTTGGCGATGCGGATGGTCTGCGCACCGACCGACAGGCTGGCCGCGCACAGCGCAGACAGGACAGCGGTGGCGAGCACGGTGGATTTGAACTTCATGGAAAGACTCCTGACTGCGTTGGAAAAAGGAAAATTCAAGTCGCCTCGAGCGGCATGCCTTGCTCGGCCAGACCAGCGTGCAAGGCCGCGCCGAGCGGCAGGATCTCATCGTTGAAATCGTATCGGCTGTTGTGCAGCGAGGTGCTGCCGACGCCACCGGCGCCGCCCTGCCCGATGCGCAGGTAGGCGCCCGGCTTGACCTGCAGCATGAACGAGAAATCCTCTGCGCCCATGCTCGGCTCCATGTCGCGATCGACATGCTCGGCGCCCACCAGGCGCTCGGCCACGTCGGCCGCGAAGGCCGCTTCGCGCGGCGTGTTGATGGTGGCCGGATAGATGCGGTCGTAGTGCACGCTGGCACTCGCGCCGAAGCCCAGCGCCACGCCGCTGCACAGCTCGCTCAGGCGGCGTTCGATCAGGTCCTGCACTTCGGGGTTGAAGGTGCGCACGGTGCCCACGAGGGTCGCCTTGCCGGGAATCACGCTGAAGGCGCCGAGGTCGCCCGCCTGCATCGCGACCAGGCTGAGCACGGCGCTGTCGATCGGCCGCACGTTGCGCGACACCAGGCTCTGCGCCGCCGTGATGATGTGCGCCGACACCAGCACCGGATCGACCGTCTGGTAGGCGTGCGCGCCATGGCCGCCGCGGCCGGTGACGTCGATGGTGACGCGGTCAGCCGCCGCCATCATTGCGCCCATGTTGATGCCGACGGTGCCGGGCTTCATCGATGGCCAGTTGTGCATGCCGTAGACCGACTGCACCGGGAAACGGTCGAACAGCCCGTCCTCGATCATCACGCGGGCACCGGCAAAGCCTTCCTCGCCGGGCTGGAAGATGAGCACGGCGGTGCCATCGAAGTTGCGGGTTTTGGCCAGGTAGCGGGCGGCCCCGACCAGCATGGTCGTGTGGCCGTCGTGGCCGCAGCCGTGCATCAGGCCCTGTTTCGCCGACTTCCAGGTGAAGTCGTTGTGCTCGGTCATCGGCAGCGCGTCCATGTCAGCGCGCAGGCCGATCATGGCGCCCCGCGTGTCGCGCTGGCCGCGGATCACGGCGACGAAACCGGTCTTGCCGATGCCTTCGTGGATCTCGTCCACGCCGCAGGCCCGCAAGGCCTCCTTCACGCGCGCCGCGGTGTAGACCTCTTCGAAGCCAAGTTCGGGGTGTGCATGCAACTCACGCCGCAAGGCCGTGAGTTCGGAATGGAACTCGGCGATATGGGCGAACGCGCGGCCCGCCGGTCGGATGCGTGCGGCCTGCATCAGTGCCCCCCGGCCTTGCCGACGCGAAGCCGCGGGTCGACGACAAAGTACAGCAGGTCGACCACCAGATTGATCACCACGAAGATCAGCGCAATGAGACAGAGGTAGGCAGACATCACCGGGATGTCGGCAAAGGTCACGGCCTGGATGAAGAGCAGGCCCATGCCCGGCCACTGGAAGACGCTCTCCGTGATGATCGCAAAGGCGATCAGGCCGCCCAACTGCAGCCCAGTGATGGTCATCACCGGCACGAGCGTGTTCTTCAAGGCATGGCCGAAGTGGATGGCGCGGTTGCTGAGACCCCGTGCGCGCGCGAACTTGATGTAGTCCGTGCGCAGCACTTCGAGCATCTCGGCACGCACCAGTCGCATGATCAGCGTGAGCTGGAAGATGGCCAGCGTCACGGCCGGCAATACCAGGTGGTGCCAGCCGTCGCGCGTGAAGAGCCCGCTGCTCCACCAGCCCAGCTGCACGGTGTCGCCGCGCCCGAAGCTGGGGAACCAGCCCAGGTGCACGGCAAACACCAGGATCAGCAGGATGCCGATCAGGAAGGTCGGCAACGACACGCCCAACAGCGACAGCGTCATGAAGAACTGGCTCATGAAGGTGCCGCGACGTAGCGCCGTGTACACGCCCATCGGGACGCCGACGGCCAGCGCCAGCACGGCCGCCACCAGCGCCAATTCGAGCGTGGCCGGGAAGCGCTCCCCGATCAGCCGGGACACCTTGGCGCCCTGGCGCAGGCTCAGGCCGAACTCGCCTTGCACGGCGTTCGAGAGGAAATGCCAAAACTGCACGAAGAAGGGCTGGTCGAGCCCCAGATCGGCACGCAGTTGGGCGATCTGCTCAGGTCGGGCGTCCTGGCCCAGCAGGAACACCACGGGATCGCCCACGTACTGGAACAGGAGGAAGGAGATGAATGCCACCGCGACCAGCACGATCGCAGCCTGGAACAGGCGACGGAGAACGAAAGCAAGCATTCAGAAGGGTGGTCGCAGGAGAAGAAAGAAGCATGCTAACGAGCAAGCGCCATGCCCGCCCCCGGGTCAAGCGCGGTTGACAAGCGCAAGCTGTTGCGGTGCGCATGCACCATTGTGGGAGCACACCGTCACCTGCGCGCAGACATAAAAAAAGTCGCCCGGCTTGCGCCGGGCGACCTTGGGTTCATCAACCAAAGCTGGCCGAAGCCAGCCAGGCATTAGAACGAGTGACGGATACCGAATTCGTAGCCGTTGGAGCTCTTGGCTTCGCCAGTCACGAAATTCGCGCTGGAGGCACCAGAAGCTGCGGAGCCGAGCGAACCATTACCTTGGTTCAGGTTGGTACCGGAAACGAGAGCGGAACCGTCCTTGTTCGAGGTATGAGCAACCGTGGCGTACAGCGCGGTGCGCTTCGACAGGTTGTGCACATAGCCCAGTGCGAACTTCGTCGCGCGCGGGTCGTCGCCCGGGCCTTCGAAGCTGTAACGAGCTTGACCAACGCTAGCGCGGATCAGGCCAGGGCCGACCGGTGCAGTGGCACCCAGCAGCCAGCCGTTGATCTTCGGCTTGGTGGTACCAGCAGCGGTTTCGTTCTCGACACGAACTTGCGACAGTTCGCCGAACAGCTTCACAACGCCGAGGTCATACGAAGCGCCAAGGTTGAAGGTCTTAACCTTGCTCTCGAGGGCGGTCACTGCCGGGATACCCAATGCGAAGGGAGTCGGCGCAACAGCAGCAGCTGCCGCACGATCAACAGCCTTGTTTTGACCGTAAGCCAGTGCAACGTCCAGCGGGCCGTTGGCATAGCCGAAGCGACCGCCAGCGTAACGACCTTGCTGCGATTGGAAGCCGGTGTTGCTGCTGACGTTTTCGTCGAAACCGTACATCACTTGACCGTAGAAACCACCCAGGTTCGGCGGCAGGAAGTAGCCAACGCTGTTGCTCGAACGCGTGTAGTTCGGGTCGAGGGCGCTAGGCGTGTTGTGCGCGACATTGATGACGCTGGTGCCAACGCCATTGGTGCCGAACGGATCGAACGTGGTGTCGTTCCAGAAGGTCGGCGTGAAGTCACGGCCCAGACGGACTTCACCGAAGCCACCCGACAAGCTCACCGTCGAACGGCGGTTGAAGTAGTTAGAGCTGGAGATCGTTCCGTTGTCGTTGCCCAGGGGAGCTTCGAGCCAGAAACCAGCAGCCAGACCGCCACCGAGGTCTTCCGTGCCACGGAAGCCCAGACGGCTCGAGTTGTAACCCGAGTTCGACAGACCGTATTGCTTCTGCTTGACGCTGCCAGTGGCCGTGTTCGTCTTTGCATCAACGTAGCTCACGCCAGCGTCAACGATACCGAACAGGGTCACCGACGACTGAGCCGAGGCAGCACCGGCGAGAGCCAGGGCAGCCAGAGCAACTAGGGATTTTTTCATTGCAAGTTTCTCCAAGGTTAAACATAGGGCTCCGGTGCAGAGGGCGCACTGTGCTGGACACTTTGTGCTCCCACCGGACCCCGGGCCAACCTCCTTTTGGGAAGTTGTAGCTATTGCACCAGAGCCGTCGCAGCAGAGCAAAAGAATTCACCTGAAATGTCGAAAGGGCTGGTGGTTTCGTTGCAGAGTCGCAACAAGCGCCGCGACAGCCCCATGGCGCTGCGGAAAGCCATGCATCCCGGGTGGCAGGCGCGCGCAGGTCAAAATGACGGCATGCCTTTCTCGTCCGATTCGATGCTGATCGCCGCCGATGCCGCCTTGCGGACCCTGTTTGCCAAGCCGCACGCCAATCGGCCGCCCCCATTGCCGAACGGCCCTCCCGGCAGGCTAAGTGACGCCGATCGCAAGGAGGCCGGCGCCCTGATGCGCGTGAACCATGTCGGCGAGGTCTGCGCCCAGGCGCTTTACACCGCCCAAGCCGCAGCGACACGGGACCCGGCCCTGCGGGCGCACCTCATGGCGGCCTCCGCCGAAGAAACGGACCATCTGGCCTGGACCCGACAGCGGCTGGACGAACTGGGCGCCCATCCTTCCCGCCTCAACCCACTCTGGTATGCCGGCGCCTTCGGCCTGGGCCTGGTGGCCGGACGGTTGGGTGACCGGGTGAGCCTCGGCTTCGTCGCGGAGACCGAACGCCAGGTGGAAGCCCATCTCGACGGGCACATGGCCAGGCTGCCGGCCGGCGACACCGCATCGCGCGCGGTGGTGGCACAGATGAAGCTCGACGAGGCCCGCCATGCCGCGGAGGCCCGAAACGCGGGTGGGCTCGAACTGCCGACACCCGTCAAAGGGCTGATGCGCATGGCGGCGCGAGTCATGACGACGGTCGCGCACCGCATCTAAGCGATGGCGTCAGACCTCCACCAGGTCGAAACTGGTGGTGATGTCGGCCATCTTGCCGAGCATGATGCTGGCCGAGCAGTAGGTCTCGTGGCTCAGGGCGATCGCCCGCTCGACGGCCGCCGGCGGGATGCCCTTGCCCGCCACTGTGAAGTGCATGTGGATCTTGGTGAACACTTTCGGATCCGTTTCGGCCCGTTCGCTCGTCAGCTTGACGCTGCAGCGCTCGACCTGGTGGCGGCCGCGCTTGAGGATGAGCACCACGTCGTAGGCCGTGCAGCCGCCGGTGCCCGCCAGCACGGTTTCCATCGGTCGTGGCGCTAGGTTGCGACCGCCGTTTTGCGGCTTGCCGGCGTCCGGCGCGCCGTCCATGACCAGAACGTGGCCACTGCCGGTTTCGGCCACGAAGCCCATGGATGAATCCGTTCCGGCGTTGCCGGTCCAGCTGACTGTGCATTCCATATCTGTGCAAACTCCAAGAAGAAAACCGTGCGGCGCGCCGATGGCGCAGCAATCTGTGTGGGAAAAGCATCACCGCTTGTTGCATTGCAGCAAACAGTCGATATACTTTATTTCATCGCGCACTTTCCGGAGTGCGCACCGGTTGTCTCCTCCACCCTCTCAATTGGTGGATTTAGCCCCGAGTCGCAAGACTCGGGGCTTTTTTCTTGCGTGTCCGAGGAGGCGCAAGGGCAGCTGCTCTGGCTGCCCTGGCTCTCGCCGGTGCTGCCTCGGCTCAGTCGTCGGTGACCCTGTTCGGTATCGTTGACGCTGGCGTGAGCTACGTTGATGCAAAGACGAACACGGCCACTGGCAGCGTCAAGCAGAAGCAATACGGTCTGTCGAACTCGGGTTACAACTCGAGCCGTCTGGGCTTCCGTGGCACGGAAGACCTCGGTGGCGGTCTGGCTGCTGGTTTCTGGCTCGAAGCTCCCCTGGGCAACGACAACGGCACCGTCAACAATGCCAACTTCTGGAACCGTCGTTCGACCGTGAGCCTGTCGGGTGGCTTCGGTGAAATCCGCCTGGGTCGTGACTTCACCCCGAGCTACTGGAACGACACGGTATTCGATCCGTTCGGCACCAACGGTGTGGGTTCGAGCATCATCAATCAAGCGCACGATCGCAACACGACCTTCCTCGTCGGCGCTGCGCGTGGTGGTCTCGCCGACGGCTCTTACACCCGTTCGAGCAATAGCATCGGCTACTTCCTGCCGCCGAACCTCGGTGGTTTCTACGGCCAAGTGATGTACGGCTTCGACGAGAACATCCACGCCGAGAACCAGTTCAACTCGCAGCAAGGTCGTTACGCTGGTGGCCGCTTCGGCTATGCCAATGGCCCGCTCGACGTGGCAATCGCTTATGGTCAAACCAAGGCGGTGGATCGCGCAGCAGCAGCAGCAGTGGCGCCTACGCCTACCGCTCTGGGCGTCGCAGCGGTCACGGCTCTCACGGGCACGGTCAAGACGTTTAACCTGGGTGCTTCCTACGACCTCGGCGTCGTGAAGCTCTTCGGTGAACTGTCGCAAGTCAAGAACGAGAACGAACTCGCAGCAGGCACCATCAATGCCAAGGTAAACGGCTGGCTGCTCGGTGCTACGGCGCCTGTCGGTTCGGGCCTGATTCGTGCGAGCGTTGGCCAAGCTCGTGCTAGCCTGGACGGCGTTGGCGATGACCCGCGTGCTACCAAGTTCGCTCTGGGTTATGTGCACAACCTGTCGAAGCGCACGGCGCTGTACGCAACGGTTGCCCACACGTCGAACAAGGATGGCTCGGCTGTCACGACTGCGACCAACCTCAACCAAGGCAATGCCCAAGCTTCGCCCTCGGGTGCGTCCAGCGTTAATTTCATTGGCGGCGGCGAAGCCAAGAGCTCCAACGGCTACGAATTCGGTATTCGTCACTCGTTCTAAGCCAACCTATGTTGATGTTGGCATTCGCCAACCTCAGCCGCAAGGCTTCAAAGCCGCCCAGCGCAAGCCGGGCGGCTTTTATGCTGAGCCTAGGTGGCTCGGCCACGCCTGCTTTGCAGCAGGCCCACATTCATTTCGCCGTTCAGCACGGATGCATAGAAGCGTTCAACCATGTTGACGCTCGTCCGTGCATTGCGCGCCAGCGTGAGCATATCGATGCCCTGCCCATACAACAGCCGGAACGTGATGGCGGTGTGGCGCAAACAGTAGAGCGTCCGCGTCTGCCCCTGTGGCCCTTTTCCCAATCCGCTTTCGGCAAGCGTCCATTGAAAGAAGAAACCCAGCACCGCCAATGCGTGCTCACGGTTCTTCAGTTGCGGCATGAAAAGGTAGTCCTCGGGATCGGCCAAGCCTTGAGCGCGGCGGCGCGCAAGCAGATGCTCATAGACCTGCACCGCCGGACGCAGACTCACCATTGGCTGGCTGTGCCGCTTGGTCTCAGGCAAGCGCATACGCAAATAGAGATGCTTGCCGCGCACGATCTCGATGTGCTTGTGCTTGATGAACTTGATGTCGCTCGGCCGCACGAAGGTATTGACCATCCATCGGATCAGCCACGGCAGTTCTTCGGGCATCGTCAGCAGATCGCGTGCGATCCAGAAACGCTCCCCGGCCCCCAGTTCCTCGAGCTTCGGGTGCGGCAGGCCGCGCAAAGCCGTCGCAGTCGACACGAGCTGCCGGTATTCCGACGCATTGAAGCTACCTCGAGGCTGACTCCGCACCTTCACCTTCGGAAACGGTGGCACCTCGTACAGCACACCGGTCTGAACGCCATGCATCAACACCTTGCGCAGCAAGATGAGGTATTGCGAGATAGTCGTACTCGTGAAGCCTTGCTCGCCAAGGTGATCGATCAAACGTTGCACATCGGACGATGTGAACGCCGTCGCGGCTATCACACCCAGCAAGGGAACGATGTGGGCGCGCAATCGGTTGCCCATCACCTGCCACGTCGCACGTCCAATTTCCCCACGCTGCACGCGCGTGGCTTCGGCAAGCAGGAGGTCCTCCGAGAGCTTACCGACAGAAATTGATAACAGATTTTGCCAATTGGTCGGCGAGTCAGCGCGCATGGGGCTCGCGGAATGCGATCGCCTCAAAAAACTGAAATCGTTGGCCGCAGGCTTATTGGTAAAGACATTTATGACATTTATCTGCATGCCATTGGCTGTAAGCAATGCCAATGCCGCCTTCGTCGCGAGATTGCAGCGACAAGACTGACATGGTCGAGAATGCTGTCGCCGCTCTAGCCGCTGATGCTCGAGTCCCGGCGGCAGATCGGTGAAGTATCCGGAGGCATGCCTGTTCGAAACGCCGTTTCTCCATCAACAGGGGAGCAGACGGCAGCAGCGCGAAAATTTCTACGGGTGGTTCGTGTTCTCCAAAATAGTCCCTGCGGGCTCTGCCAAATCCAAACGTCCCACGCGAACAAATAGCAGCCCCGCTTCAGGGCCGTCGTCGACTCAATCACAAAAGCGAAAACTCGGGGAGCATTACAACGGCGAATGACCGTCGCGAGTGCTCAGCAAAGGAATCATGCTGTTCGCGAAAGCGAAACAATGAATCAATGGACGACGAGCCGGTCCCGGGGATTTGGTCTGCACGGGTACTATCCATGGCTCCCACCATGAATACTCCTCCGACACACGCTGCAGGCAGGCCGCAAAGCACCGCACTCACCCCCGCCGACTACCTCAAGCGCATCCTGACCGCGCGCGTCTACGACGTGGCCGTCGAGTCAGCCCTGGAGCCGGCGCGCGCGCTGAGCGCCCGACTGGGCAACACGGTGCTGCTCAAGCGCGAAGACCAGCAACCGGTCTTCAGCTTCAAGCTGCGCGGCGCGTACAACAAGATGGCGAAGCTCACGCCCGCCCAGCTGGCGAACGGCGTCATCTGCGCCTCCGCGGGCAACCATGCGCAGGGCGTGGCGCTCAGCGCGCGCACCCTCGGCACCCGTGCCGTGGTCGTGATGCCGGTGACCACGCCGCAACTGAAGGTCGACGCGGTACGCGCGCTCGGCGGCGAGGTCGCGCTGTTCGGCGACAGCTACTCCGACGCCTACGGCCACGCACTGGAACTGCAACAGGCCCAGGGCCTGACCTTCGTCCACCCCTTCGACGACCCCGACGTGATCGCCGGCCAGGGCACCATCGCGATGGAGATCCTGCGGCAGCACCAGGGCCGGCTCGACGCCGTGTTCGTCGCGATCGGCGGCGGCGGATTGATCTCAGGCGTGGCGAACTACATCAAGGCGGTGCGCCCCGAGATCAAGGTGATCGGCGTGCAGATGAACGACTCCGACGCGATGATGCAGTCGGTGGCGGCGCACGAACGCGTGACGCTTTCCGACGTCGGCCTGTTCTCCGACGGCACCGCGGTGAAGCTCGTCGGCGAGGAAACCTTCCGCATCGCGCGCGACCTGGTGGACGAATTCGTCACCGTCGACACCGACGCGGTCTGCGCCGGCATCAAGGACGTGTTCATCGACACGCGCAGCATCGTCGAGCCGGCCGGCGCCCTGGCGGTCGCCGCGATCAAGCAGTACGTCGAGACGCACGGCACGCAGGGCGAGACCTACGCGGCGATCCTCTGCGGCGCCAACATGAACTTCGACCGCCTGCGCTTCGTGGCCGAGCGCGCGGAAGTCGGCGAGGAACGCGAGGCGCTGTTCGCCGTGACCATTCCGGAGGCACGCGGCAGCTTCCGTCGCTTCTGCGAACTGGTGGGCCAATTGCCCGGCGCGTCGCGCAACGTCACCGAATTCAACTACCGCATCAGCGATGCCAGGGAAGCGCACGTCTTCGTCGGCCTCACGACGACCATGCGCGGCGAATCGACCACCATCGCGCAGACCTTCGTGGCGCACGGCTTCGGCGCCATCGATCTGACGCACGACGAGCTCGCCAAGGAACACATCCGCCACATGGTCGGCGGCCGCACCGGCCTCGCGCACGACGAGCGCCTGCTGCGCTTCATCTTCCCGGAGCGGCCGGGTGCCTTGTTGAAGTTCCTGAGCCTCATGCGCCCGAACTGGAACATCAGCCTGTTCCACTACCGCAACCAGGGCGCCGACTACGGCCGCATCCTGGTCGGGTTGCAGGTGCCTGCGGGCGACCACGGCGCGTTCGAGGACTTCCTGAAGACGCTGGGCTATCCATACGTGGAAGAAACCGGCAACCCGGCCTACCGCCTGTTCCTGCAGGCCTGAACCCGCGAGCCGGTTCAGCTGCCCGCGGTGACCGGCGTCGGCGCGGCCGGAATGGCCATCGGGCGCACTGGCAGTTGCAAGATGAGCGCCGTCGGGCCGTCGAAGCTGCCCCCCAGCGCCGCGCTGCGCGGACCGACCGACTGCAGCACGAAGCCGTCGGCCAGCATGCTGCCGACCCGGAAAGGCCGGGCGGGCTTGCCGTCGACGGCGATCAGCGCCGCGCCTTGCTGCGCGGTGTCGGCCACCACGCCCAGCAAGGAGAAACGGCTCGCGGCCTCGGGCGCGGCAGCGACCTCGGTCTTGGCCGTGACCACACCGAACATGCGCGCGACGGCAGCCGGGTCGATGGACGCGGTCGGGGCGCGCGCCACGGGCGGCGGCACCATCGCATCGGTCGGCGCCGCCAGCCGCAGGCCCCAGAACACGACACTCGCCGCGGCCAGGGCCCAGAGGCCCAGCGTGGTGGTGGCCACGGGCCAGCGCGAAGAGGCGTAGGGAAGCGTCATGAGGCCGGATTATCATGCAGCGAACGCCCCCGAAGGCGACAACACCATGTCAGCAGACGACAGCCACCACTTGCCCATGCCATCCTTCCGCCGCCCCCTCGCACGCGCTTTGCAGCGCGGCTTCACGCTCATCGAACTGATGGTGGTGCTCGTCATCATCGGCGTGCTGGCCGCGCTGATCGTGCCCAACGTGATCGGCCGCGCCGACGACGCGCGCGCCACCGCTGCCAAGACCGACGTCAACAACCTGATGCAGGCGCTGAAGCTCTACCGGCTCGACAACCAACGCTACCCCACGGCGGAGCAGGGCCTGCAGGCGCTGCTTGCGCGGCCGACCACCGGCCCGGCCGCCCCCAACTGGAAACCCTACGTCGAGAAGCTGCCGAACGACCCGTGGGGCCGCCCGTACCAGTACCTGAACCCCGGTATCAAGGGCGAGATCGACGTGCTCTCGCTCGGTGCCGACGGCCAGCCCGGCGGCGAAGGCAACAATGCCGACATCGGCAGCTGGCAATAGCCGTACTCGCCAGTCGGGGCCCGCCGGCGCCGCGCCACGCCGCCGTCGCGCCGGGTTCACGCTGCTCGAACTGCTGGTGGTGATCGCCATCATTGCCATGGCGACGGCCGGCGTCGGCCTGGCCTTGCGCGATTCCGGCCAGGTGACGCTCGACCGCGAGGCGGACCGGCTGTCGGCCCTGCTCGAATCGGCCCGCGCGCAGTCGCGCACCAGCGGCACCATCGTGCTGTGGCGGCCGACGCCGCAGGGCCCCAGCGCCTTCGTCTTCGACGGCCTGCCGCCGGGCACGCTGCCGAGCGACTGGCTGGCCGAGGGCATCAGCGCCCAGCCGGCGACCGCCGACGGCCGGTTGCTGCCGGCGCTGCAACTGGGGCCGGAGCCGATCATCGCGCCGCAGCAGGTGCTGCTGACCAGCGACACCCTGCCGGTGCGCACGCTGCGCATCGCCACCGACGGCCTGCGCCCCTTCGCCGTGGTCGCCCCATGACGCGCCGCGCCGCCGGTTTCACGCTGATCGAGGTGCTCGTCGCGCTCGCGATCGTCGCCATTGCGCTGGCCGCAGGCACGCAGGCCACGTCGGCACTCACCCGCAATGCGCAGCGGCAGACCGATGTGATGCTGGCGCAGCTCTGCGCCGAGAACGAGCTGACCAAGGCGCGGCTCGCGCGCCAGATGCCGCCTGTTGGAACCGGCACCGTGGTGTGCACGCAGGCCAACGTGGCCTTCACGGTGGCCGTGTCGACCACGCAGACGCTCAACCCCAACTTCCGTCGCGTGGACGTGCGCGTGCGCGATGCGGCGGACGCGCAGATCCTCCAGGTCTCGACCGTGGTGGGACGCTACTGACATGCGCCGTCGTCACCACCGCGGCTTCACGCTCATCGAACTCATGGTCGCCATCGCGGCCATGGCGCTGCTCGCCCTGATGAGCTGGCGCGGGCTGGACGGCATGACGCGCGCGCAGAGCGTCACGCAGGCGCGCGGCGACGCGGTGCTCACGCTGCAGACCACGTTGTCGCAGTGGGCGACCGACCTGGACGCGACCATCGCGCTCGCGCAGCTGCAGCCGATCGACTGGAACGGCAGCGTGCTGCGCATCACCCGCCGCAGCGGCGACCCCACCCGGCCCGCGGTGGTCGTGGTGGCGTGGACGCTGCGCACCGACGCCGCCACCGGCGCGCAGTGGCGACGCTGGCAGTCGCCCGAGGTGACGACGCGCGCCGACTGGCAGCAGGCCTGGGAACGCGCCGCCACCTGGGCGCAGGACGGCGGCACCGTCGCCGGCGGCGCCGAACTCACGCTGATGCCGCTGGAAAGCTGGCAGCTTTCGTACTTCCGCAACGGCGTCTGGACCGCGGCGGTCAATGCCGAAGGCCTGGCGAACGCCATCCCTGACGGCATTCGCCTGGTGCTGAACCTGCCGCCGGGCACCGGCCTCACCGGCGTGCTGACGCGAGACTGGGTCAAGCCAACCGCCGTGGCGCCCAAGACATGACCATGCGCACGCACTGCACGTCCCGTTCGCACTCTGCCCGTCAGGCCGGCGCCGCCCTGCTGGCCGCCATGCTCACGGTCACGCTGGTCGCCACCTTCGCGGCCGGCGCGTTGTGGCAGCAGTGGCGCGCGACCGAGGTCGAGGCGGCCGAGCGCGCCCGCGTGCAGGCCGCCTGGGTGCTGATCGGCGCGCTCGACTGGTCGCGGCTCATCCTGCGGGAAGACGGGCGGGCGACCAGCGGCACCGACAACCTGAGCGAGCCGTGGGCGGTTCCGCTCGAGGAAGCTCGGCTGACGAGCTTTCTGGCCGGCGACAAGAACGTCTCGGCCGACGAGCTCGACGGCCTGCCCGACGCTTTCCTGTCGGGCCGCATCGTCGATGCGCAGTCCAAGCTCAACGTGATGAACCTGGTGGAGAACGGCAAGCTGATACCTGAGGCGGCCGCATCGTTTACCAAGCTGTTTGAACTACTGGGGCTGCCGACGCAGGAGGTCGCGGTCATGGCCAGCGCCTTGCGACGCGCCAGGCCGGCGCCGGCCGACCCCGCCACCGGCGGCGTTGGGGCCACCACGCCGACGGACGACAGTACGGCGCCGCTGATTCCGCAGCAGCTCGCGCAGATCGTCTGGTTGGGCGTCTCGCCGAGCACGGCGGCGGCGCTGGAGCCCTACGCCACAGTTCTTCCCATCAAGACCACACTCAATGTCAACACCGCCAGCGCGGAGGCCCTCTTCGCGGCCGTGCCCGAACTCGATCTGGCAGGCGCGCGGCGCGTGGTGCTGCAACGCGCCGGCGGCTATTTCAAGTCGCCTGCTGACGCATTCCCGGTTACCGGCACCAAGCACCTCGACACCAAGGCGCTCGGGGTCGCGACCGGGTTCTTCGAAGTCCACGGGCGCCTGCGGCTGGAAAACCACTGGGTCGACGAGCATTCGCTGGTGCAGCGCAACGGCACCGACCTGACCATCCTGTGGCGCGAACGTGGCGCCGGCGCCACGGTGACTCCCGGCAAATTGTGAACTCGAACGTTCTGACACAGTTTTAAGTTAAAAAACCCTGCCGAGGTCCGTCCGGATTGCCTTGATCGCTATCAAGTCCATAGCGTTTCGGTGCCGTCGACTTCTACAATGGTGACCCTTTCTTCTTACCGATCCCATGCCGCTTCTCATCGTCACCCTCCCGCCCCCTCCGGTCCCGGCCGGCGGTGAGTTCGGCTGGGTGATGTGGTCCAACGACGGGCGCAAGTACCGTTCGCGCGGCAGCGCCCTGCCCTCGCTGCTGCCCACCAGCGACGAGGTCATGCTGACGCTGCCCGCCGCGGCGCTGTCGTGGCACCAGGTCACGCTGCCGCAGGGCAGTCTGAGCGGCGCGACGCGGCTGCGCGCGGTGCTCAACGGCCTGCTCGAAGACCGCCTGCTCGACGACCCCGACAGCCTGCACTTTGCGCTCGAACCCGATGCCGCCGTCGGCAAGCCGGTCTGGGTGGTGGCTTGCAACCGCGCCTGGGTGCGCGGCGCGGTCCAGGCGCTCGAAGCGGCCGGCCGCCGCGTCACGCGCATCGTTCCCGAATTCACGCCGCAACCGGCTGGCGCGCCGCCGATGGTGTTCGCCACGGGCGATGCCGACGACGCGTTCATCACCCTCTGCGATGCGCAGGGTGTGCTCACGCTGCCGCTCGACAGCGCGGCGCTGGCGACCCTGGGCGCCTTGCCCGAAGGGGTGAATGCACTGGCCGAACCGGCCGTGGCCGAGCAGGCCGAGAGCCTGCTGGGGCGGCCCGTGCCGATCGTGAAGCCCGCTGTGCGCTGGCTCGAAACCACGCGTACCGGCTGGGACCTGGCGCAGTTCGACCTCGCCTCCACCGGCCGCGCCCGTGCCGGCAAGAAGCTCAGCGCGATCGCGCAGGCCCTGTGGCGCGCGCCGCAATGGCGCGCCGCACGCTGGGGTGCATTGACGCTGGTGCTCGCGCAACTCATCGGCGTCAACGCCTGGGCCTGGAAAGAGCGCAACGCGCTCGAAGCCAAGCGCGGCAGCATCCGCAGCATCCTGGCCCAGACCTTTCCCTCGGTGCAGATCTACGAACCGCAGGTGCAGATGACACGCGAAGTCGCCACCCTCCAGCAAGCCACCGGGGGCGTCTCGCCGGCCGACCTCGAGCCGATGCTCGCGGCCCTGGCCGTCAGCCTGCCGGCCGGCAAGCTGCCGACCGCCATCGACTACAGCGCCGGCCAGTTGCGGCTGCGCGGCCTGGGGCTCGGCATGGCCGACACCAATGCGCTGTCGACGACGCTCGCCTCGCGCGGCTACAACGCGCGCAGCGAGGGCGACCTGCTGCTGGTCCAGGCCGAGGCCACCCGATGAACGCCTGGATCGAAGCCCTGCAAGCCCGTTGGCAGGCCTGGTGGCCCGAGCTCGCTCCACGAGAACAGCGCATGGTCGTCATCGCCGGGACGCTGGTGCTGCTGGCACTGGTCTGGTGGGTTGCGCTGGCGCCCGCCCTGCGCACGCTGGCCACCGCGCCGGCCGCCCATGCGGAACTCGACGCGCAACTTCAGCAGATGTCCGCGCTGCAGATCCAGGCCAAGGCGCTGCAGTCGCAGCCACGTGCCAACCGCGAAGACGCATTACGCGCGCTCGAAACCTCGGTGCGCCAGGGTCTGGGGCCGAACGCCCAGATCCAGGTGGCCGGTGCCGGCGCCGGCGACGGCGTGCTGGTCACGCTGCGTGCCACGCCGGCCGACGGTCTCGCGCAATGGCTGGCGCAGGCGCGCGGCAATGCCCGGGCGGTGCCGCGCGAAGTGCACCTGACGCGAACGCAGGGCGGCATACAAGCGCCCGTGCGCGCACAGGGCGCCTTCCCGAGCGGCCCGGGCGCCGCCAACGCAGCGGCAGCGGCGGCTGCCGCCGCTGCCGACACGCGCGTGCGCTGGGACGGCACGCTCGTCATGAACCTGCCGGCGCGCTGACACCCGATGGCCACCGCTTCCGCGCCCCCATCCCCCGGCTCACACGGCTGGCGCTGGGCCTTGCTGGGCGGGCTGATCGGCGCCGCGATCGCGCTGACGGTCTATGCCCCCGCCCGCTGGCTGGCCGCGCTGCTGGCCAGCGCGACGGGCGACCGGCTGCAACTTGTCAACGCACGCGGCACGGTCTGGAACGGCACGGCCGGCGTGGTGTTCTCCAGCGGGGCGAGCGGGGCCGAGGCGATCTCGCTGCCCAGCACGCTGGACTGGACCCTGCGCCCCCGCTGGGGCGCGCTCGACGCGACGCTGCGCCTGCCCTGCTGCGCGCCGCAACCGCTTCGCCTGCTGGCCCGTCCCGGCGCCGGTGGCGCCCAGCTCGACTGGCGCGACGGCACCTCCCGCTGGCCGGCTGCACTGCTCAGCGGCTTCGGCGCACCATGGAACACGCTCAAGCCCGAAGGCACGCTCGACCTGGCCACGCAGGGCCTGGTCATGGAATTCAAGGGCGACCAGCTCGGCGTGGCCGGCCGCGCCACGCTCGACGCGACCGATATCTCGTCGAGTCTCTCCACGTTGCGGCCGATGGGCAGCTACCGCATCACCGTCGACGGCGGCCCGACGCCGACACTTCTGCTCACCACGCGCGAAGGCAGCCTGCAGCTCAACGGCAGCGGCCGCTGGAACGGCCGCGCCATGCGCTTCGACGGCGAGGCCAGCGCGGCCCCGGGCCGCGAAGACGCACTGTCGAACTTGTTGAACATCATCGGGCGGCGCCAGGGTGCGCGCTCGCTCATCACACTGGGTTGACCATGAAGCCATTCCCCTCCTTCGGCACGCGCCTCGGCCTCGTCGCATTAGCGGCGCAGCTGCTGCTGACGACCGGCATCCCGCCCGCCTTCGCGCAGGACGGCGCACCGCGCCGCGGCGAACCGATCACCCTCAACTTCAGCAATGCCGAGATCGAATCGGTGGCGCGCACGATGGCGGTGATCACCGGCCGCGACGTGGTGGTCGACCCACGCGTCAAGGGCACGATCAACCTGCAGACCGACCGGGCCATCGCGCCGGCCGCGGCCTTCAACCAGTTCGCCGCCGCACTGCGCCTGCAGGGCTTCGCGGTGGTGCAGGCCGACGGCCTCTACAAGGTGGTGCCCGAAGCCGATGCCAAGCTGCAGAGCAGCGCCGTGACCACCTCGATCGGTGCCGCGGCCAACCTGAGCGGCAACCAGATCGTCACGCAGGTCTTCAAGCTCAACTACGAAGCCGCCAACAACCTGCTGCCGGTGCTGCGCCCGCTGATCGCGCCGAACAACACCATCAACGTGAACCCCGGCAACAACTCGCTGGTGATCACCGATTACGCCGAGAACATGCGCCGGCTGGCGCGCATCATCGCCGCGCTCGACGTGCCGAACGCGTCCGACATCGAAGTCATTCCGCTGAAGTACTCGATCGCCACCGACATGGTGCCGCTCGTCACGCGCCTGGTCGAAGGCGGCAGCGGCACCGGGGCCGGGGCCGCTGCGCCCGGCACGGCCGATGCCACCTTCCGCACCACGCTGCTGGCCGACCCGCGCAGCAATTCGCTGATCCTGCGTGCGGCCAATCCGGCGCGCGCGCAGCTGGTGCGCACGCTGGTCGCCAAGCTCGACCGGGCGCCGGAACAGGGCGGCAACGGCGAGGCAGGCAACATCTACGTCGTCTACCTGAAGAACGCCGATGCGGTGAAGCTGGCGGTCACCTTGCGTGCAGCCATGTCGAGCGATGCGCGCGGCGGTGCAGGGGCGAGCACAGGCGGAGCCAACGCCTTCGCCAGCACCGGGGCCGGCCAGCAACAGCAGCAACCCACCAACCTCAGCCAGAATCAACAGGGTCTGAGCGGCGGGCTCAGCAGCGCCGCCTCCGCGCCGCTGAACAACGCTAACCAGCCGTCCACCGGCGGCCAGATCCAGGCCGACCCGACGACCAATTCGTTGATCATCACCGCCTCGGAACCGCAGTACCGCCAACTGCGCGCGGTGATCGACCGGCTCGACGGCCGGCGGGCGCAGGTGATGGTCGAAAGCCTGATCATCGAGGTCAATGCCAACAAGGCCGCCGAGTTCGGCGTCCAGTGGCAGACCGCCATCGGTGCCACCGGCGCGGTCGGCAACAACTCGAGCCTGGCCGGCACCAACATCTTCAACCTGAGTTCGGCCACCTCGGGCACCGGCGCGGCGCAGCAGCCGTCCAGCGGCTTCAACATCGGCCTGGGCACCACGATCGCAGGCGGCAACGTGCTGGGCCTGGTGGCGAGAGCGCTGCAGAGCAACGGCGAAGGCAACGTGCTGTCGACGCCCAACCTGCTCACGCTGGACAACGAGGAAGCGAAGATCGTCATCGGCCAGAACGTGCCCTTCGTCACCGGCCAATACGCCAGCACCAACGGCAACAGCTCGACCGTCAACCCGTTCACCACCGTCGAGCGCAAGGACGTCGGCCTGACGCTGCGCGTGAAGCCGCAGATCAACGAGAACGGCACGATCAAGATGCAGATCTTCCAGGAGGTCTCGAGCGTCGACGCCGCCACGCGCACCGACGCCAACGGCCCGACCACCAACAAGCGCAGCTTCGAGCAGAACGTGCTGGTGGAGAGTGGCAGCATCGTGATGCTCGGCGGCCTGTTGCAGGACGACTATTCGGGCGGCACCGAGAAGGTGCCCTTGCTGGGCGACATCCCGCTGCTCGGCAACCTGTTCAAAAGCGAAATCCGCAGCCGCAAGAAGACGAACCTGATGGTGTTCCTGCGGCCTGTGGTGATGCGCGACGGCCAGAGCGCCAGCGCCTTCGCGCTCGACCGCTACGACGCGATCCGCACGATGCAGCAGACCTTGCAGCCCGAGAACAACGTGGTCATGCGGGCGGTGCCCGAATCGGCCATCCTGCCGCCGCTGCCGATGGTCACCGACGACGGTGGCGACCGCCGCATCGAAGGCACGCGCCTGATTCCGCCGCCCCTGGCACCGGCCAGTTCGCAGTTGGGCAGCAGTCCGCTCCGGGGCGCGCTGCCGCCCACGGCCGACCCCACGAGCCGCCGCGAACTGCCCTGACAACGCCGGACATCTAAGAGCGATGCGCTACCCCCTGCCCTACGCCTTTGCGCGTGCCCAGCAACTGCTTCTGGAAGAAGCCGACGACGGCAGCTGCACGCTGTGGATGCCCAAGACCCCGCCGCGCAGCGCGCTCAGCGAGGTGGCACGGCGCTTCACCATCAAGGCCTTCGAGCCGCTGCCGGCCGACCAGTTGGCCCAACGCATCAGCGCGGCCTATGCCAAGGGGGAGTCGAACGCGGCGACGGTGGTGAGCGAGGTGCAGGGCGAGGCCGACCTGTCGCGCATGATGCAGGAGCTGCCGGCGGTCGAAGACTTGTTGGAGAGCGCCGGCGACGCCCCCATCATCCGCATGCTCAACGCGCTGCTGACGCAGGCCGCGCGCGACGGCGCCAGCGACATCCACATCGAGCCCTACGAGCGCACGTCGTCGGTGCGCTTTCGCATCGACGGCACGCTGCGCGAGGTGGTGCAACCCAACCGCGCGCTGCATGCCGCGCTGATCTCGCGGCTGAAGATCATGGCCGACCTCGACATCGCCGAGAAGCGCCTGCCGCAGGATGGCCGCATCTCGCTGCGCATCGGCACCCGCGCGGTCGACGTGCGCGTGTCGACGCTGCCCAGCGCGCACGGCGAACGCGCGGTGCTGCGCCTCTTGGACAAGAATGAAAGCAAGCTCACCCTCGAGTCGGTGGGCATGCTGGGCGACACGCTCGAACGCTTCGAGACGCTGATCTCGCAACCGCACGGCATCATCCTGGTGACCGGCCCGACCGGTTCGGGCAAGACCACCACGCTGTACTCGGCGCTGGCCCGGCTCGATGCCAGCCGCAGCAACATCATGACCGTCGAGGACCCGATCGAGTACGAACTCGCGGGCGTCGGCCAGACCCAGGTCAACGCCAAGATCGATCTGACCTTCGCCAAGGCCCTGCGCGCCATCCTGCGGCAGGACCCGGACGTGATCATGATCGGCGAAATCCGCGACTTCGAGACCGCGCAGATCGCCATCCAGGCCTCGCTCACGGGCCACCTCGTGTTGGCCACGCTGCACACCAACGACTCGGTCAGCGCGGTCACACGGCTGACCGACATGGGGGTCGAGCCCTTCCTGTTGAGTTCGTCGCTGCTGGGCGTGCTCGCACAACGGCTGGTACGACGGCTCTGCCCGGTCTGCGCTGCGCGTACCGACGGCGGCGAGTTCGCACCGGTGGGCTGCGAGGCCTGCGGCCACACCGGCTACCAGGGCCGCACCGGCATCTTCGAGCTGCTGGTGGCCGACGATGCGGTGCAGTCGCTCATCCACAGCCGTGCCCCCGAAAGCCAGATCTTCGTGGCCGCAGAACGCGGCGGCCTGCGCTCGATGCGCGAGGACGGCGAGCGGCTGGTCCAGGCGGGCGTCACCTCGCGTGCCGAGCTGCTGCGCGTGACCCGAGACTGACGTGCCCGCCTATTCCTTCGAAGCCATCGACGCGCAGGGCAACCCGCGCAAGGGCGTGCTCGAGGCCGACACCGCACGCAACGCGCGCGGCATGCTGCGCGCGCAGAAGCTCATTCCACTCGCGGTCACGGTGGTCGGCAACGCCGCCGCGCAGCGCAAGGAAAGCGGCGGCTGGCGCCGCCTCTTCGGCGGCGGACGCGTCTTCAGCACCACCGAACTGGCGGTGTGGACGCGGCAGATCGCCGGGCTCGTGTCGTCGGGCCTGCCGCTGGAGCGTGCACTCACGGCACTCACCGACGAGGCCGAGCGCGAGAACCAGCGCAACCTGGTCGCGTCGCTGCGCGCCGAGGTCAACGCCGGCTCGCCCTTCGCGCGCGCGCTGTCGCAGCACCCGCGCGAGTTCTCACCGATCTACACCGCCGTGATCGGCGCCGGCGAACACAGCGGCAACCTCGGCCTGGTGCTCGAGCGCCTGGCCGACGACCTCGAACAGCGCCAGGCGTTGCAGCAGAAGCTGGTCGGCGCGGCGCTGTACCCGGCCATCGTCACGCTGGTGGCGATCGTCATCGTGATCTTCCTGGTGAGCTACGTGGTGCCGCAGGTGGCCAACGTATTCGCCGGCACCAAGCGCGCCCTGCCCTTCCTCACCGTCGCGATGCTGGCCATCAGCGACTTCGTGCGCAACTACGGCTGGGCGATGCTCGTCGTCATCGCCGTTGGCGTGGTCGCGATGCGCACCGCGCTCGCGCGGCCCGCGTTCCGCGAGAAATTCGACGCCGCCTGGCTCAACCTGCCGCTGGTCGGCAAACTGGCGCGCGGCTACAACGCGGCACGCTTTGCCAGCACCCTGGCGATGCTGGCGACCGCCGGCGTACCCATCCTGCGTGCGTTGCAGGCCGCCGCCGAAACACTCGGCAACCGCGCCATGCGTGCCGACGCCCTCGATGCGCTGGTGCTGGTGCGCGAAGGCGCGCCGCTGGCCTCGGCCCTGGCGCAGAAGAAGCGCTTCCCCGGCATTGTCTCGATGTTCGCGCGCCTGGGCGAACAGACCGGCACGCTGCCGCTGATGCTGCAGCGCGCCGCCACACAACTGGGCGCCGAAGTGCAGCGCCGCGCGATGCATCTGGCCACCATCCTCGAGCCGCTGCTGATCGTCGGCATGGGCGGCGTGGTGATGCTGATCGTGCTGGCGGTACTGATGCCGATCATCCAGCTCAACCAGTTCGTCAAGTAAGCAGCGAACCATGGCGGTCACCCTCGACGACAAGCTGGTGGTGGCGATCTCCTCGCGGGCGTTGTTCAACCTCGAGGAAGAGAACCGCCTCTTCGAGTCCGGCGACCCCGACGGCTACATGCGGCTGCAGTACGAGCGGCTCGACGTTCCGGCGCAACCCGGCATCGCGTATTCGCTGGTGCAGAAGCTGCTGCGCTTCAACGATGACGGCGTGCAGCGCGTCGAGGTCGTCATCCTCTCGCGCAACGATCCGGTGTCGGGCATGCGCATCTTTCGTTCGAGCACCGCCGCCGGCATCAAGCTGCAGCGCGGCGTGTTCACGCAAGGCCGCGCGCCCTTCGGGTACCTCCGGCCGCTGCGTGCGCATCTCTTTCTTTCGGCCAACGCCGAGGACGTACGGGAAGCGCTGCACGCCGGCTTCCCTGCCGCGCGCGTGCTGGTCGAATCGGTCAAGGCCAGCGATGCCTTTCCGAACGAGGTCCGCATCGCTTTCGACGGCGACGCCGTGCTCTTCAGCGACGAGGCCGAGCGCGTGTTCCAGGCCGAAGGGCTCGACGCCTTCCAATTGCACGAGTCGCGCAAGGCTGAACTGCCGCTGCCCGAAGGGCCCTTCAAGCCACTGCTTGCGGCGTTGCATCGGTTGCAGATGGCGGGCAACGCATCGATGCGCATCCGCACCGCGCTGGTCACCGCACGCAGCGCACCGGCGCACGAACGCGCCATCCGTACGCTGATGAACTGGAACGTGCGGGTCGACGAGGCGATGTTCCTCGGCGGCCTGCCCAAGGGTGAATTCCTGCGCGAGTTCGAGCCCGACTTCTTCTTCGACGACCAGACCGGCCACGTCGATGCGGCCGCGCGCCACGTGCCTGCGGGCCACGTGTCGAGCGGCATCAGCAACCCCTGACGCATCGCTGCCGGCACCGACGGCGCGCCCTTGTGTCACGGCCGTGCAACGCGGCCGTCATCCGCGCTACACCACCGCGTCACGCGTGACCCCTAGCCTTCGCAGTCCCCACGCGCGCATCCTCATGCGGTGCCGCGAGACGACAACAACAGGCTTGAGATGCGCGCCAAGTTCGCCCCACTTTCCCCCTCGTCCTTCCCCACTTCACGTCGGTACCGCACCCTCCTCGCCAGCACACTGACCGCACTGGCGTTGACCGCCTGCGGTGGCGGCGGCAGCGACACCGTCGCCACACCCCCGCCTTCCGGTACCACCCCCGCACCGGACACCGCTCCGATCGAAGGCAGCAGCGGCACCAAGGCGCTGGTGATCCAGATCGACGGCCTCACGCATGCAGCGCTGCGCGAGGCCATCGCCGCCGGACGCGCCCCCGGCTTGGCCGGCCTGACGATCGCGCCGGCATGGACCGGCGGCCGCAACGGCACGCTGAGCGAGCAGCGCACCACGGCCGGACCAGGCTGGGCCAGCCTGCTCACCGGCACCTGGGCCAATCGCCACGGGGTGCGCTGGGACACGGCCGATCAACGCATCGACGCATCCGCGCCGACCCTCTTCGCCCTGGCCCACGCCCGCAATCCGTCGGCCAAGGCCTCGGCCGTGACCAGCGCTTCGCTCTACCCGGCGCTGCTCGCGGCCGATGTGCAGAGCGGCGCGCTCGCCAACGCCGTCGACTGCGCCGGCGACGATGCCTGCGTGACGCAGCGAGCCACACGCGCCATGCTTGCCGGGGACGCATTGGTGCTCGCGCAGTACAGCGCTCCCGCCGCCGCAGCGGCTCGCGCGGGACTGCGTACCGGGGACTACGTCAAGGCCGTTACCGCCACCGCAGCGGCGGTCGACACGCTGCTCGCCACCATCGCACGGCGTCGCGCCAACGACCCCCGCGACGATTGGCTGGTCATCGTCACGACCGGCTACGGCCTCGACGACTTCGGCAGCGCCACCGGACTGCAGCTCGCGGCCAACAAGACGGTCTTCATCGCGAGCAACAAGCCGCTCGCGGCACTGCCGGCTGTCGGCACCGCCGCGCCGGTCGACGACAGCCTCACGAGCCTCGCGGCCACCACCGACATCGCCCCGACGGTGCTGCGCCAGCTCGGCGTCGCGGCCGGTCAGGACTACGACGGCATCGCGCTGCAGGGGCCCGCGGCGCTGCGCCAACTGACCGCCGTCACGGGTGCCGACAAGGGCAGCATCGTGCTGAGCTGGACGCTCGGCGGCGACGCGTCGGCACCGGTGCAGGTGCTGCGCGACGGCCGGCTGATCGCCACGCTGCCGGCCGGCACGACGGGCTACACCGACGCGATCGTGGCCGCGAGCGACGGCCTCTACAGCTACCGCTACACGATCGTCGCCGGCGACGCGCGGGCCTCGCTGAGCACGCAGATCGCCTACGTGAAGCCGGCGGCGCTGGCACCCACGCTGCTCAACGGGCTCGCGAACTATTACCCGCTCGATGCGCTGCCGGCACTCGATGCACAAGCCGCGTCGACACTCGCCCCGCGCGCTGCGGACGCCGACGGTGGCACGCTGGTGACCGATGACGGCTTCAAGGCACCCTTTGCCGCGAAGGCGCTGCGGGTCGACAGCCGCGTGAAGAATGCCAGTGGTACCGCCGGCTACCGCCTGCAGCAGACCAACGACATCGCCGCCGACCCGGCGGTTCCGGCCTTCACCATCGGCTTCTGGGTACGCACCGATGCCAGCTGCAGCCAGGGCGTGAGCAACGGCGCGACGGTGCTCGGCAACAAGAACTACGACTCGGGCAACAACGCCGGAATCATCGTCAGCCTGTGGGCCAGCTGCGAGATGCGATTCAACGCCGGCTCGGGCACCTCGCGGGCCGACAGCAACGGCTACAGCCTGAGTGCCGGTCAGTGGGCCTACGCCGCGATGGTGGTCGACAAGGCCGGCCTGAAGATGACCGGCTACCTGTTCGACCCGGTCAAGGGCACCCAGACCGGCAGCGCCACGCTGACCACGGCCATCACCGCCCGGCTCGGCGGTCTGGGCAGCGGCATCAGCCTCAACGAGGACGGCACTGGCCTGTACTACCAGCGCTGGAGCGCGTCGCCACGCGGCGCGATGGACTTCAACGACCTCGCGATCTGGAACCGTGCGCTCACCGCCGACGAACTCGCCAGCATCTTCAAGACCGCCAAGCCGCTGTCTTCCCTCTTTCCCTGAACCGGCGCTTGCCAATCCTCGACCCTGCCATGCCCCACGTCTCTCCTCTTCCCGTCCGCGTATCGCGCTGCCTCGTGCTCGCACTGCTGACCAGCACGCTCGCCGCCTGCGGCGGTGGCGACGGCGGCACGACCTCCCCCGCACCGACGACCCCGACCCAGCCGGCGACGCCCGACACCGGCGTCAAGCCCGAGATGCGCTGCGCGCCCTGACCCTGCCTTCCACAACAACCATGACCTCACGACGCAATTTCCTGCGCGGCAGCGCCTCGGCCGGTATCGCCGCCGCCACGCTCGCCGCCTTCCCACCAGCCATCCGCCGCGCGCTCGCCATTCCGGCGAACAACGAGACCGGCACGATCAACGACGTCAAGCACGTCGTGATCCTGATGCAGGAGAACCGGGCCTTCGACCACTATTTCGGCACGCTGGACGGCGTGCGCGGCTTCGGCGATCGCTTCACGATTCCCCTGCCCAAGGGCTTGAACGTCTGGCAGCAGAGCGACGCCAGCGGCAAGCCGATCCTGCCCTTCCACCTCGACGGGACGAAGGGCAACGCGCAGCGCGCCAACGGCACGCCGCACGACTGGCCCGACAGCCAGAACGCCTGGGACGGCGGGCGCATGTACCAGTGGCCGCGCTACAAGAACCCGATCTCGATGGGCTACTTCAAGGACGCCGAGATTCCCTTCCAGTTCGCGCTGGCCAATGCCTTCACGCTGTGCGACGCCTACCACTGCGCGATGCACACCGGCACCGACGCCAACCGATCCTTTCACATCACCGGCACCAACGGCGCGATGCCGACCGGCACGGCCTTCGTCAGCAACGAATGGGACTGGATCGATGGCCAGTCGGCGACCGCCAACCGGGGCTACACGTGGAAGACCTATGCCGAGCGCCTGGAAGAAGCCGGCGTGAGCTGGATCAGCTATCAGAACATGCCCGACGAATGGGGCGACAACATGCTCGGCGCCTTCCGGACGTTCCGCCAGGCCAACATTGCCTCGGGCTTCCCGGTGTCGAGCGGCGGTTCCCCCAACAGCGCCTATGCGAACACCGGCCAGGCCTTGCCCTACAAGGCTTACGACCCGGCGACGGACAACGCGGCGAACCCGCTGTACAAGGGCATCGCCAACACCTTGCCGGGGACGCAGCCCGACCAGTACCTGGACGCCTTCAAGCGCGACATCCGCGAGGGCAGGCTGCCGGCCGTGTCATGGCTCAACGCCCCTTCGATCTACTGCGAGCATCCCGGCCCTTCGACGCCGGTGCAGGGCGCCTGGTTCCTGCAGGAAGTGCTCGATGCCTTGACCGCCGTGCCGGAGGTCTGGAGCAAGACCGTGCTGCTCGTGAACTTCGACGAGAACGACGGCTACTTCGACCACGTGCCCTCGCCTTCCGCACCCTCCCCGGACGGCACCGGCGGCTACGCAGGCAAGACCACGATGCCGGCCACGGACCTGTCGGCCGAGTACTTCAACCATCCGGCGCCGATCGGCAGCACCGGGCAGCCAATTCCCGACGGCCGGGTGTACGGCCCCGGTCCGCGCGTGCCGATGTTCGTCATCTCGCCCTGGAGCCGCGGCGGCTGGGTCAACTCGCAGGTGTTCGACCACACGTCGGTACTGCGCTTCCTCGAGACCCGGTTCGGCGTGCGGGAGCCGAACATCAGCCCTTACCGCCGCGCGGTCTGCGGCGACCTCACCAGCGCCTTCAACTTCGCGACGCCCAACAGCGAGCAGTTGCCGGTGCTGACCGGCCGCAAGAGCAAGGCCGAGGCCGACGCGCTGCGCACGCAGCAAGCGGCGCTCGCGCAGCTCGCACCGCCTGCGACGCAACTGCTGCCGCGCCAGGCCACGGGCACGCGGCCGTCGCGCGCCCTGCCCTATGAGCTGCACGTGAGCGCCCGCAGCGACACCGTGGCCGGCACGATGCGCCTGCTGTTCGCCAACACCGGCAAGGCGGCCGCCGTGTTCCACGTCTACGACCAGCTGCACCTGGACCGCCTGCCGCGCCGCTTCATGGTGGAACCGGGCAAGACCCTCGACGACAGCTGGGCCGCGATGGCCGACGACGCCGGCCGCTACGACCTGTGGGTGCTCGGCCCGAATGGTTTCCACCGCAGCTTCAAGGGCGACCTGAACACGCTGCGTGCCGCCGGTGCGGCATCGCCCGAGGTGCGCGTCTGCTACGACATCGCCAACGGCAACGTCTACCTCACGATGATGAACGCGGGCCAGAAGCCGGCGACCTTCTTGGTGCGGGCCAAGGCCTACCGCAACGACGGCCCATGGACCGTCACGGTGCCCGCGGGTGCGTCGATCGACCAGCATTGGGACCTGGCCGACAGCGGCCAGTGGTACGACTTCGTCGTGAGCTGTGACAGCGACACGAGCTACCAGCGCCGCTTCGCCGGCCGTGTCGAGACCGGCAAACACACGGTCAGCGACCCGGCGCTCGGATTGGGCGATCTCTGAGCGACGGCTTAAGCCTTCCCTAAGCGCAGCCGCGGGGCGCGACGCTAGGATGTGCGCATCGCGCCCCAAGGCGCCCACGATGACTGCACACCGATGTCCGACCCCGCGCGCTCCGCTTCCTTCTTCGACACCCTGCGCCGCATCGGAAAGCTCGCCGCACCCTACTTCCGCTCCGAGGAGAAGTGGAAGGCGCGCGTCATGCTCGCGGTCATCGTCGTGTTGAACCTCCTCGCGGTCTACATGCTGGTGCTCAACAACCAGTGGTTCGGCCGCTTCTACGACGCGCTGCAGAACAAGGACCAGGCAGTCTTCTGGCGCGAGATCGGTGTGTTCTGCTGGATCGCCGCCGGCTTCATCGTCATCGCGATCCTCAAGTTCTATCTCACGCAGTTGCTGCAGATGCGCTGGCGTGCGTGGATGACGCGCAACTACCTCGGCCGCTGGATGGCCGACCACACCTTCTACCGGCTGGAACTCGCGCGCTATGCGACCGGTGGCGATGCGCCGACGCCGGACAACCCCGACCAGCGCATCCAGGAGGACATGCAGATGTTCACCGATTACACGATGACGCTGTCGATGGGGCTGCTCAACGCGGTGGTCACGTTGGTGAGCTTCGTTGGCATCCTCTGGGTCGAAAGCGGCACGGCCAGCTTCACTCTGGGTGGCCACGCGTTCACAGTGCCGGGTTCGATGGTGTGGGTCGCCCTGATCTACTGCGCAGTCGGCACCACCATCACGCACCTGATCGGCCGGCCGCTGATCGGGCTCAACTTCCAGCAACAGCGCTACGAGGCCGACTTCCGGCACCACCTGGTGCGGGTGCGCGAATACAGCGAGGCGATCGCGCTGGACCGCGGCGAGAAGGTCGAGCACGGGCAGCTCGACCTGCGCTTCGGGGCGGTGCTGAAGAACTACCTGCAGCTGATCAAGGCACAGAAGAACCTGGTGGCCTTCACCGCGTCGTTCGGCCAGGCGTCGGTGATCTTCGCCTTCATCGTGCAGGCGCCGCGTTTCTTCAGCGGCGCCATCCAGCTGGGCCAGCTGATGCAAGTGAACTCGGCCTTCGGCCGCGTGCAGGATTCGCTCAGCTGGTTCGTCGACAACTACGACCGCGTGGCCGTCTGGCGCGCCACATCCGACCGACTGACCACCTTCGACGCGGCGATGCGCGCCCATGCCGATGCGTCGCCGGCGCTGTCGCGCGAGATCGGTGCGACGGACGGCCTGCGCGCGACCGAGCTCGACGTCGCCCTGCCCGACGGCACGCTGCTGATGCAGCACACGGCACTCGCGCTCGACCCCGGCGACACCGTGTTGCTGCAGGGCCCGTCGGGCAGCGGCAAGTCGACGCTGTTCCGCACCTTCGCCGGTATCTGGCCCTTTGCGCGCGGAAAGGTCGCGCTCCCCGAGGAGGCGATGTTCATTCCCCAGCGCCCCTATGTGCCGGACGGGCGCCTGCGCGATGCGCTGGCGTATCCGCGACCGGCCGCAGAGTACGACGATGCGCAGTTGAAGGCCGCCCTCGACGACGCGCTGTTGCCGGCACTGGCCGATCGGCTCGACGACACCGACACCTGGAGCCAGAAACTCTCGGGCGGCGAGCAACAGCGACTGGCGATCGCGCGCGTGCTGCTGCGCAAGCCGCGCTGGCTGTTCGCCGACGAAGCGACCAGCGCGCTCGACACCGCCGCCGAGGAAACGCTCTACCGTCGGCTCTCGGCCGACGTGAAGGCCGCGGGCGGCGCCATGGTGTCGATCGCGCACCGCGCCTCGGTGGGCGCCTTTCACGACAAGCGCTGGACGCTGGTGCCGTCGACCGAGGGCGCCGCGGCGCGCTACACCGTCACGTCGACGTAGCGCGCCCAGCCCGCGGCGCGCAGCTCGCACGCCGGGCACGCGCCGCAGCCGTAGCCCCAGGCGTGCCGCTGCGTGCGGTCGCCCTGGTAGCAGGTATGGGTCTCTTCGACGATGAGCTCGACGAGTGCGTCACCACCCAGCCGGTGCGCCATCGCCCAGGTCTGTGCCTTGTCGATCCACATCAGCGGCGTCTCGATGACCAGGCGGCGGTCGAGGCCGAGCGAGAGCGCCAGCTGCATCGCCTTCATCGTGTCGTCGCGGCAATCGGGGTAGCCGGAGTAGTCGGTTTCGCAGACGCCGGTGACGATCACCTGCAGCCCGCGCCGGTACGCGAGCGCGCCGGCCAGCGTGAGGAAGAGCAGGTTGCGCCCCGGCACGAAGGTGTTGGGCAGGCCGTCGGCCTGCATGGCGAAGGCGACCTCGTCGGTGAGGGACGAGCCGCCGATCTGCGAGAGCGAATCGACGCTCAACAGGTGGTCGTCGCCCAGCCGCGGCGCCCATGCGGGAAAGCGCTCGCGCAGCTGCGCGCGCACGGTGTGCCGCACGTCCATCTCGATGCGGTGGCGCTGGCCGTACTCGAAGCCCAGCGTCTCGACGCGCTCGTAGCGGCTGAGCGCGTCAGCCAGGCAGGTGGTCGAGTCCTGCCCGCCGGAGAAGAGGACGAGGGCGGTGGTGTGCATGGGCGTGTTCCTTGAAGCAGACGCCCGAGTTTCGCAGCCAGGGCCTGCTAACGCTATTTCCGGAGTTGCGAAGGCATGCCCAGGCCCTAGAGGAAGCGTTCCAGCAGCTTGCGGGATGGGCGGTCGAGCGCCTTCACGTCGGGGATGCGGAACTGAACCCCGTGCGCGCTCGCGATGAGCAGCGCGCCCCCCTCCAGCCGCCGGATGTCCTCTTCCGCCTTGAGCACGAAGCTCGTCTCGCCGCGGTCGGTGCTCACCTGCCAGGTGCTGGGCACGCCGAAGCTCGACACCTTGTGCAGCTTCAAGAGCACCGGCGCGAAATCGCGTGCGGCGAGCTCGGCATCGAGCAACGCGCGCGTCGCCGCGGGGAGCGCATCGATGCGGTCGACCCACACGCACTCGCGCCCGTCGGCGCCGACCAGCGACAGCCCTTCGCCCGGCGCGCTCAGCGGAAAGGCGCGCACCGGCAGGATGCCTTCGTGTCGCTGGCCCTGCGCATCGATCAGCACCAGGCGCCCGAAGGCGTCGCGTTCAAGTTGGAAGTCGATCGGCATCACGCGTCTCCTGCGGGATGCGCCGCATGGTTGCTCAGGGCGACCGCGACGCCGGTGCGCTCGGCCACCGCGCCATCGCTGGCTTCTTCATCGGCCTGTCGCAGCTGCGCCTGGTAGAGCCGCCAGTACGCACCTTCCTTCGCCATCAGCGCGTCGTGCGGGCCGACCTCGACGATCTCGCCGCGGTCCATCACCACCAGCCGATCGGCCTTGCGCAGCGTCGACAGGCGGTGCGCGATCGCAATGGTGGTACGGCCCTTCACGAGGTTGTCGAGCGCCTTCTGGATCTCCTTCTCGGTCTCGGTGTCGACCGCGGACGTGGCCTCGTCGAGGATCAGAATGCGCGGATCGATCAGCAGCGCACGCGCGATGCTGATGCGCTGGCGCTCGCCGCCCGACAGCCCCTGGCCGCGCTCGCCGACCAGCGAGTCGTAGCCATGCGCGAGCCGCAGGATGAAGTCGTGCGCATGCGCCGCGCGCGCGGCCGCGACGATCTCCTCGCGCGTGGCGTCCGGCTTGCCGTAGGCGATGTTCTGCGCGATGGTGCCGAAGAAAAGAAAAGGCTCCTGCAGCACCAGCCCGACGTGGCGCCGGTAGTCGGCCACCGCGAAGCGGCGGATGTCGGTGCCGTCGACCAGGATCGCCCCGTCGGTCACGTCGTAGAAGCGGCAGATGAGGTTGACCAGCGTGCTCTTGCCGGAGCCGCTGTGACCGACCAGGCCGATCATCTCGCCCGGCTCGATCGCGAGATCGAGGTCGCGGATGACGGCGCGCGAGCCGTAGCGGAAGCCCACGTCCTTCATCTCGATGCGGCCCGTCACGCGCTCGACCTTCACCGGGTTCGCAGGTTCGGGTACGTTGCTCACATGGTCGAGGATGTCGAAGATGCGCTTGGCGCCCGCCGCGGCCTTCTGCGTGACCGAGACGATGCGGCTCATCGAATCGAGCCGCGTGTAGAAGCGCCCGATGTAGGCGATGAAGGCGGTGAGCACGCCGACCGTGATGCTGCCGCGCGCCACCTGCCAGATGCCGAAGCCCCAGACCACCAGCAGACCAATTTCGGTGAGCAGCGACACGCTGGGCGTGAAGAGCGACCAGGTCTTGTTGAGCTTGTCGTTGACCTGCAGGTTGTAGGCGTTGGCGGCGTGGAAGCGGTCGGCCTCGCGCTTCTCCTGCGCGAAGGCCTTGACCACGCGGATGCCGGGGATGGTGTCGGCCAGCACGTTGGTGACCTCGCTCCACACACGGTCGATCTTCTCGAAGCCGGTGCGCAACCGGTCGCGCACCACGTGGATCATCCAGGCGATGAAGGGCAACGGCACCAGCGTGACGACCGCCAGCAGCGGGTTGATCGACACCAGGATGACGGCGGTCATCACGATCATCAGCACGTCGGTGAGGAAGTCGAGCGCATGCAGCGACAGGAAGACGTTGATGCGGTCGGTCTCGGAGCCGATGCGCGACATCAGATCGCCGGTGCGCTTGCCGCCGAAGTAGTCGAGCGGCAGCGTCAGCAGGTGCTCGTAGGTGGTGGTGCGCAGGTCGGCACCGATGCGCTCGGACACCAGCGCCAGCAGGTAGGTGCGCGCCCAGCCCAGGCCCCAGCCGGCGAGCGCCGCGGCCAGCAAGGCAGAGAGGAACAGCACGACCTTGCCGACCGGAATCTGCTGGCCGTTCTGGAACGGGATCAGGATGTCGTCCATCAGCGGGATCGTCAGGTACGGCGGCACCAGCGTGGCGGCGGTCGAGGCGAGCGTGAGCAGGAAGCCTGCGAGGAGTTGCTTGCGGTAGGGCCGGGCGAAGCGGCCAAGCCGCAGCAGCACCCAGGTCGAGGGCGGCGTCTGCAGTTCGGGTTCGGTCGCCAGGTCGTCGGGATCGGCGGAGACGCCGGTCTCGACAGCGCCGACCGCCTGCTGTTCGAAGCGCTTGAGCAGGCGTAGCGCAGCGGGTTGCTGTGCCAGGGTGTAACGCCAGCGCGCCAGCGCGCCGGCTGTGCCGAGCAGGTCGAGCGTGCCCACGCCGGCATGGTCGGCGAGCTGCAACTGCAACGCTGGGGCGAGCGCCCACTCACGCCATTCCCCATCCGGGCCGCGGCCGAGCAGGCGGCGGTCGGTCAAGGCCAGCAGGCCGTCCGCAAACCGAAGTTCACCGTCGAGGTCAACCGCCAGCGTCGCCAGAACGTTCTCGGCGGCTGTAAGCCGGCTTTTCAGCGCGTCTGGAGCCGTCCCCGCTTCGCCCTCCGGGGTGCCGACTGGATCGTGATGTTGCATTGTGTTTCTGTGTCTCTGACCCGTCGCGGGCCCCGTCAAGGCGCCCGCCGGGCGCCGATTCTGATCCATCGCCATGGGCGCGCCTGAAGGCGCCCGCGTGCTCGACCCCAGCACCACGAACGTTTCCATGACCCGTTTCGACGACATCCGCCTGCTGCGCACGCGCTATCTGCGCGGCCCCAACCTCTGGACCTACCGGCCGGTGCTCGAAGTCTGGCTCGACCTCGGCGCGCTGGAGGATTTCCCGTCGAACCTCATCCCCGGCTTCACCGACCGCCTGACCGCGCTGCTGCCGGCGCTGATCGAGCACCACTGCGGTGTCGGCGAGCGCGGCGGCTTCATCCAGCGGCTGAACGAAGGCACCTGGGCCGGCCACGTGCTGGAGCACGTCGTGATCGAACTGCTCAACCTGGCGGGCATGCCGACCGGCTTCGGGCAAACCCGCAGCACCTCCAAGCACGCGGTCTATCGCATGGTGTTCCGCGCCCGCGACGAACAGGTGGCGCGCGCCGCGCTGGCCGAGGGCCACCGCCTGCTGATGGCCGCCATCAACGACACGCCCTTCGACGCCGCCGACGTGCAGCGCGCGGTCGATGCCGTCAAGGCCAAGGTCGAGGACTGCTACCTCGGCCCGAGCACCGCCTGCATCGTCGGCGCCGCCGCCGACCGCGGCATTCCGCACATGCGCCTGAACAGCGGCAACCTGGTGCAACTGGGCTACGGTGCCGCGCAGCAGCGCATTTGGACGGCCGAGACCGACCACACCAGCGCCATCGGCGAATCGATCGCCAGCGACAAGGAGCTGACCAAGTCGCTGCTGCAGAGCTGCGGCGTGCCGGTGCCCGAAGGCCAGGTGGTCGAGAGCGCCGAAGAAGCCTGGGACGCTGCCGAGGACATCGGCCTGCCGGTGGTCGTGAAGCCGTCGGACGCCAACCACGGCCGCGGCGTGTCGCTCGAGCTGACGACGCGCGACGAGGTGATGGCCGCCTTCGCGGTGGCCGAGCCCGAGGGCAGCGACGTGATGGTCGAGCGCTTCGTGCGCGGGCATGAACACCGCCTGCTGGTGGTCGGCGGCCAGGTGGTCGCGGCCGCGCGCGGGGACGTGATCACCGTGACCGGCGACGGCAGCGCGGACGTGGCGGCGCTGATCGACAGCCAGCTCAACAGCGATCCGCGGCGTGGCGCCGAAGAAGAATTCCCGCTCGACGTGATCGACCTCGCAACCGACGCCAAGCTGCAGCTGGAGCTCAAGCGCCAGGGCCTCACCGGCGCATCGGTGCCGGCCAAGGGCCAGGTGGTGACCATCCAGCGCAACGGCAACCTGAGCGTCGATTGCACTGACCAGGTCCACCCCGAAGTGGCGCACGCGGCCGTGCTCGCGGCCCGCATCGTCGGCCTCGACATCGCCGGCATCGACCTGGTGGCGCAGGACATCTCGCGGCCGCTAGCGGCCCAACGCGGCGCCATCGTCGAAGTCAATGCCGGCCCGGGCCTGCTGATGCACCTGAAGCCGGCGGTGGGTTCGCCGCGCCCGGTGGGGCGCGCCATCTGCGACCACCTGTTCCCGCTGGCCGACGACGACGGCCCGGCCGGCCGCATCCCGGTCGTGGGGGTGGCCGGTTCGCGCGATACCGCCGTGCTGGCACGCCTGGTCGCGTGGCTGACCGGCCTGGGCGGGCGCCACACCGGCCTGGCCTGCGGTGACGGCCTGTTCCTCGAACGCCGCCGCGTCGACGCGCGCCCCAGTGCCACCTGGGAAGCCGGCCACCGGCTGCTGGTCAACCGCGCGGTCGAGGCGGTGGTCATCGAGAACGGCGCCGCGTCGATCCTGCGCGACGGGCTGGCCTACGACCGCTGCCAGGTCGGCATCGTGACCGATCTCGACGGCTTCGAAACGCTCGCCGAGTTCGACATCACCGAGAGCGACCAGATGGTGAAGGTGCTGCGCACGCAGGTCGATGTGGTGCTGTCCGAGGGCACCGCGGTGCTGAACGCCACCGACCCGCGCGTGGCCGGCCTGGCGCCGCTGTGCGACGGTGCGGTCATCCTCTATGCCTCGGACGTCGGCGCCCCCGCGCTCATCGCCCACCAGGCCGCTGGCGGCAAGGCCGTGCTGGTGCGCCAGGACCGCGTGGTGCTGGCCAACGGCAGCAGCGAATCCTTCCTGCCGGGCCTCGGCCGGCTCACCGTGTGGCGCGCCACGCACATCGGCGTGAGCCTCGACGTGCTGCTGGCTGCCGTGGCCGCCGGCTGGGCACTGGGCATTCCGCTGAACCTGATCGGCGCCGGTGCGGAAGCGTTCGAGTCGGACTTGCAGGCGGCGCTCGCGTCGCTGCAGCTGTCGCAGAGCGTGCCCTCGCCCGCCCCCCAATTCGCCTGATGATTCGACGGCCCACGATGGCCGCAGAGGTTTCACCGCCATGGAAGTCACCCGCATCCGCGCCCTGCGCGGGCCCAATCTCTGGAGCCGCCACACCGCCATCGAGGTGGTCGTCGCATGCCAGGGCCACGAGAACGCCATCGAGCAGCTGCCCGGCTTCGAGGCGCGCCTGCGGGCGCTGTTCCCGACCATCGGCGAACTGCACCCGATGGTGCTCGGCCAGCCGCTGTCGCTGGCACACGTGCTGGAGAACGCCGCGCTGGCGCTGCAGTCGCAGAGCGGCTGCAGCGTGATCTTCGGGCGCACCACGCGCACGCTGGAAGATGGCGTCTACCAGGTCGTGGTGCAGTACTGCGAAGAGGCGGTGGGCCGCCGCGCGGTCGCCCTGGCCACCGAACTGATCGGCGCCGCGTTGAACGATGGCGCCTTCGACGCACAGGCGGCCCTCACGGAACTGCGCGACCTGGATGAGTCCGAGCGCCTCGGCCCGAGCACCGGCTCGATCGTCGATGCGGCCGTGGCGCGCGGCATTCCTTACCGCCGCCTCACGCGCGGCAGCCTGGTGCAGTTCGGCTGGGGCTCCCGCCAGCGCCGCATCCAGGCGGCCGAGGTCGACAGCACCAGCGGTGTGGCCGAAGCCATCGCGCAGGACAAGGAACTCACCAAGCAGTTGCTCAACGCCGCCGGCGTGCCGGTGCCGCTGGGCCGGCCGGTGCGCGACGTCGACGACGCCTGGGCGGCCGCGATGGAGATCGGCCTGCCCGTCGTGGTGAAGCCGCAGGACGGCAATCAGGGCAAGGGCGTGACGGTCAACATCGTGACGCGCGAGCAGCTCGACGCCGCCTTCGATTCGGCGGCCGCGTACGGCGAAGTCATGGTCGAGAAATTCCTGCCGGGCTTCGACTACCGCCTGCTGGTGGTGGGCGACCGGCTGGTGGCCGCGGCCCGCCGCGACCCGCCGCAGGTGATCGGCGACGGCACGCACACCGTGCGCCAACTGGTCGACACGGTCAACCTCGACCCACGCCGCGGCGAAGGGCATGCCACCTCGCTCACCAAGATCCGCCTGGACGACATCGCGGTCGGTCGACTCGAGGCTCAGGGCCTCACGCCCGACAGCGTGCCCGCGCGCGGCCAGCGCGTGGTGCTGCGCAACAACGCCAACCTGTCGACCGGCGGCACGGCCACCGACGTGACCGACACGGTGCACCCCGAGGTCGCGGCACGCGCCGTCGACGCGGCGCAGATGGTCGGCCTGCACATCTGCGGCGTCGACATGGTCTGCGAGAACGTGCTGCGCCCGCTCGAAGAGCAGCACGGCGGCGTGGTCGAGGTCAACGCCGCTCCCGGCCTGCGCATGCACATCTCGCCCTCCTTCGGCCGCGGCCGTGCGGTCGGCGAGGCAGTGATGGACACGCTGTATGCGCACGGCGACGACGGCCGCATCCCGGTCGTGGCGGTCACGGGCACGAACGGCAAGACCACCACGGCGCGCCTGATCAATCACATCCTCGCTTCCAGCGGCCTGCGCACCGGCATGACCAACACCGATGGCGTGTGGGTCGACGGCCGCCAGACGGACAGCGGCGACTGCAGCGGCCCCAAGAGCGCGCGCAACGTGCTGCTGCATCCCGAAGTGGATGCGGCGGTGTTCGAGGTGGCGCGCGGCGGCGTGCTGCGCGAGGGCCTGGGCTTCGACCGCTGCCAGGTGGCGGTGGTCACCAACATCGGCAGCGGCGACCACCTCGGGCTGAACTACATCACCACGGTCGAAGACCTGGCGGTGCTCAAGCGCGTGATCGTGCGCAACGTGGCCGACCACGGCTACGCGGTGCTCAACGCCGCCGACCCGAACGTCGCGGCGATGGCCGCCAGCTGCCCGGGCCACGTGATCTTTTTCACCGCCGACCGCCAGCACCCCGTGATGGCCACGCACCGCGCACAGGGCAAGCGCACCGTCTATATCGACCGCGACGCGCTGATCGCCGCAGAGGGCTCGTGGCGCGAGCGCGTGCCGCTGCGCGACGTGCCGATCACCCGCAACGGCACGCTGCCCTTCCAGGTCGAGAACGTGATGGCGGCCACCGCCGCAGCCTGGGCCGTGGGGCTGGACTGGGACACCATCCGCAGCGGGCTCTCCAGCTTCAAGAACGATGCGGCCGGTGTGCCGGGCCGCTTCAACATGATGGAGTACCGCGGCGCGACCGTGATCGCCGACTACGGCCACAACACCGACGCCATGAAGGCGTTGGTGGCGGCCGTCGACACGCTGCCGGCGCAGAAGCGCTCGGTGGTGATCAGCGGCGCGGGCGACCGGCGCGACTGCGACATCCGCGACCAGACCGCCATCCTCGGCGAAGCCTTCGACGACGTGATCCTCTACCAGGACGCCGCCCAGCGCGGCCGCGCCGACGGCGAGGTGATGGCGCTGCTGCGCCAGGGCCTGCAGGGTGCCCGACGCACGCGGCACATCGAAGAGATCCGGGGTGAGTTCATTGCCATCGACCGCGCGCTGGAACGCCTGCAGCCGGGCGACCTGTCGCTCATCCTGGTCGACCAGGTCGAGGAAGCGCTCGCGCACTTGGCGCAACGCATCGCGGCCGGCTGAACGTCGGAACCGTGCCGGACTGCCCGACCTGTTCGGACGCATGCAAGACCTGTCCCACACCGATTGACGCTCTGCGCGCGCCGAGCTCGCCCTGGTGTCCCGCAGCCGGTCGCGGCCGCTCCTTCAACACTGTGATTTTTCGTGCCGCTGGTCGGCACGGCCATCACGAGTTACAGGAGCCTTTCCATGATCCGTTCGATTCGAACCCTCGGTCTCATCGCGTGTGCCGCAGGTGCACTGATCAGCACGCCGGCCGCCTTCGCGCAGGGCACATCAGGCGGCGCGCAGACGCCAACCCTTATGCCCTGCGACGGCGTCCTGCAGGATCGGGCGGCCTGCCAGCGCGAGGCAGGTGCTGCCAAGCAGGAGGCGCAGCGCAACGGCCTGACCAGCGCGTCGCCCAGCGCCTACGACCAGAATGCGCTGGCACGCTGCGAGCTGCAGCCGATGGCCGACCGCGCCGCCTGCGAGGCTCGAGTCAAGGGGACGGGGATGTCATCGACGGAAGGCAGCGTGCTTGGCGGGGGTGTGATCCGCGAGACCGTCACACCGATTCCGGCGCCGGCGCGCTGAAGCGCGCTGCGCGGACACTTCCGCAAGTCAGTGAGGGCGCCCGCCGAGCACCGCCTTGGCGATGGTGAGCAGCGCGGTCGTCATGGCGCGCGCGCGCGGCGCGAGCATCTGTGCTGCGAGGTGCTCGGCGTTCTGCGTGGATTTCAACTGTTCTCGAGCGCGGCCTCCGGTGGCCACGAAATCCAGCAGCGCGGCGAATTCAGAAGTGTCGGGATCGGGAGAAGACATGAGCGGCATCGTAGGGCGCAATGGACGGGAAAAAACATCCGCCAATCGGCCTAGGGGCTCTGCGCCTTGCAGTTTGTCACGGATTGTGATTTGAAGCTGTAACGCCGCGGCGTCAAGCCTCGAAGCCCGGTGCGTTCGTCACTTCTGTGGGTTTGTAAATCTTGTGGGTGGGCGATGCCGTGAGGGCATCCGACACCACCAGCATGCGCCACAGGGCCTCGCGCGTGGAACCTGCGCGCTCATCCTCAGACAGACTGATCTTCGTCACGGCACTCGACGTGCCCTTGACCGCCACCTTGAGCAGCGTCGCACCCTTCTTGTCGAGCACGTCGAGGTCGTAGCCCAGGCCCTGGCCGGTCACCTGTTCGGTCTTGTAGCCGTAGCCGTTGAAGTGCCTCGTCACGTAGAGCAGCGCCGCCGCGTGGACCTCGTCCGGCGATGCCGTTCCCGACATCGAGGTTGCCGCATCGCCGTCGTTCGGCATGCTGCCCCGTGCCCGGGCGGCCAGCAGCTCGGCATCGGTCGGCATCCAGCCGCGCGGGCCGCGGACCAGCACCGCGAACTGACGGTCGGGTTCCCACGCGGCCACATGCCATTCGTCGTCGTCCCGAACGCGGGTCGACACCTTGGAATTCTTGCTGCTTTCGACCTCGGCGATCGCGATGCGGTTGGTCTGCAGCAAGGCGCGAAAGCCCCGCCCCGCATCGAAGGTCTTCTTGAGCAGTTCGAGCCGGTCCTTCGCGCGCTGCGTCTGGTTGGCATTGCGCGCACCGCCGCCGGCGCGGTGCTGCGTGTCCAGCGACTCGAGCATGAACCAGCGTCCGCCGGCGCCCATGCTGATGTACTCGGCCCAGATCGTCGCGATGACGATGTCGCCCGTGGCCAGCCAGGCATATTCGAACGGTTTATCGCGCGCGTCGAACACGCCCATCTTCGCGACGATGTCGACCGGCGACAGCCGAGGCCCCGACAGACGCTTCTCATCGATGATCTTGAGGACCTGGGGGTCGACTTCCTTTTCCATTCCGTGGGCTGCCTGCTGGTGCGTTGAGGGCCCGGCAGTATGCCGCAGCCCGGCGCCTTCTCACTCGACGGTGACGCTCTTGGCCAGATTGCGCGGCTTGTCGACGTCGGTCCCGCGTGCGCAGGCCGTGTGGTAGGCCAGCAATTGCAGCGGCACGACGTGCAGCAGCGGCGACAGCGCGCCGTAGTGTTCGGGCATGCGGATGACGTGGATGCCTTCGCTGTTCTCGATGTGGGTATCACCATCGGCCAGCACGTAGAGCACGCCGCCACGGGCGCGCACTTCCTGCAGGTTGCTCTTGAGCTTCTCAAGCAGTGCGTCGTTCGGCGCTACGGCCACGACCGGCATCTCGGCGGTCACCAGCGCCAGCGGCCCGTGCTTGAGCTCGCCGGCGGCGTAGGCCTCGGCGTGGATGTAGGTCACTTCCTTGAGCTTCAGCGCGCCTTCGAGGGCGATCGGGTAGTGCAGCCCGCGGCCCAGGAACAGCGCGTTCTCCTTGCGCGCGAAGTCCTCGGCCCAGCCGATGATCTGCGGCTCCAGCGCCAGCACCGACTGCAGCGCGACCGGCAGATGGCGCATCGCCTTCAGGTAACCGGCTTCGGCCTCGTCATCCAGGCGCCCCTTGGCCTGCGCGAGCGCCAGCGTCAGCAGGAACAGGCCGGCCAACTGTGTCGTGAAGGCCTTGGTCGACGCCACACCGATCTCCACGCCGCCGCGCGTGATGTAGGCCAGCTTGCATTCGCGCACCATCGCGCTGGTGGCGACGTTGCAGATGGTGAGCGTCTGTTCCATGCCGAGCGAGCGGGCGTGCTTCAAGGCGGCCAGCGTGTCGGCCGTCTCGCCCGACTGCGTGATCGTGACCACCAGCGTCTTCGGATCGGGCACTGAATCGCGGTAGCGGTATTCGCTGGCGATCTCGACCTGCGTCGGGATCTTCGCGATGCCTTCGAGCCAGTACTTGGCCGCGCAACCGCTGTAGTAGCTGGTGCCGCAGGCGAGGATCAGCACCTTGTCGATGGCCTGGAACACGCGGTGCGCGCTGGCGCCGGTGGCGCCGTCCTGGCCGACGCCGTCGAACAGCTCGGGCACGATGCCTTCCACGCCTTCGAGGGTGTCGGCGATGGCGCGCGGCTGCTCGAAGATCTCCTTCTGCATGTAGTGGCGGTACGGGCCGAGCTCGGCGGCGCCGCTGTGCGCCTGCACCGTGCGCACGGCGCGGCTCACCGGCTTGTGGGCGCGGTCGACGATCCAGTGCTTGCCCGGCTGCAGGTCGACCACGTCGCCCTCTTCCAGGTAGACGATCTGGTCGGTCACACCAGCCAGCGCCATCGCGTCGCTGGCCAGGAAGCGCTCGGTGCCGTCGGCGCCCAGGCCGACGATCAGCGGCGAGCCGGCGCGCGCGCCGACCACGCGGTGCGGCTCGTCGCGGCAGATCACGGCGATGGCATAGGCGCCATGCAGCTGCTGCACCGCCGCCTTCACCGCCTCGAACAGGTCGCCGTCGTAGTGGCTGTCGATCAGGTGGGCGATGACCTCGGTGTCGGTCTGGCTCGAGAACACGTAGCCACGTCCCTGCAGCGACCCACGCAGCGCCTCGTGGTTCTCGATGATGCCGTTGTGCACCAGCGCCACGCGCGGCGGCCGGGTGCTGTCCGGCCCTTCGCCGGGGCCGTAGCTGAAGTGCGGATGGGCGTTGTGCACCGCCGGCGCACCGTGCGTGGCCCAGCGCGTGTGGGCGATGCCGGTCAGGCCTTCGACCTGGTCGTCGCGGACCTGCGTGAGTAGATCGGCAACGCGCGAGGTCGTGCGCGTGCGGGTAAGGCCGTTGGCGTGGACCGCCACGCCGCAGGAGTCGTAGCCGCGGTATTCCAGCCGCTGCAGGCCCTGCACGAGGATGGGAACGATGTTGCGATGGGAAGCTGCGCCGACGATGCCGCACATGGGAGGGCCTTTTAGGTTGTGTCCGAGTGCGGCCATCGTAGGCCGCACCGAATGAATGATGGTTTCCTTATCTTGTGACAAAAGCAATAAAATTCCATCAACTCACGATGATGAATTTTTATTTCATTTATTGATCTATGGTGGAATCTTCATCACTCGACACCATCGACTTGCGCCTGCTCGACGCCTTACAGCGCGACGCCTCGCAGACGAACCAGCAACTCGCGGCCGACCACCACATCTCGCCACCGACCTGCCTGCGGCGGGTGCAGCGCCTGCGCGCCGCCGGGTTGATCGAACGCCAGGTCGCGATCCTGTCGCCCGACCGGCTGGCGCCGGTGCTCGGTCACGGGCTGCAGGCGCTGGTGGAGGTCTCGCTCGACCGGCAGGATGCCGTCGCGCTGGACGCCTTCGAGGCCCGCGCGATCGCCGACGACGCGGTGCAGCAGTGCTGGCGCGTCTCGCCAGGCCCCGACTTCGTGCTGGTGGTGATCGCGCGCGACATGCCGGGCTACCAGGCGCTGGCGCAGCGCCTCTTCACGGCCGATGCGAACGTGCGCAACGTCAAGGCCTTCTTCGCCGTCAAGCGGGCGAAGTTCGACACCCGGCTGCCGATCCTGCCAATCTCGCCGACAGCGGCGCCTTAGCCCTGCTTCTTCTGAGGCCGCGGCCAGTTCGGGAAGCTGGTCTGCCGCGCGCGCGCCACCGTGAGCGCCCCGGGCGCGGTGCTCTTGCTCACGACCGAGCCACCGCCGACGGTGCCGCCCGCGCCGATCGTCACCGGCGCCACCAGCACGCAGTTGCTGCCGACGTGCACGTCGTCCTCGATCACGGTGCGGTGCTTGTTCGCGCCGTCGTAGTTGGCCGTGATGCTGCCCGCGCCGTAATTGACCCGCGCGCCCACCGTGGCGTCGCCCAGATAGGCCAGGTGGTTGGCCTTGGCGCCGTCGGCCAGGGTGGAATTCTTCACCTCGACGAAGTTGCCGATGTGCACCTCCGCGCCCAGTCGGGCACCGGGCCGCAGCCGGGCGAAGGGGCCGACCCGCGCATCGGGGCCGACCGTCGCGCCGGCCTTCTCGCCATCGATGTGCGTGAAGGGATGGATCACCGCGCCCGCCTCGATGCGCGCGTTGGCAATGACGCAGTTCGCGCCGATGCGCACGCCGTCGCCCAGCACCACCGCGCCCTCGAAGACGCAGTTGACGTCGATCTCGACATCCATGCCGCAGGCCAGCGTGCCGCGCAGGTCGAAGCGCGCCGGGTCGGCCAGCCGCACGCCGTCGGCCATCAGCGCCTCGGCCTGGCGCTGCTGCAGCGCGCGTTCCAGCGCGGCCAGCTGCGCCGGGCTGTTGACGCCCGCCACCTGCACCGGGTCGTCGATGCGGTGGGCGACCACCGGCACGCCGTCGGTGGTCGCGAAGCCGACGATGTCGGTGAGGTAATACTCGGCCTGCGCATTGCGGTTGTCCAGGCGGGCCAGCCAGGTCTTGAGCTGCCGGGCCGGCACGGCCATCACGCCGCTGTAGACCTCGCGCACGGCGCGCTGCGCCTCGGTGGCGTCCTTCTGCTCGACGATGGCCAGCACCTGGCCCGTGGGCGCATCGCGCAGGACGCGGCCGTAGCCGGTCGGGTCCTCGAACTCGATGGTGAGGAGCGCCAGCCGTTCGCCGCCACTGGCCGCGACCAGCGCCCGCAGAGCCGGCTCGCCGATCAGCGGCACGTCGCCCGACAGCACCAGCACGGTGCCGTCGTCGGGCAGCGCGGGCACGGCCTGCTGCACCGCATGGCCGGTGCCGAGCTGCGGCATCTGGCGCGCGAACCGGGGCGCCATGCCGGCGAACTCGGCGTCGATGGCCGCCTCGACCGCGTCGGCACCGTGCCCGGTGACCACCACCACGTGCCGTGCGCCCAGGCGCGCCGCGGTGTCGAGCACCCGCGCCACCAGCGCCCGGCCGCCCAGGCGATGCAGCACCTTCGGGCGCACGCTCCTCATGCGCGTGCCCTTGCCTGCGGCCATTACCACGACGTCGATCGCCGTTGCGGGTTTCTCGGTTTGCGCCTGGTTCATGCTTCTTGCTTCTCTCGCGTTCGGTGGGGCCGGATTATCGGCCGGCGTGCACTGCCCATTTCGTCACAGTTTGGCGTCCACAAACTGCAACAATTGCGCGGCGCTCCTCCAAAAGAACCAGGAAACTAAAACTTTTGAATACACTTCTGGCGCCGCCAACCCAAGCCTCCATGAAAATTTCTCTCTGTACGCTGTTCGAAGGGAACTACCACTTCGGGGTTGCCGCACTGTCCAACTCGCTCGTCACCGCCGGATTCTCCGGCGTGCTGTGGGCCGGCTACCGAGGCGCCCTGCCGGCATGGCTCACCGAATCGCCCGCCTACGACGCGGCGACCGCCATCTACCAGGTGAGTCCGGGCTTTCAACTGCGCATGGTGCTGCTCGACACGCCGATGCACTTCACCTATTACAAGCCGACCTTCCTGCGCGAGGTTTTCGAGAAGCACGCGCCCGACACCGATCTGGTCGCCTACATCGACCCCGACATCGTGGTGAAGTGCGACTGGCCGTCGTTCTGCGGCTGGTTCACCGACGACGCGCTCTCGCTGGCGGAAGACGTCAACTGGGCCTTCCCGTCGCGCCACCCGAAGCGCCTGCTCTGGAACGCCTTCTTCACCGAGCACGGCATCTCGTCGATCCGGCCGAGCGAGCGCTACTACAACGCCGGCTTCATCGGCGTGCCGCGGCAGCACCTCGACTTCCTCGTGCTCTGGGAACGGTTGTGCCACCTCGTGCTCGGCTACAACCAGGGCGTCAAGCACCTGAAGGCGGGCGGCTCGGCGACGCTCTTCCATTCGACCGATCAGGACGCGCTGAACTTCGCGCTCACTGCGCACGAGGCGACGCTCAACACGGCCGGGCCCGACGCCATGGACTTCATCGCGGGCGGCTACTACCTGTCGCACGCGATCGGCTCGCCCAAGCCCTGGAACACGCCGCATGTTCGCAAGGCGCTCGGCGGCCAGTCACCGTCGGTGGCGACCAAGGCGTATTTCGAGCATGTCGAAGGGCCGATCCGGATCTTCTCGGACGCCGAACTCAAGCGCCACCGCCTCGCGCTGCGCGTGGCGTCGGCCATCGGACGGGTCTACCAACGGCGCTGAAGCGCCGTCAGGCAGCCGTCGGCGCCGCGGTGCGCCATTCACGCCAGCGCGCCAGCAGCATCGCGTACTGGAACACGCAGCTGGCGACACTGCTGGCCAGGCCGAAGCCGAGCACCGACTTCAGGTCGCTGATGCCGACCAGCCACAGGTAGAGCACCTGCGTGATCAGCGTCGCGACGATGCTGAAGCTCTGGCGCGCCGTCGCGCCGCGCACCGTCAGCGTCCGGAACGCGAAACCCGCCGCGTTGGACAGCAGCGACGACAGAAACATCATCCAGACCAGCGGCGTCATGCTGCGGTACTGCTCGCCCAGCAGCAGGATCCAGTACTGCGGGAACAACAGCGAGGTCATGAAGGTGCAGGCCATCGCCAGCAGGTAAAGGCCATGGACCTGTGCCAGCACCCGCACGAAGCGCGGCCCCGTCTGGGCCCGGGCGATGGCCGGGAACAGGAGAATGTTCGCCACCCGGTCGACCACGACCAGCGCCATGGCCAAGCGGCCGAAGGCGCCGACCTCGGCCACCATGTTGGCGGTGCCGAAGAGCGAGACGATGAAGACGGTCACCACGCCCTGCACCTGGTAAAAAATGGCCGGCAGGATCAGCGGCTTGGCAATCCGGATGATTTCGCCATCGACGCGCCGCCCCGTGTCGGCATCGAGCCGATGGTCGCCGATGTGCTGGTCGCGGAACGCTCGCATGTACAGCATCAGCGACACGATGCTGGCCGCCACGGTCGCAGCGATCAACCCGGCGGTCGAATAGCTGCTCATCGGCAGCAACAGGACCAAACCGACGAAGGCGATGCGCACGGCATGGGTGCTGAAGGCCACCCGGTTGAGCGTCGAGATCTTCCCGAGGATGAGCAGCACGGTGTTGGCGTTGTGCTCGCGCAGCGTCACCAGCACCCCGCCCATCGCCACCACCGAGGCGAGCCAGTAGCCCGGCCCGGTCCAGCGGTGCTCGCGCGAGGTGAAGTACCAGTACGGCACGATGATCACCAGCCCGAGGGACAGCAGCAGCCAGCGCTTGTGGAAGACATGGTGGCAGACGGCGACGACCCAGGGCACATCGCGGGTACGCTGGCCCACCACCGGCATGCAGCAATGCGCCACGCCGAGGTCGGTGATGCCCATCATCAGCGTCGTGCAGGCGACGAGGAAGGTGTAGGCGGCGTACTGGTCTTTGGGCAGCACGTTGACGATGAGCAGGCCGGCGATGCCGCTCAGGATCACACCGAAGGACTCGATGCCGCCGACCATGACGACCTGGCGCAGGCGTTCGCGGGAAAAAAGCTTCACGGAATGGACGGGACGCAGGGTGGCGGCATGAAAGAGGGAGGGACGAAGCCGGCAGCGGCCGCCTCGCGGCAAGGAGCCCCCGACGATACGCGAAGGCGCGGCCATTCCGGCCGGACGGGCGCCTCAGATCAGTGGCACAAGTCGCAAAGGCCGCTCGAAATAGTCACCCAGCGCCTCGAGCGCATGCGGCTCGAGGATACGCAGCCAGCCACCGTCGATCTTGTGCAGCCCCATGCGCTGCAACCGCCGCAGCGTCTTGTTGGTGTGCACCAGCGACAGCCCCAGGGCATCGGCGATGTGCTGCTGGTTGAACGGGAACGGGACCCAGCCGTCGCGCACCATGCCCACGCGCTCCGCCCGTCGGTAGAGGTGCATCAGCAGCATCGCCACCCGTTCGCCGGCGTTGCGCCGGCCGGTGGTGACGAGGTTGTCGTCGATCATCTTCTCTTCACGCGCGGCCAGCCAGGTGATGTCGTAGCCCAGCTTGGGCTGCGCGTGGAACAGGTCCCAGAGCCGGTCGCGCTCGAACACGCAGAAGGTCGCGTCCGATGCGGCCTCGACCCCGTGTGTCTGCCCCTCCGCGAATTCGTCCTGCAACCCGATGAAGTCGCCCGGCAGCAGGAAACTGAGGATCTGGCGCCGGCCATCGCTCAGCGACTTGTAGCGGAAGGCCCATCCGGTGTAGAGGGTGTAGAGATGGGGACTGCGCGAATGCTCCTCGATGACCGTGCCGCCCGCCTCGACACGACGGGTGCCGATCCTGAAGGCCTCGATCGCCTTCAATTCCTCGGTCGAGATCGGCAGGAAGGCCGCGTTGCCGCGCAGCCCGCACGCTTCGCACGCGCGGTCGCAATGTGGCGGCAGGGGTGTGGGCAGGGTGTGTTCATCGAATTTCACGCCGGGACTATAGGCGCGGCGGGAGTGTCTTTTGACATTTCATGAATTGGCCCTGCTCCCTACACTTGGCTTGCACTCTTTCGCGTCCATGCCTGCACCCGCTTTTCTCGAACTTCTCTACGTCAGCGTCCTCGCCCCTCACCAGCGGCCCACCGTGGTCGGCCAGATCGTCGCCCAGGCGCGCACGCGCAATGCCGAGCGGGGCATCACCGGACTGCTGGTGTTCGACGGCATCCACTTCTGTCAACACATCGAGGGTCTGCCCGAAGCGGTGACCCCGCTGATGGACCGGATTCGGCAGGACGCGCGGCACGAGGGCGTGCAGGTGCTGTACGAAGGCCCGCGCGACGAGCGCCGCTACCACCGTTTCGACCTGGGTTTTGCGCAGAGCGACGAGCCGCACGACATGGCAGGCATCCATGCGCTCGAGGGCCCGGCCGCGCTGGAGCGCTTTCTGGCGCTGCGTCCGAGCTTCGACGTCAACGGCTGAACGCGTTCAGGCGACCGCGTCGGCGCTGGCATCCCAGCTGTAGGTCGCCCCGAAGCTGTCCCAGGGCTCCATCACCAGCTTCTGCCCGGCCGCCACGACCAGCGACTCGCCCGGTGCCAGCACCAGGTCTTCGCTGCCCCAACTGGCGGTGGCGTCGCGGGTGACCCACAACTGGCCCTGACGCACCCGCAACACGCTCTCGCTGCGCGCCTTCAGCGTCATCGCCTGCCCGGCGGCGATCTGCCAAGCGCCGCGGCGCACCGCCGGCGGAATGGTGGCCTTGCTCGGCAACGGCAGAGAGGAAAGCGAGGACGAGGGGCTGAGGGTGGCGGACATGGCGGACTCCTTTGACGGGCTGGTTCTCCAAAGCGCAATGGCACGCTTCGGGAATGAATGATCGGCGCCTTGCCATTGGCGGTCCAATGAAATGGAAGTACGCTACTGATTCCATTCCCGCATCAATCCATGCAGCACTCCCAGACCCACCTGCGCACCCGGCCGATCTCGGCCGGCCACCTGCGCGCCTTCGAGGCGGTGGCACGGCACCTCAATTTCCGGGCGGCGTCCGAGGAGATGGCGCTCACGCAGTCGGCGGTGAGCCGGCAGATCCAGTCGCTGGAGGAAGAGGTGGGCGTGGCGCTGTTCCTGCGCCATACGCGCGCGGTCGAACTGACCAGCGCCGGGGCGCTGCTGCTGCTGGCGGTGCAGCAGTCGCTGCCGCGCATCGACGGCGCGGTGCGGCAGATCCGCCAGAGCGCCGGTCGCAAGAGCGTGTCGCTCACCACCTTCGCGTCCTTCGCGTCGATGTGGATGATCCCGCGGCTCGAAGCCTTCCAGCGCGACAACCCGGACATCGACATCCGCATCGACGCCAGCGACACGGCCGTGGACCTCGACGTGGCCGATGTCGACCTCGCCCTGCGCTACGCCCCACCCGAGAACATGCCGCCGGACGCCATCCGCCTGTTCGGCGAGACCCTCACGCCGGTGGCCAGCCCCTGGCTCATCAAGAGCAATCCGCCGATCAAGTCCCCGGCCGACATCGCCCGCTTCACGCTGATCGAGGCCGGCGATGCCCACCGCACCCACCTCGAATGGCTGACCTGGCGCCGCTGGTTCGAGGACAACGGCCAGAGCCGTGCCCAGCCCAAGCGCTGGCTCTACTTCAACTATGCCTACCAGATGGTGCAGGCCGCCCTCACCGGCCAGGGCGTGGTGCTGGCGCGCAGCTCGCTCATCGCCGAGAGCCTGGCCAATGGCGACCTGGTCGAGGTGCTGCCGCAGCACCGCCTCGATTCACCGATGGCCTACTGGCTGCTGATCGGCCCGCGCAGCGCGCCGCGCCCGGAGATCAAGGCCTTCTGCGACTGGCTGCGCGAACAGGCCGCCGTCACGCGCGAGACCATCGGCGAGGTGCCCGACCCGGACACGGTCGACCACCTGGACTGACCCCCCCCGAAGCGGCGCACTTCGTGTCGCCGCCTCCCCCTCAAGGGGGCGATACCAGCGGCCCGGCGAAGCCGGTTCCGCGGTATCCCCGGCACGGAGCCGTATCAGCCCACAGGCCAGACGACGCCGTTGTCGTTCAGGATGGCGTCCAGCGGCATGTCGTGGGCCTCGGTCTCCAGGTCGTCGAGGAAGCCGTTCGTGAAACCCAGGCCCACCGTGAAGGGCCGCGGCTCGAGCGATGCAAGCGTACGGTCGTAGAAGCCGCCGCCGTAGCCCAGCCGGTAGCCGCCAGCGCTGTAGCCCAGACAAGGCACGAACAGCAGCGTCGGCACGATCAGTTCGGTGTCCTTGGGCTTCGGGATGTCGTAGGCGTCGTTCTCCATCGGGCAGCCCGGGTACCACGAGTGGAAGGTCAGGGTCTTGTGGTCGCGGTTGACCACCGGCAGGCCGATGCGGCGGCGATGCGGCTCGTCGAGCAGCTCGCCGTCCTCCTTCCAGCGGTGCAAGGCCGGCAGGGGGTCGAACTCCCCCTTGATCGGCCAGTAGGCGCCGATGACGGTGTCGGGCCGCCCGACCAGCCAGATGCGCATGACGCGCTGCAAAAGATCGGCGCGCTGTAGGCGGTCGGGCATCGCCAGGCGTTGCTCGATGAGCGCTGCCCGCAGCTGAGCCTTCAGAAAAGCAGCCGTTTCCTTGCGGCCTTCTGCCGCGTTTCCATCGTGTGCCTTGTCCATAATCCCCCGATGCAAGTTCCTGGCATTTTGGCACCCCGGCGCCACCTCCTCGGCGCAATCGCCCTCACGCTCGCTGCGCTGCTCCAGCCCGCCTGCGCGCAGAACACGAACGACGACGTGATCGTCCAGATGAAACAGGCCTTCCAGCGCGGCGACAAGGCGCGCCTGGCGGCCCTGCTGCCCCAGGCCCGCGGCCATGCGCTCGAACCCTGGGCCGCCTACTGGGAACTCAAGGCGCGGCTCAACGAGGCCAGTTCGCGCGAGGTGCAGGACTTCCTCGCGCGCTACGCCGGCACCTACCAGGAAGACCGCCTGCGCAACGACTGGCTGCTGCTGCTCGGCCAGCGCCGCGACTGGGACGGCTTCGCCGACATGTACGCCGGCTTTCGCATGCGCGACGACGCGCAGGTGCAGTGCTACGCGACGCTGGTCGACGTCCTCAAGACCGGCGCGGCCACCAAGGCGCAGGTCGAATCGGTGCGTGACACCTGGCTGCGCCAGCGCGACGCCGACGACGGCTGCCTGACCGCGGCCGACCGGCTGATCGCCTCCCGCCTGTTGACGCCCGAGACGGCGTGGAAGAAGGCCCGCCTGGCGATCGAGGCCAACCGGCCACAGGCCGCGCGCGCCGCCATCACGCTGGCCGCACCGGATGCGCTGCCCACGTTCGATCAGGTCAACGCCAGCGCCGCGAAGTTCCTGGGCAACGCGATCATCGCCGCGTCGCGTGCCCGCAAGGAAATGGTGGTGCTCGCCCTCATCAAGGTCGCCATGGCCGACCCCGACCAGGCCGCCGGCCAGCTCGAGGGCAAGTGGGCGCCGATGCTCACCGCCGAGGAGCGCAACTGGCTGTGGGGCACCATCGGCCGCCAGGCCGCGACCAAGCTCTCGCCGCAAGCCAACGTCTATTTCGCGAACGTCACGAAGAACAGCGACCTGTCCGACGACATGCTCGGCTGGAAGGTGCGCGCCGCCCTGCGCGCCGCCCAGTGGAAGGACGTGAACGCCTCCATCTTGGCCATGAGCGAGGTTGCGCAGGACGACCCGACCTGGGTCTACTGGCGCGCCCGCGCACTCACCGCCATGGGCGGCGACGAACGCAAGGCGCAAGCGCGCACCCTGCTCGAGACCATCGCCGGTACCCGCGGCTTCTACGAGCTGCTGGCCTTGGAAGACCTGGGCCAGCGCGCCATGGTGCCGACCAAGCCCGATCCGCTCACGGCCGAGGAAAAGCAGGCGGCGCGCAACAACCCGTCGCTCGCACGCGGCCTGTACGCCATCGCGATCGGCCTGCGGCCCGAGGGCGTGCGCGAGTGGAACTACGCCACCAACCTGCACGACAAGGGCGGGATGGGCGACCGCGAACTGCTCGCCGCCGCCGACTTCGCCTGCCAGCGCGAGGTGTGGGACCGCTGCATCAACACCAGCGAACGCACCAAGGGCGCGATCGACATCGAGCAGCGCTTCCCGATGCCCTTCCACGACACGGTGTTGCGCAAGAGCCAGGACATCGGCCTCGATCCGGCCTACGTCTACGGGCTGATCCGCCAGGAAAGCCGCTTCATCATGGACGCGCGCTCGGGTGTCGGCGCCTCCGGCCTGATGCAGGTGATGCCGGCCACGGCGAAGTGGACCGCCAACAAGATCGGCCTCGCGGGCTTCACGCCCAACCAGATCAACGACCGCGAAACCAACATCACGATCGGCACCAACTACCTCAAGCTCGCGCTCGACGACTTCGATGGCTCCATGGCCCTCGCCGCCGCCGCCTACAACGCCGGCCCGGGCCGGCCGCGCAACTGGCGCAACGGGCCGGTGCTCGACGCGGCCATCTGGGCGGAGAACGTGCCCTTCAACGAAACCCGCGACTACGTGAAGAAGGTGCTGGCCAACACCACCAACTACGCCGCCATCATCAGCGGACAGCCGCAGTCGCTCAAAAGCCGGCTCGGCCGCATCGGCCCGCGTGACGCCGCCGAGCCCGAACCCAACAGGGACCTGCCCTGATGGCCTGGGTGGACGAGGTGCTCGACACCGTCGCGGCCGAATTCTCGGACGCCGGCGATGTCGCCCAGTTCACCCGCATCGTGATTCGACTCACGTTCGCGAGCGTGCTCGGATTTGCGCTCGGCTTCGAGCGCGAGCAGCAGGGCAAGGCGGCCGGCGTGCGCACCCACATGCTGGTGGCAGTAGGCTCGGCGCTGTTCGTGCTGATCCCGCAGCAGACCGGCATCGTGCCGGCCGACATGAGCCGCGTGATCCAGGGGCTGGTGGCGGGCGTCGGCTTCCTTTGCGCAGGCACCATCCTCAAGCATGGCCGCGATGAGCAGCAGGTGCAGGGCCTGACCACCGCTGCGGGCCTGTGGATGACCGCCGCCATCGGCATGGCCTGCGGGCTCGGCCGGGAAACGACGGCCATCCTCAGCACGCTGCTGGCGCTGGCCGTGCTGATGCTGGTGCCACGCGCGGTGGCGCTGCTCGAACGCGTCGTCGGCCCGCGGCAGGCGCCGCCCGAGAACGCCGCCGACGACCGGGCGCCGCCGCGCTGAGCGCATCAAATCGGGCACGCTTCGGCATCAATGGCCAGCCCGATCGCCGCTAGCATCGGCGTTTTGATCGGGGAACCGCCATGCTCAAGCTCTACATCGGCAACAAGAACTACTCGTCCTGGTCTATGCGCCCGTGGGTGCTCATGACGCAGGCCGGCATTCCGTTCGAGGAAGTCATGGTGCGTTTCGGCACCGACTTTTCCAGCCCCGACTCCGCGTTCAAGAAGACCGTGCGGCCGATCAACCCCGCGGGCACGGTGCCGTTCCTGGTCGATGGCGACATCGTCGTATCCGACACACTGGCCATCGCCGAATACCTGGCGGAGTCCTTCCCCGGGAAGGCGCTGTGGCCCACCGACAAGGCCCGGCGCGCCCAGGCGCGCAGTGCCTGCGCCGAGATGCACGCCGGCTTCCGCGCGATCCGCAACCACTGTGGCATGAACATCGAAGCCGACCTCGCACCCCAGGGCCGATTGCTGATGCGCGACCGCAGCGACGTGCGCGCCGATCTGGCGCGGCTGGTCGCGTTGTGGGACGGCCTGCTGGCGCAGCACGGCGGCCCGATGCTGTTCGGAGACTTCAGCATCGCCGATGCGTACTTCGCACCCGTGTGCTCGCGCCTGAAGACCTATGCGCTGCCAGTGCCGCCGACCATCGCTGCCTATGTCGAGCGCGTGCATGCGGTGCCGGCCGTGAAGGCCTGGACCGATGCAGCGCGCGTCGAGCACGCTTTCGTCGTCGAGGACGAGCCCTATCGGCTCGCGCCCTGAACCGTCAGAAGGTGTAGGTCAGACCCACGTAGGAAACGATCGGGTTGAGCTTCAGGCGTGTCTCGCTGGTCGCCACATTGCGCCCGGCCACCGACGTGGTCAGCGTCGCCTTGGTCTTCAGCGGGATGTACGACACCGAGAAGGCCAGGCCCCAGTTCTTGTCGAGCTTGTAGGCCATCCCGAGATTGAACACCGGTGCGAAGGAACTCTTGAGGTCGGCGGTCGTACGGGTCAACGCGGCCGGTGCGCCGATCTGGCTGGCGAGTGCTCCCTGCAGGCTCTGCGACAGTTCGACGCTGCGGTAGAACACGTAGGTCCCGCCGATGCCCGCATAAGGACGCCAGGTCGCGTTGCTGTCGTTGAAGTAGTACTTGGCGAGCAAGGTCGGACTCCACTGGCGCGCCGTGCCGATCTCGCCCAACCGGCCCAGCGAGCCCTCGCCATCCAGCTTGAACTTGGGCGGGATGCCGAGTTCCAGTTGGGTGGCCCAGTGACCATCGACGAAGTACGTGGCATTCAGCCCCAGCGTGTCGGCATTGCCGACGCCAGCGCCGGAGCCTGGCACTGTCCGGCGCACCGGAGAAGTGAAGCTCAGAGGTTCGCTGGAGTCTTGCGGAGCGAAGTGAAGCCATCCCCCACCGAGCTGCCAAGAACCCGCCTGCTGCGCGGATGCGCTTGCGCAGCCCAGCGCCGCCAAGGCGGCCAGCAAATAGATCGACTTCTTCATGTTGTCCATGTCCCCAAAAAAGTTGAATTGCGTGCGGCTGCAAATGCGGATGCGCACACCCTGAAGTTTATCGAACGATCGTGCTTTTTCAGTCCCCGGGCTATCCCTACACTCGACCCCATGAACACATTTCTGGTCGGCGGTGCGATCCGCGATGCCCTGCTCGGGCGGCCGGGCAGCGACCGCGACTGGGTCGTCGTCGGCGCGACGCCGGCCCAGATGGAGGCGAGCGGCTACCTGCCCGTGGGCCGCGATTTCCCTGTCTTCCTGCACCCGCAGACGCGCGAGGAATACGCCTTGGCCCGCACCGAGCGCAAGAGCGCCCCGGGCTACCGCGGCTTCGTCGTGCACGCCGCGCCCGACGTCACGCTCGAGCAGGACCTGGCCCGCCGCGACCTGACGATCAACGCCATCGCCCTGCCCGCCGAGCGCGCGGACGATGTGCCGATCGACGCATCGGCGCTGGTCGACCCGTACCACGGGCAACGCGACCTGCGGCAGAAGGTGCTGCGCCATGTCACCGACGCTTTTCGCGAAGACCCGGTGCGCATCCTGCGGGTCGCGCGCTTCGCCGCGCGCTTCGCCGACTTCTCGATCGCGCCCGAGACGCAGGCGCTCATGCGCGAGATGGTGGCCGACGGCGAGGTCGACGCGCTGGTGCCCGAGCGCGTCTGGCAGGAGCTGGCGCGCGGCCTCATGGAGGCACGCCCGTCGCGCATGGTCGAGGTGCTGCGCGACTGCGGCGCACTCAAGGTCCTGCTGCCCGAGGTCGACCGCCTCTGGGGCGTGCCCCAGCCCGAAGCACACCACCCCGAGGTCGACACCGGCGTTCACCTGATGATGGTGCTCGACATGGCGGCGCGCCTGGAGGCGCCGCTGCCGGTGCGCTTCGCCTGCCTGGCGCACGACCTGGGCAAGGGCACGACCCGTGCCGACGAACTGCCGCGCCACATCGGCCACGAGCAGCGCAGTGCGAAGCTGCTGCAGGCCGTGTGCGAACGCTGGCGCATCCCGGTCGAACTGCGCGAACTGGCCGAGGTGGTGGCGCGCGAGCACGGCAACATCCACCGCAGCGCGGGCCTGGGCGCCGCCGCGCTGATGCGCCTGCTGGAGCGTTGCGACGCCCTGCGGAAGCCGCAGCGCTTCGCCCAGGTGCTGCTGGCCTGCGAATGCGACGCCCGCGGCCGGCTCGGCTTCGAGGACCGGTCGTATCCGCAGCGCGAACGCCTGCAGCGCGTGCTCGATGCCGCGCTGGCCGTGCCGACCCGGCCCATCGCCGAAGCGGCGGCGCTGCGCGGCGCCACCGGACCCAAGATCGGCGAGGCCGTGAGCCGCGCGCGCACCGAGGCCGTAGCGGCACTGCTGGGCGAGGCGGGCTGAGCCATACGGCCCCCAGGCACTCGCGGCGTTGGCCGACGCGGCACGGCAAGCCCGGCTGTTAAGGTCTGTTGCGATGCAGAAGCCTCCCCGCCTCACCCCCGACGCCGCCCTCTTCCTAGACTTCGATGGCACGCTGGTCGCCCTGGCCGAGACCCCTGAAGCCATCGAGGTGCCACCGGCCCTCGTGGCCCTGCTCACCGATCTGCACGGCTTGCTGGGCGGCGCGCTCGCCGTGGTCTCGGGTCGCCAGATCGACGTGCTCGACCGCTTCCTCGCGCCCTTGCGCCTGCCCTCGGCCGGCGAACACGGCGTGCAGCGCCGCGCTGCCGACGGCCACATGCAGGAGCAGCGCCCGCCCGACCTCGCCTTCGTGCTCGACGCCTGCAACGACCTCGCAGGCGCGCACCAGGGCCTGCTGGTCGAGCGCAAGCACTCGGCCATCGCGCTGCACTACCGCATGGCGCCCGACCTCGTCGATGTCTGCCGCGACGCGCTGGTCCGGCTGCTCGACGGGCAGCCGCAGCTCGAGCTGCTGCACGGCAAGTTCGTCTTCGAAGTGAAGCCCGCGGGCGTGAACAAGGGCGTCGCGATCGACGCGTTCATGCGCGAGATGCCCTTCGCCGGCCGCGTGCCGGTGTTCGCCGGCGACGACACGACCGACGAGACCGGCTTCGCGGTCGTCCAGCCGCGCGGCGGCATCGCGATCAAGGTCGGCTCCGGGCCGACGCAGGCGCTGCACCGGCTCGACTCGACGCTCGCCGTCTACGAATGGCTGCTGGAGGCGCGCGACCTGCTGGCGAATGGTCCGAGTCCGGAGGCCCAGGCATGAGCCGCCTCGTCGTCGTCTCCAACCGCGTGGCCGATCCGCGCAAGCCCGCCGCCGGTGGCCTGGCCGTGGCGCTGGGCGAATCGCTGCAGCAGAGCGGCGGCCTCTGGTTCGGCTGGAGCGGCACCATCGTCGAGGACGGCCCGACCGGCGAAGGCGAGATGCACAAGCAGCAGGCCGGCAAGGTCACGCTGGCCACCATCGACCTCTGCCGCGAAGACCACGACAGCTACTACGCGGGCTACAGCAACGACGTGCTGTGGCCGGTGTTCCACAACCGCCTCGACCTGGCCAATTTCGATGCCGGCTTCATCGGCGGCTACCGGCGCGTGAACCAGCTGTTCGCGCGCAAGCTGATGCCGCTGCTGCAGGAAGACGACATCATCTGGGTGCACGACTACCACCTGATCCCGCTGGCCGCCGAGCTGCGCGCCATGGGCTGCCGCCAGCGCATCGGCTTCTTCCTGCACATCCCGCTGCCGCCGCAGATCATCATGGCGGCGATCCCGCAACACGAATGGCTGGCGCGCTCGCTCTTCGCCTACGACCTGATCGGCTTCCAGGCCAACCAGGACGTGCAGCACTTCGAGCGCTATGTGATCAACGAGGCGCATGGCCAGGCGCTGGGCGACGACATGTACCGCGCCTATGGCCAGACGGTGCGCTGCAGTGCCTTCCCCATCGGCATCGACGTGGACCAGTTCCTGGCGCTCACGCATGCCAAGGAAGCCAAGGACATGTACGAGACGATGAAGCGCGAGTATTCGCAGCGTCGTCTGCTGCTGGGCATCGACCGGCTCGACTACTCCAAGGGGATTCCGCACCGCGTGCGCGCCTTCCGCGAGCTGCTGGCGAACTACCCGGAGAACCGGCGCAGCGCGACGCTGATCCAGATCGCCTCGCCCACGCGCGAGAGCGTCGACGCCTATGGCGACATCCGGCGAGAACTGGAATCGCTGTGCGGTGCGATCAACGGTGACTACGGTGAGCTCGACTGGATGCCGGTGCGCTACATCCACCGCATGGTGGCCCGCAAGCGCGTGCCGGGCCTGTGCCGCGCGGCCGCCGTCGGGTTGGTGACGCCGCTGCGCGACGGCATGAACCTGGTGGCGAAGGAGTATGTCGCGGCCCAGGACCCGGCCGACCCCGGCGTGCTGGTGCTGTCGCGCTTCGCCGGCGCGGCCGAGCAGATGAAGGAAGCCTTGCTGGTCAACCCCTACGACGTGCACGGCACGGCCGAGACGGTCCAGCAGGCGCTGCAGATGCCGCTCGACGAACGGCGCGCGCGGCACCAGAAACTGCTGCAGCGCATCCGCGACCACGATGTGCACTGGTGGCGCAACACCTTCCTGGACGCGCTCAGGCAGATGCCGAACGTGCGCGACTGAGCAACTCGTTGTCCGGCAAAGGCGCTTGCAGGTAGGGCCGAAGCACCGCGTCCATCCAGTCCATGAAAGCCTGCACGCGCTTGGAGACGTGGCGGCGGTGCGGGTAGACCAGCGACACCGGCATCGGCGGCGCGCAGAAGGCCGGCATCAATTCCACCAGCGCGCCCTCGGCGATCAGCGGACGCAGCCAGTAGGCGGGCGCCTGGATGATGCCCAGGCCGGCCAGGCAAGCATCCCGGTACGCATCGGTGCCGGTCACGGTGACGACGCTGGCCATCGGCAGGGTGCTCAGTCCTTGCGCCGTCGTGTATTCCCACAGCGCCGGTCCACCGCCCAGCGCAGGGGCGTAGCGCACCAGGCGGTGCGATGCGAGGTCGGCCAGCGTATGGGGCGTGCCGTGCACGGCAATGTAGGCAGGGCTGGCGACGTTGGTCTGCCACTGCTCGCCCAGTCGCCGCGCCACCAGCCCGGAGTCCTGCAGCGTGCCGACCCGCAGCACGCAATCGAAGCCTTCGTGGACCAGGTCGACGCGGCGGTCGGTGGTACTCAGCTCGAGGTCGAGTTGCGGATGGGCCGCGAGGAACTCCGGCAAGCGTGGGATCACTACCTCACGGGCCAGGGCGATCGGCATGTCGACCCGCAGACGCCCACGCAAGGTGCTGGGTGCCTGATGGAACAAGGACTGCAGTTCGTCCGCATCGGCCAGCAGCAGCAAGGCCCGTTCGCGCAACTGCTCGCCATCGGGCGTGAGGCGCACCGTGCGGGTGGTCCGGTGCAACAGGCGTGTACCCAGCTCGCTTTCCAGTTGCTGGACGGTGGTCGACACCCTTGCCTTCGGCCGGCCGAGTTGCTCGGCGGCGCGGGTAAAGCTCGCCAACTCGGCAACGGTGACGAAGGTGCGCAACGCATCAAGTTCGAAAGCCATGCAGCTATTGTTCTCTAAATTTGAACAGTTTGACTTGATATCGCCTATTTATCGCCTCATTGTCTTTATTTAAAGTCCATTCCATCGCAATCACCCTTTGGAAGGACACCCATGAAAGCCCCCATCGCCCTCATCACCGGTGCCAGCCGCGGCCTCGGCAAGAACACCGCGCAGCACCTCGCCCGCCAGGGCTCCGACCTGATCCTGACCTACCGCAGCGGCGCCGACGAAGCCCAGGCGCTGGTCCGCGAGATCGAAGCGCTCGGGCGCCGTGCGGTGGCCCTGCCGCTGGACGTGTCCAAGAGCAGCAGCTTCGCGGCCTTTGCCGCCGACGTGAAGGCCGCGCTCGGTCGCGTGTGGCAGCGAGAGACCTTCGACCATCTGGTGAACAACGCAGGGATGGGCGTTCATGCCAGCTTTGCGGAGACCACCGAAGGGGATTTCGACGCCCTCGTCGACGTTCACCTGAAGGGACCCTTCTTCCTCACGCAAGCGCTGCTGCCCCTGATCGCCGACGGCGGACGCATCGTCAACGTGTCGAGCGGATTGGCGCGTTTCAGCCTTCCCGGCTACGCCGCCTACGCATCGATGAAGGGCGGCATCGAGGTGCTGACGCGCTACCTGGCGAAGGAGTTGGGCCCGCGGGGCATCTCGGTGAACGTGCTGGCGCCCGGCGCCATCGAGACCGACTTCGGCGGTGGGGCGGTGCGCGACAACGCGCAGTTGAACGCCATGATCGCCTCCCAGACCGCGCTCGGCCGCGTCGGCCTGCCCGACGACATCGGGGGCGCGCTCTCGATGCTGCTGCAGCCGGGCAACCGCTGGATCACCGGCCAGCGCATCGAGGCTTCGGGTGGGATGTTCCTTTAAGGTCTCAATCCACCAAAGCCAACGCGGCGTAGTCGCCGACCTTGTCGCCCAGGCCCGCCGCGTGCAACCGCACACCGCGGGTCAGCGGTGCCAGGTGGCCGTCGATGTGCGCCTGCAGCCGCGGCAGCAGGAAGTCGCGGTTGTGCCAGAACACGCTGCCGCCCAGGCTGATGGCCTGCAGGTCGAGCGTGGCGACCAGGTTGTAGAGCGTGCGGCCCATGACGCGGCACAGCGCGTCGGTGGTGCGCACGGCCTCGGGCTCGCCCGCGACCGCCGCCTTGAACAGGCCCTCGGCCGGCTGGCCGAAGCGCCGCGCGATCGCGTTGCCGGCGATGAGTCCTTCCACATCGCCCACGTTGCCGCAGCCGCACAGCGCGTCGCGGTTGTCGTCGTCCGACACGAAGGTGTGGCCGGCATGGCCCGCGTTGCCGTTCTTGCCGCGCAAGGGACGCCCGTCGACGCACAGGCCGACGCCCACGCCGGTGCTCCAGGTGACGTAGGCGCAGTGGTCCAGGCCCTGTAGCGCACCCCAGCGGCGCTCGGCCTCGAGCGCGGCCACCGCATCGTTCTCGACCCGCACGCGGGCAAAGCGCTCGCGCAGCGGGGCCTCGATCGGGGCCGTCATCCAGTCGTTCGGCAGGCCGCGCGCCGGGCCGGCCAGGCCGCCGCAGATGTTGGGCGTGGCCAGTTCGATGCAGCCGTTGTTGAGCACGAACGGACCGGCCGACGAGACGCCGACCGATTCGATCGCCGACGATGACACGCCGATGGCGACACAGGCGGCATCGATCAGCCGCAGCACTTGCTGCGCGACCGCGTCGTTGTGGCCGGTCTTGGCGGTGGGCTCGGACTGGCGCGCCAGCAGCGTGTCGTTGCCCGGCAGCGCCAGGCTGACCGCGACCTTGGTGCCGCCGATGTCGACGCAGGCTCTCATGGCGTGGGTGTCTCTCTTGGGATCAGATCAGCTTGGCCACCAGCGCGGCGATGGTGCTGAGCGCCACCGTGCTGCCGATCGGCAATTGCCATTCACGCCCGAAGGCGCGGAACTCGAAGTCGCCGGGCAGGCGCCCGAAACCGAAGCGCCGCAGCCATGCCGTCAGCCCGCTCATGAGCAGCAGCGCGAGCACGACGACGACCAGCCAGCGAATCATGCCAACAGTCTAGGCAGCCAGGGCGGCGAGCGCCTGTCGGTGAAGCTCGGGGGTGGCCGCCGCCACGACGCGGCCGTCGGACTTGAGGCCCAGCGCGCGGCCTTCCCAGTCGGTGATCACGCCGCCGGCGGCCTCGATCAGGCCGGCCGGACCGAGGTAGTCGTAGGGCTGCAGGCCGGTTTCGACCACCAGGTCGACGGTGCCGCCGGCCAGTTGCGCGTAGCCGTAGCAGTCGCCGCCGAAGCGGCGCATCGCGCAGCGCCGGCTCAGCGCGTCGAAGGCCTGCCAGTCGGCGGCATTGAAGATGTCGGGCGAGGTGGTGACGATGCGGGCCTGTGCGATCTCGCGGCAGGCGCTCGCCTGCACGGCCACGCCGTTGCGGTGCGCGCCGACGCCGGCCTGCCCGACCCAGCGTTCGCCCAGCACCGGCATGTCGACCATGCCGAGCACCACGCGCGCGCCTTCGAGCACGCCGATCAGCGTGCCCCACAGCGGCGAGGCGGTGATGAAGCTGCGCGTGCCGTCGATCGGGTCGAGCACCCACACGCGCGCCGCGTCGACGCGCTCCGACCCATGCTCCTCGCCATAGATGCCATCGGCCGGCCGCTCGGCGGCGAGCACCGCGCGCATCGCCGTCTCGGCGGCGCGGTCGGCCAGCGTCACGGGGCTTTCGTCGGCCTTGGTGATGATGTCCAGCGGTGTGCGAAAGTATGCCATCGACTGCGCGGCCGCGGCATCGGCAAGAGCATGGGCGGTGCGCAGGAGATCGGGGGGAAGGCTCATCGGGCGGGGCTCGGCGAAGGGTGACGGGATCGAGGACGGACGGGCCATTAGACCCCAGCGGATGGCGTCAGTTTGACAGGCTGCGCCGAGGCTGCAAGCATGGCCCAAATCTCACGGAAAGACCTCACGGAAAGACAAAGGCATGGCATTTCATCGATGGCTCCGCCACCTGTTGCCGGCACTGCTGCTGGCCTGGGCGACCCTGAGCGCGGCGACGCCTTCCGCCGAAGAGCATGTGGTGATCCAGACGCTGATCCAGCGCGTCGAGAAGATGTCGACCATGACCTTCCTGCGCAACGGCGGCGCCCACACGGCGGCCGAAGCGGCGCAGCACATGCAGGCCAAGTACGCGCACTTCAAAGACAGGATCGTCACCGCCGAGGACTTCATCGACATGTGCGCCTCGCGCTCGGAAATGACCGGCAAGCCGTACATGGTGAAGCTGGGCGACGCCGCGCCCGTGGAGGCCAACGCCTTTCTGAAGAAGGAGCTGCGCGCGGTCCGTGGCTTGCCGCCGCCTTGATGCGCGCGCGGCGCGCTACAGGGTGTGGCTGCGGTCGCCCGCGGCGAAGCCGATCGGCTCCCAGGGCTCGCCGGCAGCCAGGCCGATCACCTTGAAGAGCTCGCCCATCTCGTGCTCGTGCACCAGGTGGCCCGCCAGCGTGCGCTGTGCCACGCTGGCCTGGTCGGACAAGGTGAGCAAGCCGCAGTTGATGAGGAAGCGCCCCTGGCTGGTGTAGCCCAGCACGTGCAGCCCGGCGTCCTGCGCGGCCAGGGCGATGCCGGTGAAGTCGACATGCGCGGTGACGTCCTTGGCGCCGACGTCGACCAGCGGGTTGTCGTCGGCACGGTGCGCCTGGTGGCACATCACGGTGCCCATGTGGCGCTGCGGGTGGTAGTACTCCGACTCCGGGAAGCCGTAGTCGAGGAAAAAGGCGGCACCTTTCTTCAATCGGTCCGCCAGCGTGGCGACGAAGGCCTTGGCCTGCGGGTGGATCTCGGTGAGGTAGTCGTGCTCGCCGTCGATCTCGATCGGCGGGCGCAGCGTGGTCGGGCGGTCTTCCCAGGCCCAGCCGCCGTTCGCGCCATGCACCACGCCACGCTCGAACCAGCGCCCGCCGACGCGCGCCAGCAGGTGCACCGGCATGGCGTCGAGCACCTCGTTGCCGACGACCACGCCCTGCATCGTCTCGGGCAACGCGCTCAGCCACTCGACCTTGGGCGCATGGACGGCCAGCGTCGCCTGCTGACGTTCGCGCAGCGTGCCCGACAGGTCGACGATGCGGTAGCGCACGATGCGTTCGCCCAGCGTGTCGAGCAGCTGCAGCGCCAGCGCGCCGGAGCCGGCGCCGAATTCCCAGACCTCGTCGGTGCCGCTGCGCTCCAGCGCCTCGCCGACCTGCACCGCCAGCGTCTGGCCGAACAGCGGCGTGAGCTCGGGTGCGGTGACGAAGTCGCTGCCGGAGGATGGCAGGTGGCCGAACTTGCGGCTCGCGTTGGCGTAGTAGCCGAGGCCCGGCGCATAGAGCGCGAGCGCCATGAAGCGGTCGAAGCCGATCCAGCCGCCGGCGCGTTGAATGGCCTGACCGATGAGCCGGTCGAGCGCGGTCGTTAAAATTGGAGGGGTCGTGGTCACGCCGCGATTGTCTCTCCTCACTTCTTCCCCCATGCCCCAGACCTCGTCCGCGCGCCCCGTGCGCACCGTTCTCGTCACCGGCGCCGCCAAGCGACTCGGCCGCGAGATCGCGCTCGCGCTGGCCGACGGCGGCTGGCAGGTGGCGGTGCACTACCGGCACTCGTCCGACGAGGCGCGCCAGACCGCGGCCGATTGCGCCGCGCGCTCGGGCGTGGCCTCGGCCATGGTCAGCGCCGACCTGGCCGACGAGGCCCAGGTGCGCGAACTGCTGCCGCAGGTGGTCGCGCAGTTCGGTCGGCTCGACGCGGTGGTCAACAGCGCGTCGCTGTTCGAGCACGACGACGCGGCGAGCATCGGTTTCGCATCGCTGGAGGCGCATCTGCGCACCAACACCGCGGCGCCGATCCTGCTCGCAAAGGCGCTGCACACGCACCTGCTGTCGCGCGGGGCGGAGGCGCAGGGCGCCGTGGTGAACCTGCTCGACCAGAAGCTCTGGAACCAGAACCCCGACTTCCTGAGCTACACGCTGTCGAAGGCCGCGCTGGAAGCCGCCAACACCATGCTGGCGCTGGCGCTGGCACCGCAGCTGCGCGTGGTGGGCGTCGCGCCGGGCCTCACGCTCACGAGCCACATGCTGAGCGAAGAGAAATTCCGCAGCCTGCATTCGGCCAGCCCGCTGGGCCGTTCCTCGTCGGCTGCCGACGTGGCGGCCACCGTGAAATTCGCGCTGGAGAACCAGTCCATCACCGGCACGACGCTGCTGGTGGATGGCGGCCAGCACCTGATGAAATTCGAACGCGATTTTTCGCTGATGTGAGCCACCGATGCTGACCAAGGGCACCCAGATCCTCACGCTGACCAGCCTGCGCTTCGACGCGAGCCTGGGCATCCTCGCGCAGGAACACGACGCGCCGCAGCAGATCCAGGTCGACGCGGAGCTCAACCTCGGCAGCCAGCCGCTGCTGCCGGCCGACGACGACATCACGCACGTGCTGGACTACCGCAAGGTGCGCCGCATCATCATCGACGAGTGCACCGAGGTGCACATGAACCTGCTGGAAAGCCTCATCGGCAAGCTGGCGCACCGGCTGATGCAGCTGCCCGGCGTGCTGGGTGTGCGGGTGAAGATCGCCAAGCTGAAGATCTTCGACGACTGCGAAGTCGCGATTCGCGTGGAAACGGGGCAATGGTCATGAGCGTTGTTTGGACAGATCACGAAGAAGCCGTGTCGCAGGACAAGGTCCTGAAGATCGAGCGCGAGACGCACAAGCTCGAGAAGCGCCTTTGCCGCGAAGTCGGCAAGGCCATCGTCGACTACAACATGATCGAAGAGGGCGACAAGGTCATGGTGTGCGTCTCGGGCGGGAAGGACAGCTACGCGCTGCTCGACATCCTGCTCAAGCTGCGCGCGCGTGCGCCGATCCATTTCGACATCGTGGCGGTCAACCTCGACCAGAAGCAGCCCGGCTTCCCCGAAGACGTGCTGCCGACCTACCTCACGGCGCTGGGCGTGCCCTTCCACATCGAGGAACAGGACACCTACAGCATCGTCAAGCGCGTGATCCCCGAGGGCAAGACGACCTGCGGCCTGTGCAGCCGGCTGCGCCGCGGCATCCTGTACCGCGTGGCGGACGAGCTGGGCGCCACCAAGGTCGCGCTGGGCCACCACCGCGACGACATGCTGCAGACCTTCTTCCTCAACATGTTCTTCGCGGCCAAGCTCAAGTCGATGCCGCCGAAGCTGGTGAGCGACGACGGCCGCCACGTCGTGATCCGCCCGCTGGCCTACGTGGCCGAGAAGGACCTGATCCGCTGGGCGCAGCACCGCGAATTCCCGATCATTCCCTGCACGCTGTGCGGCAGCCAGGAAAACCTGCAGCGCAAGCAGGTCGGCGAAATGCTGCGCGAGTGGGAGAAGAAGCACCCCGGCCGCATCGAGAACATGTTCGGCGCCCTGCAGAGCATCGTGCCGTCGCATCTTCTGGACGGAACATCCTTCGACTTCAAGGGTCTGAAGGCAACGGGTGTGCCCGACCCCGAAGGCGACAAGGCCTTCGACGCACCCGAATTCCCTGCGGCGGCATCGCCCTTGCGCATCGTCCAGCTCTGAGCGGCGCGACGGCGCTGCCGCCGCTGTTGCCGCTGTCGCGCCTTTGGAGATCTTTCGCCATGCCTCTTCGCCGAATCCTGACCGCCGCCGCGCTGCTGACGCTGCTCAGCGGCTGCGCCACCCGCTGGGTGGTCGACAGCGACGTGCGCAGCTTCTCGAGCCTGCCGGCCGCCGACGTGGCGGCCGGCGCCACCTACCGCTTCGAACGGCTGCCTTCGCAGCAGGACGGCGACGGCGCGCGCGGTGCGGCGGCGCTCGAAGCCATGGCCGCGCCGGCATTTGAACGCGCGGGCCTTCGGCGCGACGACGCCAGCGCCCGCTACACCGCGCAGATCGGTGCCCGCGTCACGCCCACCTATTCGCCGTGGGGCGACCCCGGCTTCTACCCGGGCTGGGGACCGTGGGGCCCGGGGCCGCGCTACGGGCGCGGTTGGTACGGCCCGGGCTGGTACGGCCCTGGCTGGTACGGCCCGGGCTTCCCGCCGGCGTCCAGCCCCTGGTACCTGCGTGAAGTGAGCGTGGTGCTGCGCGAGCTGCCGTCGAACAAGGTGGTCTACGAAACCCGTGCCCGCAACGACGGGCCCTACAGCGCCGATTCGGCCGTCCTGCCGGTGATGTTCCAGGCCGCCTTGCAGGGTTTCCCGACCCCGCCCGAGGGCGAGCGCCGCGTGAACATCGAGATTCCCAAGGCCGCGCCATGACGCAGCGCCTGGGCGCACCCGCCGCATGATGGAGGCGACCCGGCTCATCGCCGTCCGCCACGGGGAAACGGCCTGGAACGTGGACACGCGCATCCAGGGCCAGCTGGACATCGGCCTCAACGACACCGGCCTGCGCCAGGCCCGGCAGGTGGGCCGGGCGCTCGGCGAGGAGCCGATTTCGGCGATCTACGCCAGCGACCTCGCCCGGGCGTGGCAGACGGCCGAGGCGATCGGCGCGGTCCGCGGGCTGGCGGTCGTGCCGGAGCCGCGGCTGCGCGAGCGCGCCTTCGGCAGCTTCGAAGGGCGCACCTTCGCGGAGATCGATGCCGAGACCCCGGACGATGCGCGGCGCTGGCGCACCCGCGAACCCGACTACCGGCCCGGCGGCCACGGCGAGTCGCTGCTCACCTTCCGTGAGCGCGTGACAGGGGTGGCCGACGAGCTGGCGGCGCGGCACGCCGGCGAACTGATCGTGCTGGTGGCACACGGCGGCGTCATGGACGTGCTGTACCGCGCCGCCACGCGGCAAGACCTCCAGGCGCCACGCACCTGGCACCTGGGCAACGCGGCCATCAATCGGCTCCTCTGGACGCCGCAGGGCCTGAGCCTGGTCGGCTGGGGTGACGTGGGCCACCTCGTCGACGACGCCCTCGACGAAACCATCGACTGAGTCGCCAGGCTGGCGCCCTGGCGGCGTTCAGCGGGAATACATCACACATCCGCCCACCAGGCGGGTCGACCCATGGTTGACTTGAGGTGTTTAGTATTCATTTCTTACAGGAATGGGCGCACAATGTACTGTGCGTAACGCCTTGTCACGATGACTGCTGTCAAGTTGTCAATCGAAACCAATTGCGTCCTACGTCACCATCTGCCAGAACGGCCTATGCCGTGTGTTGGACTTTCGGCAGATGGGCGAATGCAATCCACAAGGTGGAAGATCAGCATCAAAAAGAACGCTTTGTTATTAAATCTGACAAGTCAGGCAGGGCGAGGACGAGACAGATGACCGCGGAGGTTTCCAGACTGGGAACCGTCGTGTGAAAGGCACACCGATGAACCAGACACTCCCGTCGTTTCCCTCCGCCACGAGCCCCCTCGAGCTCCCCGTGCCCTTTCCGTCGTCGCCGCTCGCTGCGGGCCCCGCCGCCTCCTTCGCGTTCACGGTCGCCCCGGCCTTGACCGCCCGCCTCGACGGCCTGGCCCGCACGCACGGGTCGTCCATCCAGACGCTGGCGCTCGCGGCGTGGGCCGTGGTGCTGGCACGGCTGAGCACCCAGGACGAGTTCCTGCTGGCGGGCCGCCCTGGCACGGACACGTCCGTGCGCGCGCTGCATCTCGACCTGCGCGGCGAACCGACGCTGGCCGCATGGCTGCCGCGCCTCGACGCGATGCTGCGTGACGCCGCAGCGCAGCCCGGCACCGCCGACCTGCGAACGCAAGCTGCCTTCCACTTCGGCGCGCTCGCGCCCCTGGCCATCGAGAGCTCCTGCGACGTCACGCTGGCGCTCGCCGCACGCCCCGACGGCGGCCTCGACGGCGTGCTGCATCACGCGGCCAGCATCGACGCGGCCACCGCCGCCCGCTGGGCCGGTCATGTGCAAACCGTGCTGGCGGCACTGCCCGACCACGCCGACACGCCGTGGCACGCCCTGCCCATGATCGGCGCCGAGGAACAGGCGCTGCTCGACAGCTTCAATGCCACGACCGCCGCCTGGCCGTCGGATCGACTGATCCACGAGCTGGTCGAGGCACAGGCGGCGCGCACGCCCGACGCCGAGGCCGTGCGCCTCGGTCAGCACACGCTGCGCTATGCCGAGCTCGATCGCCAAGCCAACCGCCTGGCCCGCCAGCTGCGGGCCCGCGGCGTCGGCCCCGACGTGCCGGTGGCGCTGTATGTCGAGCGCAGCCTCGAAATGGTGGTCGGGCTGCTGGCGGTGCTCAAGGCGGGCGGCGCCTATGTGCCGCTCGACCCGAGCCACCCGGCCGACCGCACCGCCGTGATCCTCGAAGGCGCCCGCCCGGCCGTCATCCTCTCGCAGCGCGCGCTGCAGGCCGCGCTGCCCGCCGGCACGGCCGAGGTGCTGCTGCTCGACGCGCTGATGTCGACGCTCGACGCATCGGCCGACGCCGCCGCCCCGCTGCCTGCCACCGTGCCCCCGATGTCGCCGGAACAGCTGGCCTACGTCATCTACACCTCCGGCTCGACCGGCACGCCCAAGGGCGTGGCCATGCCGCACCGTGGCCTGGTCAACCTGCTGCACTGGCAGCTGTCCAACCCCGAGGTCGCCCGACCGCAGCGCACGCTGCAGTTCGCGGCGCTGGGTTTCGACGTCGCCTTCCAGGAGATCTTCGCGACGCTCGTGGCCGGCGGCACGCTGGTGCTGATCGACGAGAGCGTGCGCCGCGACCCGCAGGCGCTGGTGGCCGTGCTGCGCGAGCACCGCGTCGAACGCCTGTTCCTGCCCTTCATCGCGCTGCAGAACTTCGCCGAATACGCCGTCGCCGCCGACGAATCGCTGCCTGACCTGCAGGACGTGATGACCGCCGGCGAGCAACTGCACGCCAGCCCGGCGGTGCGCACCTTCTTCACGCGCCACCCCGGCTGCCGCCTGCACAACCAATACGGCCCGACCGAAAGCCACGTCGTGACCGCGCTGCAGCTGGCCACCGACCCGCGCGAATGGGCCGCCCTGCCCTCCATCGGCCGGCCCGTGGCGAACAACCGCATCCACGTGCTCGACCGCCATGGCCGCGTCGCACCGCTGGGCGTGGCGGGCGAGATCCACATCGGCGGCATCGGCGTGGCGCGCGGCTACCTGCACCGGCCCGAGCTGACGGCCGAGCGCTTCGTCGCCGACCCGTTCAGCGACGACCCCGACGCGCGCCTCTACAAGACTGGCGACATCGGCCGCTGGCGCATGGACGGCGAGATCGACTACATCGGCCGCAACGACCACCAGGTGAAGGTGCGCGGCTTCCGCGTCGAGCTCGGCGAGATCGAAAGCGCGCTGCTCACGCACCCGGCCGTGCGCGAGGGCGCCGTGCTGGCGCGCCACGACGGCGGCGGCGATGCGCGCCTGGTCGCCTATGTCACCACCCAGCCAGGCACCGCGCCCAGCGCCGACGACTTCCGCGCCCACCTCAAGGCCACGCTCGCGCCCTACATGGTGCCGGGCCTGTTCGTGGTGCTCGACGTGCTGCCCCGCTCACCCAACGGCAAGATCGACCGCCGCGCCCTGCCCGAACCGCTGGCCCAGCGCCCCGAGATGGCCGAGCCCTATGAAGAAGGCCGCACCGACACCGAACGCCTGGTGTGCGCCGCCTTCGCGCGCGCCCTGGGCATCGACCAGGCCGGCCGCGCCGACAACTTCTTCGACCTGGGTGGCGACTCGTTGCGGGTGCTCAAGGTGCTGGCCGACCTGCAGGCCAGCAGCCGCCAACGCCTGTCGACCAACCTCTTCTTCCAGAACCCGACGCCGCAGGCTATCGCCCGTGCGCTCGACGGCGAAGCCACCGCGCCCGCGCCCGTGCGCGCCACGCCGCTCGGCGGCGACGCGCAGGAACCCATCGCCCTGGTCGGCATGGCCGGCCGTTTCCCCGGCGCCGCCGACGTCGAGCAGTTCTGGGACAACCTGGTCGAAGGCCGCGACACCATCCGCTTCTTCGACGATGCCACGCTCGACGCCGGCGTGAGCGCCGCGCTGCGGGCCGACCCGGCCTATGTGCGCGCCCGCGGCGTGCTTGACGATGTCGACCAGTTCGACGCCGCCTTCTTCGGCATCAACCCCAAGGAAGCGACGCTGATGGACCCGCAGCAGCGCCTCTTCCTCGAGATCTGCTGGGAATGCATGGAGCGCGCCGGCTACGCGCCCGACCAGCAGCAGCGCCCGGTCGGCGTGTACGCCGGCATGCACAACGCGACCTACTTCCAGCGCCACGTGATGCCGCGCGAAGACCTGATCGAAGCCGTCGGCGAGTTCGCCGTGATGCTGGGCAACGAGAAGGACTACCTCGCCACCCGCGTGGCGAACCGCCTCAACCTCACCGGCCCGGCCATCAGCCTCAACACCGCCTGCTCGACCTCGCTGGTCGCCATGGCGCAGGCCTTCCACGCGCTGCGCTCGGGCCAGTGCGACATGGCACTGGCCGGCGGCGTGGCCATCAACTGCCCCCCGAACAGCGGCTATCTCTATCAAGAGGGCGCGATGTATTCGCCCGACGGCCACACGCGCAGCTTCGACGCCAAGGCCCAGGGCACGGTGTTCAGCGACGGCGCCGCGGTGGTCATGCTCAAGCGCCTGTCCGACGCGCAGGCCGACGGCGACTCCATCTATGCGGTGCTGCGCGGCGTGGGCGTGAACAACGACGGCGCGATCAAGGCCAGCTTCACCGCGCCCAGCATCGACGGCCAGGCCGCCGTGGTGTCGATGGCGCTCGCCTCGGCCGGCGTCGACGCGCGCAGCATCTCCTATGTGGAAGCGCACGGCACCGCCACGCCGATGGGCGACCCGGTCGAGGTGGCCGCCCTGGCGCGCGCCTACGCACGCCACACCGCCGACAGCGGCTTCTGCGCCATCGGCTCGGTCAAGAGCAACGTCGGCCACACGCTGATGGCTGCGGGCGCCACCGGTGTCATCAAGACCGCGCTGGCCCTGCACGAACAACGCCTGCCGGCATCGCTGCATTTCGACAGCGCCAACCCGTCGATCGATTTCGACGGCACGCCGTTCCAGGTGAACGCGCAGCTCACGCCCTGGCCGCGCGACGCCGGCACGCCGCGCCGCGCGGGCGTCAGCTCCTTCGGCGTGGGTGGCACCAACGCGCACGTCATCCTCGAAGAAGCGCCGCTGGCGCCGCCGTCCGAGCCGGTCGCCGGGCCGCAGCTGATCACGCTGTCGGCCCGCACGCCCACGGCGCTGGCCCGCATGGCCGCCCAGCTGGCCGACCACCTCGAAGCCCAACCCACGCTCAACCTCGGCGACGTGGCCCACACGCTGCGCGTCGGCCGCAAGGCCTTCGCGCAACGGCTGGCGCTGGTGGCCGACAGCGGCACCGAAGCGGTGGCCTTCCTGCGCGATCCCGCCACGCCCTACAAGGTGAGCGGTGCCGTGGCGCCCCGCTCGCACGACCTGGTGTTGCTCTTCCCCGGCCAGGGCGCGCAGTACGCCGGCATGGGCCGCACGCTGTACGTGCACGACGAGATCTTCCGCGCCGCACTCGACGACTGCTTCGCCGCCTTCGACGCCGTGCTGCCCTTCAGCCTGCGCGAGCGCATGTTCTCGGACGATGCCGACGCGCTGCTGCCGACCTCGGTCACGCAGCCGGCGACCTTCGCGCTCGAAGTCGCGCTGGCACGCCGCACGCTGGCCTTCGGCCTGCGCCCCGCCGCGATGATCGGCCACAGCGTGGGCGAGTTCGCCGCCGCGGTGATCGCCAACGTGATGTCGCTGCCCGACGCGGCGCGCCTGGTGGCGCAGCGCGGCGCGCTGATGCAGGCGCTGCCGGCGGGCCAAATGCTGTCGGTGCGGCTCGCGGCCGCCCAGCTCGCGCCCTACCTGGGTGACAACCTGTCGCTGGCCGCCGAGAACGGCCCCAACGCCTGCGTCGCCGCCGGTCCGGCCGAGGCCATCGCGGCACTGCAGGCACGGCTCGAAGCCGACGGCGTCGCCGCCCGGCTGCTCCAGACCTCCCACGCCTTCCACTCGGCCATGATGGCGCCGGCCATGCCGCCCTTCGAGGCGCTGGTGCGCGAGGTCACGCTGAACGCACCGCAGCGAACCATCATCTCGACGCTCACCGGCCGCGTGCTGAGCGCCGCCGAAGCCACCGACCCGGCCTACTGGGCGCGCCACCTGCGCGAGGCGGTGCGCTTCGCGCCCGCCGTGACCGAGGCGCTCGCACAGTTCGCGCAGCCGCTCTTCATCGAGCTCGGCCCGCGCAACACGCTGAGCACGCTGGTGCGCCAGCAGGCCACGCGCGACAGGCCGGCGCCGGCCGCTCTGCCGGTGTTCGGCGCCGCGCCGGCCGACGAACTCGTCGCCCATCGCCTGGCGCTCGGCCGGCTGTGGACGCTGGGCGCCACGCCCGACCTGCAGCAGCTCGACACGCGCAGCCGCAAGGCGCGCGTCCGGCTGCCCACCTACCCCTTCGAGCGCAAGCGCCACTGGGTCGACATCGCAGCACCGGCCCTGTCGGCCGCCGTGCCCCTGTCGCCTGCGCCTGCCGCTTCCGCCCTTGTCATCGACCCTCCCACGGAGCACGCCATGCCCACCGCCGTCCTGAACGCCCGCCACGCCACCCTGCACGCCAAGGTGCGCGAACTCTTCGAAGACATCTCCGGCACGCCGATGGCCGACGCCGACGGCGCGACCACCTTCATCGACCAGGGCATGGATTCGCTGGTACTCACGCAGGCCGCGCTGCAGGTCAAGAAGCACTTCAAGATCAACATCAGCTTCCGCCAGCTGATGGAAGGCTGCCGCAGCTTCGACCTGCTGGTCGATCACCTCGACAAGAGCCTGCCGTCCGAACCGACGGCGAGCGTCACGCCCGCGCCGGCGCCGGTGCGCGCCACGCCGGCCCTGGTCGCCGCGCCGCTGGCCGTCGCGACCGCGTTGCCGTCGATGGTGGTCCCGGCTGTCGCCCCTGCGCTGCCGCAAGCCGGCACGCCGCTGCTGCAGCAGGTGATCGCGCAGCAGATGCAGCTGATGCAGCAGCAGCTCGCGCTGCTGGCCGGCACGCCGACCCTGGCCGCCGCTGCCGCTGTCGCCGCCGCGCAACCCGCCGCCGGCCTGCCTGCGACACCGGTGGCATCGGCCACGCCGACGACGACGGAAGACAGGCCGACCGGCGGCGTCCCCTACGACGTCAAGAAGGCCTTCGGCGCCATCGCGCGCATCCACACCACGCCCAACCGCGAGATCACGCCGCGCCAGCAGGCCCGGCTCGACGCCTTCGTGCGGCGCTATGTCGAGCGCAGCCGCAAGAGCAAGGAATTCACCGCCGCCAACCGCTCCCACATGGCCGACCCGCGCGTGGTCAACGGCTTCCGCCCGGCGACCAAGGAGATCACCTACCAGCTGGTGGTCGACCGCTCCAAGGGCTCGCGCGTGTGGGACATCGACGGCAACGAATACGTCGACACGCTCAACGGCTTCGGCATGAACATGTTCGGCTGGCAACCGGACTTCCTGAACGACGCGATCCGCAAGCAGCTCGACCTCGGCTACGAGATCGGCCCGCAACACCCGCTGGCCGCCGAGGTGACGCAGCGCATCTGCGAGCTCACCGGCTTCGACCGGGCCGCGCTGTGCAACACCGGCTCCGAGGCCGTGATGGCGGCGATCCGCATCGCGCGCACCCACACCGGCCGCAGCACCATCGTGCTGTTCAGCGGCTCGTACCACGGCACCTTCGACGAGGTGCTGGTGCGCGCCGGCCGCGGCGCCCGCGGCATCCCGGCCACGCCCGGCGTGATGAGCGGCATGTTCGGCGACGTGCGCGTGCTCGACTACGGCACGCCCGAATCGCTCGCGTTCATCCGCGAGAACGCCGACGAGCTGGCGGCCGTGCTGATCGAGCCGGTGCAAAGCCGCCGCCCCGACTTCCAGCCGAAGGAATTCCTGCAAGAAGTGCGCGCCATCACGGCGCAGAGCGGCACCTGCATGATCTTCGACGAGGTGATCACCGGCTTCCGTTCGCACCCCGGCGGCGCCCAGGCGCTGTTCGGCATCCGCGGCGACCTCGCCACCTACGGCAAGGTGATCGGCGGCGGCATGCCCATCGGCGCCATCGCCGGCAAGCGCGAATACATGGACGCGCTCGACGGCGGCGCCTGGAACTACGGCGACGACTCCATTCCGACCGTCGGCGTGACCTACTTCGCCGGCACCTTCGTGCGGCACCCGCTCACGCTGGCCGCGGCCAAGGCCTCGCTCGACCACCTGAAGGCCTCGGGCAACGCGCTGCAGACGCAGCTGAACCTGCACACGGCCGCGATGGCCGACGAGCTCACGGCCTTCTGCCGCGAGGTGGGCGCGCCGCTGGAGATCCGCTATTTCGCGTCGCTCTGGCGCGTGAGCTGGCTGGAAGACCACCCGCTGCAGGACCTGCTGTTCGCGATGATGCGCAGCCGCGGCGTGCACATCCTGGACAACTTCCCCTGCTTCATGACGACGGCGCACACGCGCGCCGACATTGCGACCATCAAGTCGGCCTTCAAGGAATCGATCGCCGAGATGCAGGAAGCCGAATTCCTGCCCGGCCGCGCGCCGGCCAGCCGCGCCTTCGACGCCGCGCACCCGCCGGTGCCCGATGCCCGCCTGGGCCGTGACAAGGACGGCCAGCCCGCCTGGTTCGTGCCCGACCCCGCCAGCCCCGGCAAGTACCGCAAGGTGGACGCGTGAGCAGCTGGCCCGACACCCGCGATTCGGCAAAGCACGACGTGAACCTGCAGAACGTTGCCAAAGACGTCGAAGTCGATGACTTCGACCCCTTCGCCCTGGGCGCGATTTCCGGCGTCATCCCGACCACCGAGGCCCAGCGCGAAGTCTGGCTGGCGCACCGGCTCGGCAGCCAGGCCTCGCTCGCCTACAACGAGTCGGTCGACCTGCACCTGGACGGCACGCTCGACACCGCCGCCCTGTCGGCCGCGCTGACGGCGCTGCTGGCGCGGCACGAGGCGCTGCGCGCGACCTTCTCGCCCGATGGCGAGCAGCTGGTCGTCGCCGTGCCCGGCGCATTCGCACTTCCACTGCACGACCTGAGCGGCATGGATGCCGCGGCGCAAGCCCTGGCCATGGCCAAGGCGCACACCGAAGCGGTCGAGACGCCCTTCGACCTGGAGCAGGGCCCGCTGTTCCGCGCCAGGCTCTACCGGCTGGCCCCCACGCAGCACGTGCTGCTGATGACCGCGCACCACTCGGTGTGCGACGGCTGGTCGTGGGGCGTCATCGCCGACGACCTGGGCCTGCTCTATGCCGCGCAGCGCGGCCAGGGCACGGCGCTCGAGCCGGCGCCCCGCTATGCCGACTACGCCCAATGGGAACGTGCCGAAGCCGTCACGCCGATGGCGCAGACGCAACTGGCGTACTGGCTCGGCCAGTACCCAGGCAACACGCTGCCCGCGCTCGAACTCCCGCTGGACCGCCCCCGCGCCGCGCGCCGCAGCTTCGATGCGCGGCGTGCCGACGTGCTGCTGCCGGCGCCGCTGGTCGAGGCCGCACGCCAGCTCGGCGCGCGGGCCGGCGTCAGCCTGTTCGCCACGCTCTTCAGCATCTTTGCCGCCCTGGTGCATCGCCTGTCGCAGCAGGACGATCTCGTGGTCGGCGTCCCCTCCGCAGGCCAGGCGGCCAGCGGCATGCCCAAGCTGGTCGGCCACTGCGTCAACCTGCTGCCGGTGCGCGTCGCGATCGATCCGGCCCAGCCCTTCGACGTGCTGCTGCGCCAGATCGCCAACACGCTGCTGGACGCCTTCGACCACCAGACGCTCACCTACGGCACGCTGCTGCGGCACCTGCCGGTGACGCGCGACCCGAGCCGCCCGTCGCTGGTCAGCGTGATGTTCAACCTCGACCGCGCCACGACCGCGCAGGGCGGCAGCTTCCCCGGGCTGCAGAGCCGGCTGTCGGGCAACGCCCGCCACTACGAGAACTTCGAGCTGTTCCTCAACGCGGTGCCCGTGGCCGACGGCCTGCAGCTCGAGCTGCAATACAACACGGCGCTGTTCGACGAAGCCACCGTGCGGCGCTGGCTCGCGCTGTACGGCGACGCGCTGGCGCAGCTCGCGCGCCAGCCCCAGGCGACCGTCGCCCAGGCCCTGGCCTGCAGCAGCGAAGACCTCACCCTGCTGCAGTCCTTCAACGCCACGGCCGCGCCCTACGACGCGCAGCTGCGCATCGACACCCTCATCGGCCGCCAGGCCCAGGCCACGCCCGACGCGGCGGCGGTGCGCGCCGGCGGCGCGTCGCTCAGCTACCGCGACCTCGACCAGCGTGCCAACGGCCTCGCCGCCGCCCTGCAGGCGCAGGGCATCGGCCCGGGCGACCTGGTGGGCCTGTGCTGCGCGCGCAACGCACACATGCTGGTGGCGTTGCTCGGCATCCTGAAGTCGGGCGCCGGCTACGTGCCGCTCGACCCGGCCTTCCCGCGCGAACGCATCGAATTCATGATCGAGGACGCGCAACTGCGCGTCGCCGTGACCGATGCCGACACCGACGCCACCACGCCCCTGCAGGCCCTGGCCCGCGTGCGTGCCGATGGCGTGCAGCCGACCCCGACGGCGCCGTCGCACGGCGGCGATGCCGGCAACGTGGCCTACGTGATCTACACCTCCGGCTCGACCGGCCGCCCCAAGGGCGTGCGCGTGCCGCACCGCACGGTGGTCAACCTGCTGACCGGCCTGCGCACGGTGCCGGGCATCGACGCCCAGCGCCGTGTGCTGGCCGTGACCACGCTGTCCTTCGACATCGCGGTGTCCGAAGTGATCCTGCCGCTGACGGTGGGCGCGCGCATCGTGGTGGCCGACAAGACACAGGCGATGCAGGGCGACCGCCTGCGCGAGCTGATCGAGTCCGAGGAAGTCGACTTCGTCGACGCCACGCCGTCTACCTGGCGCATCCTGCTGGACGCCGGCTGGCCCGGCCGCCGCGACCTGCTGGCGATCTGCACCGGCGAGCCGCTGCCCGCCGACCTGGCGCGCCAGCTGCTGCCGATGGTCGGCGAGCTCTGGAACGGCTACGGCCCGACCGAGACCACCGTCTGGTCGAGCTTTCACCGCGTGCTGCGCGCCGAGGGCGTCATTCCCATCGGCCGCCCGGTGATCAACACCCAGTTCCACGTGCTCGACCCGCAGGGGCAGCCGCTGCCCGTGGGCGTGACCGGCGAGCTCTACATCGGCGGTGCCGGCGTGACGCTCGGCTACCTCGACCGGCCCGAGCTGACCGACGAGCGCTTCGTGCCCGCCCACGACGGCAGCGGCGCGCGCTGGTACCGCACCGGCGACCTGGGCCGCTGGCGCGCCGACGGCGTGCTCGAATGCCTGGGACGCGCCGACCACCAGGTCAAGGTGCGGGGCTACCGCATCGAATTGGGCGAGATCGAAGCCAACCTGGCGCGCCACGGCGCCATCGACCGCGCGCTGGTGGTGACCCGCGAGGACGCGCCGGGCGACGTGCGCATCGTGGCCTACGTGGTGCCGCGTGGCCCCATGCCCGAGGCGACGGCGCTGCGCCAGCACCTGGCCAGCTTCCTGCCCGAGTACATGCTGCCGCAGCATTTCGTCGCGCTCGACGCGCTGCCGCTGCTGCCCAACGGCAAGATCGACCGCAAGGCCCTGCCGCCGCCGGTCAGCGTCGCCGTCACGCGCCGTGACGCCGCCGTGCCGCCGCGCGACGAGCTCGAACGCCAGATCCTGGCGGCCATGGAGCAGACGCTGAGCCTGCCCGGCCTGGGCATCCACGACGACTTCTTCGCACTCGGCGGTCATTCGCTGCTGGCCGCGCGCCTGACGGCCCAGCTCAGCCGCGACCTGCAGCTGAAGCTGCCGATGTCGACGCTGTTCGAATCGCCCACGGTCGAGCGCATCGCGCAGACAGTGAACCGCCTGCGCGGCACCGGCCAGGCCGTGGCGCAGCAACCGATCGTGCACATGCCCGATCGTCGCAGCGCGCCGCTCACGCCGATGCAGGAACGCATCCGCTTCCTCGAGGAGCTGCACCCGGGCCGCCCGGTCTACAACGCGCCGTCCGGCCACCGCTTCCGCGGACCGCTGGACGTCGCCAAGTTCCGCAGCGCGCTGCAGACGATGGTGCAGCGGCATGCCGCCCTGCGCACCGCGATCGGCACCGACGAGCACGGCGCGGCCGTGCAGGTCATCGCGCCGCGGGTCGACTTCGACATCCCGCTGATCGACCTGAGCACGATGCCCGAGGACGAGCGCGAGGCCGAACTCGCCAGCCGCATGCAGCAACTGGCCGACCAGCCGCTGGACATCCACCGCGCGCCGCTCTTCCACATGGCCCTCTACAAGATGGGACCCGAGGACCATGCCTTCATGTTCGTGCCGCACCACCTGGTGTGGGACGGTTGGTCCTTCGACATCTACCAGACCGAGCTGTCGGCCCTCTATGGTGCGCTGGTGCGCGGCCAGAAGCACACGCTGCCCGAGCCTCCGGTCTCGATGGGCGACTACGCGCAGTGGTACGCCGACTGGATGGCGCAGCCGGAGTTCACCCGGCAGCTGGACTTCTGGAAGCAGCGCTTCGCACGCATGCCCGCACCGCGCGCCGCCAAGACCGACATGCCGCGCCGGGCCGGCATGTCCGGCAACGGCGGCGTGAACTGGATCCACATCGACCAGCCCACCACGCAGCGCCTGCGCGAAGTGGCGCGCCAGCACGACGTCACGCTCAGCATGCTGGCGCTGGGCGCCTACGTGCTGATGATGAGCGGCGCCATCGACAGCCGCTCGGTCGTGATCGCCACGCCGGTGCGCGGCCGCGAAGTGCCCGAACTCGAGTCGGTGATGGGCTTCTTCAACAACGTGCTGCCGCTGCCCTTCCAGGTCGACAGGACGCTGGGCTTCGGCGGCTTCATCCGCTACGTGAAGAACGAGCTGGTGGCGGTCATGGGCTACCAGCAGGTGCCCTTCGAACGCATGGCGACCGAGCCCGAGTTCGTCAACCTGGCGCAGGGCGCGGGGCTGTACCAGGGCCTCTTCTCGTTCCAGGACGCGCGCGAGCGCCCGCTCGACTTCGGCGGCCTGACGCACAAGCAGGTGCACCTGCTGCAGCGCGGCGCCACCGACGACCTGGGGCTGTGGCTGCTGGAGAAGCCGCACGGCCTCGAAGGCCCCATCGCCTACAACGCCGACATCTACCTGCCCGAGACCGGCACCGCCTTCCGCGACCGCTTCGTCGAGATCCTGCGCACGCTGGCCGACCGGCCCGACGTGCCGGTGGCCGAGTTGCTGGCACCGACGGATTCGGCCAGCGCGCGCATCCTGACGCGCCTGGCGTCGAGCGCCGAGTCGCCGCCGCAGACGGTGGCCGCGCGCGAGCAGGCCGCCACGTCCAACGGCAACCCTGCCTCGCTGCTGCAACCCGAGCAGGCACAGCTCGCGCAGATCTGGGCCAGCGTGCTCAACATTGACGTGAACGACATCCGCGCCACCGACAACTTCTTCGATCTGGGGGGCGACTCGCTGCTGGCGATGCGCGTGGTGCAGCAGTCCGAGCAGAGCTTCGGCCAGCGCATCGAAGCGCGCCGCTACATGTTCGAGAGCCTGGCGCAGCTGGCGACGTCGCAGGTGACATCGCCCGCGCCGCTGACACCGGCTGAGGAGCCGTCGTCGGCGCGCCCCGGCCTGCTCGGTCGGGTGTTTTCCGGCTGGGGCCGCAAGGGCTGATCGGGGTGCGCATGATCGTCTCGCCGCTCGTCCTCCCCGTCGATGCCCCCCACTGCGAACTGTGGCGCATCGACCTGGACCAGCACGTCCCCGCCGCCGCCCTGGCCAAGCTCTCGGCCGACGAAGCGGCGCGGGCCCGCCGCTTCGTCTTCGAGCGTGACCGGCATCGCTTCATCGCCGCCCATGCCGCACTGCGGCAGTTGCTGGGGCAGCACAGCGGCCAGGCCGGCGAAAGGCTGCGTTTCGTGGCCGGTCGCTTCGGCAAGCCGGCGCTGGCGTCGGCCGACCTGCACTTCAACCTCAGCCACAGCCACGGCACTGGTCTGGTCGCGCTGTCGACCCGCGACGAACTGGGTGTGGATGTGGAGGTCCTTCGGCCGATGCCCGACGCGCTCGCGTTGGCCGCCGCCTATTTCTCGCCCGCCGAGGAGGCCGCGCTCGCGGCCTGCCCGACGGCACAGCGCGATCGCGCCTTCTTCGTCTGCTGGACCCGCAAGGAGGCCTGCCTCAAGGCGGTCGGCATCGGGCTGGACCTGGCCACCAACGGCTTCGACGTCGGCGTCGCGCCGGTCGCCCAGACCGTCACCCTCACCACGCCCGACGGCGTCGAGCAGTTGCGCCTGCAGTCCTTCGAGGACGGCGACGACACGATCGGCGCCCTGGCACTGCGCCTGCCGCGCTGCGCACCGCACACGACGGACGTTAGTGCGAGCGCCGCCGCGCCCCTGGAATTCACCGCATGACCCCCCTGATGTTCGGCCTGCCCTCGCGGCGGCTCTTCGGTCTTTTCCACGCGGCGGAAGGTGCGCGTGCGAGCGACACGGCCGTGCTGCTGTGCCCGCCCATGGGCCATGAGGCCCTGCGCAGCCACCGCTTCTACCGCCTGCTCGCGCTGCGCCTGTCGCGCCGCGGCGTGCCGGTGCTGCGCTTCGACCCCTACGGCACGGGCGACTCCCCCGGCGACGACGAGGACGGCGACCTGGAGGGCTGGCGCCGCGACATCGGCGAGGCCCACCGCGAACTGATCGCCCGTTCCGGCGCAGCGCGCATCGTGTGGTTCGGCGCCCGCATCGGTGCCACGCTGGCGCTGCAGGCCGCCGCCTCCGCCAGCCCGCGCATCGCCCGGCTGGTGCTGTGGGAACCGGTGCTGGAAGGCCGCAGCTACCTGCAGGACCTGCGCGAAAAACACGTGGCCGAACTGGAACTGAGCCACTCCATTCCCGACGCCGGATGGCGCCGCAGCCTGCGCAAGGACCCCGAGGCCTTCAGCGGCGAGGCCTTCGGCTTCGGCATCTCCGAATTGCTGCGCCGCCAGATCGCGGCGCTCACGCCCGACAGCCTTCAGCTGGGCACCGGCACCGAACTCGTGGTGATCGCCAAACCCGACGACACGACCACGCGCCAGTGGGTCACGGCGCAGACACAAGACCGCAGCGCACGCCATGTGCTATTGCCGCATACCATGATATGGACGAGCAATCCCCACCCCAATAATGAGATGGTGCCTGCAGAGGCGTTGCAACGCGTGATGGCAGAAATCCATGAATGACTACACCGAGACACCCGTTCTGTTCGGCCCCGGCGAGGGTCTGTTCGGCATGCTCAGCCAGCCTCAGGCCGGCCGCACCGACGTGGCATGCCTGGTGCTCAACACCGGCGTGAACCACCGCATCGGGCCGCACCGCATCAACGTGAAGACGGCGCGCCGGTTGGCCAGCGCCGGCATCCCGACGCTGCGCTTCGACCTCTCGGGCATCGGCGACAGCGTGGCCGCACAGAGCCGCAATGCCTTCCGCGCGCAGGCCGTGGAAGACATGAAGGCCGCCATGGACTTTCTGGGCGAGCGCTACGGCGTGCGCCGCTTCCTGGTGTTCGGCATCTGCTCGGGCGCCGAGAACGCCATGGCGGTGGCGCTGGCCGATCCGCGCATCACCGGCATGCTGGCCTTCGACGGCGAGATGTATCTCACGCCCGGCGTGCGCCTGGAACGCAAGCTGCGCCGGCTGGCCGCCTTTCCCTTCAACCCTGCAGTGCGCGCGAGCTACTTCTGGTGGCGCGACCTGACCGACTGGATGGGCGCGGGCGACGCTGCCGCCCGCGAACGGACGATGGCGCGCCTGGCCTCGCTGCGGCCGAGCCGCACGCCGGCCGTCGAGCAGGGCAGCATCTTCGGCAGCGCCGAGGCGCCGGCGGTCGATGCTGCCGAGTATGAACGCCGCCTGCTCTCGCTGGCCGATCGCGGCGTGGAGGTGTCCCTGATGTACTCGGTCACCTACAACTCGACCGACCGCAACCACGGCATGCTGAGCCAGCTGCGCGGCTCGCGGCTGTTCGACCGGGTGAAGTACCGCTTCTGGCCCGACATCGACCACACCGCGACCACCCGGGTCATGCAGGCCAAGCTGCTCGACGCTGTCGAGGAATGGGCCCGCATCGCCGCCTTCGGGACCAGCACCCGCCCATCCCTGCCCGGGGCCAGCGTGGGCACGAACGCGGCGACGGCCCGCCAGCCCGCCGGCCAGGCATCGGTCACGGCCTGAGCTGCACGGCGCAGCCCAGGGGCTCGGGTGCGATCAGGCCCGAGGGGGCCGGCCGCTAAAATCGGTCGCTCCACAGCCTCTGGATATACCCCATGAACCGCTGCCACCGCATTGCCGCCCCCGCCCTTTGGTCCTTCTTCTGCCTGGTCGCCCTGGTGGGGGCCTTTGCCTGGGCACCGCCCGTGTCGGCCCAGACGCTGGAGGCGCCGGTGCAGAACGAGGCCGCCGCCGGCGGCCGCAATTTCCCCGAAGGCACGCTGCGGGGGCAGTTCATGGTGGTTGCCGCACCCGAGATCGTGCTCGACGGCCGGGCCGATCGCCTGTCGCCCGGCGCCCGCATCCGCAGCGCCGAGAACATGGTGGTGACCACGGGCGCCATCACCGGGCAGAACCTGCTGGTGAATTACACGCGCGACCCGGCCGGCCTGGTGCGCGAGGTCTGGGTGCTCACTCCCACCGAGGCGAGCGTGAAGCGCGCCTCGGTCGGTCGACCCTTCCTCAACTTCTGGCCTTTCGTCGCCGCCAGCGGCGCGACCGACGACGGCAAGACGCCGTTCAACCAGTTGCCCACCTTCGGGCAGTGACGCCGGCGGCGACTGCCGCATCCGCCTCTTTCGTTCGGCGCTTCATCGAGCGCCTGCACCGCTTCTTCCGGTGGTTTCCCTCTCTTTTCCCCACGCCATGAGCAAAAAAGTCTTTATCAAAACCTTCGGCTGCCAGATGAACGAGTACGACTCGGACAAGATGGCCGACGTGCTGAATGCCGCGCAGGGCTACGAGCCCACGCAGGACGTCGAGGAGGCCGACCTCATCCTCTTCAACACCTGCTCGGTGCGCGAGAAGGCACAGGAAAAGGTCTTCAGCGACCTCGGCCGCATCAAGCACCTGAAGGCCCGCGGCGTGAAGATCGGCGTGGGCGGCTGCGTGGCCAGCCAGGAAGGCGCGGCCATCATCGCGCGCGCGCCCTACGTCGATGTGGTGTTCGGCCCGCAGACGCTGCACCGCCTGCCCGAGATGCTGGCCCAGCGCGACATCCAGGATCGCCCCCAGGTCGACATCAGCTTCCCCGAGATCGAGAAGTTCGATCACCTGCCGCCGGCACGGGTCGACGGCGCGACCGCCTTCGTCTCGATCATGGAAGGCTGCTCCAAGTACTGCAGCTACTGCGTGGTGCCCTACACCCGCGGCGAGGAAGTCAACCGCCCGCTCGACGACGTGCTGGTCGAGGTCGCCGGCCTGGCCGATCAGGGCGTGCGCGAGGTCACGCTGCTGGGGCAGAACGTGAACGCCTACCGCGGCGCGATGGGCGGCACGAGCGAGATCGCCGACTTTGCGCTCTTGATCGAGTACATCGCCGAGATCCCGGGCATCGAGCGCATCCGCTACACCACCAGCCACCCGAACGAGTTCACACCGCGCCTCATCGAGGCCTATGCCAAGGTGCCGAAACTGGTGAGCCACCTGCACCTGCCGGTGCAGCACGGCAGCGACCGCATCCTGATGGCGATGAAGCGCGGCTACACCGCGATGGAATACAAGAGCACGGTGCGCAAGCTGCGCGCCATCCGGCCCGAGCTCGCGCTCAGCAGCGACTTCATCGTCGGCTTCCCCGGCGAGACCGACGAGGACTTCGCCAAGATGATGAAGCTGATCGAGGACTGCCGCTTCGATTCGAGCTTCAGCTTCATCTTCAGCCCGCGCCCCGGCACGCCCGCCGCCGCGCTGCACGACGACACGCCGCACGCGGTGAAGCTGGCGCGCCTGCAGCAGGTGCAGGCCGCCATCGACGTCAACGTCCAGCGATTCGGCCAGGCGCTGGTCGACACTACGCAACGCGTGCTGGTGGAAGGCGCATCGCGCAAAAACGCGAGCGAGCTGATGGGCCGCACCGCCTGCAACCGCGTCGTCAACTTCGAAGGCGACGCGCGGCTGGTCGGCCAGATGATCGACCTGCGCATCACCCGTTCGCTGGCCTACACGCTGCGCGGCGAAGTGCCCGTGCGCGACGTCGACACCCCCAGCGTCGCGCCGGCCACCGCCGCGATCGCCGTCTGATGGCGAAGCTCACGACGGCGCGCGGCTCCTTCCAGCAACTGCTGCTTTTCGCCTTTCTTCTGATCACCGCCCTGCTGGTGGGCGTGGCACTGCGCGCGGTGTTCCAGTACGACGCGCTGATGACGCAGAGCCGCGACGCGGCCACCCGCGCGCTCACGCTCTCGGGCGCCGCGCAGTCGCTGGCCGAGCGCAGCGCCGCGATGGAGCGGGCCGGCCGCCAGTCGCTCGTGCTCAACGACGCGGTGCTGCGCCGGCGCTTCGACGACGCTGCCCGCGACGCGCAGAACGTGCTGACCCGGCTGGCCGACAACGGCGTGCAGCGCACGTCCATCGACGCCTGGCGCATGCAGCTGGACGCGATGGAGCGGCTGCTGGTCGGCCCCGCCGACACCGCCCTCGCGCGCGAGACCACGCTCGCGATGCAGTTCCGCGACCTCGACGCCGTGAACACCGACATCGCCCAGCAGGCGCAGACGCAGATCGAGGCGCAGAACACCGCGCTCTCGACCCGCCTCGAAGACGCCCGCACGCGCCTGATGCGCGAGGTGCTGGCCGCCAGCGCGCTGGCGGTGGCGCTGGCGCTGGCCTTCGGCGTGTGGCTGGCACGGCCCTTCAAGCGGCTGCAGCGCGCCATCGTCGGCCTGGGCGAGAACCGGCTCGACGTGCCGATCGACATCCGCGGCCCGGCCGACGTGCGGCGCGTGTCGCAGCAGCTCGAATGGCTGCGGCTTCGTCTGACAGAACTCGATGCCGACAAGGCACGCTTCCTGCGTCACGTGTCGCATGAACTCAAGACGCCGCTGGCGGCCCTGCGCGAGGGCATCTCGCTGCTGGAAGACGGCGTGACCGGCGCGCTCAACCCGGCGCAGCGCGAGGTCGCGCAGATCCTGCAGCAGAACGCCATCTCGCTGCAGAGCCAGATCGAGGCGCTGCTGCGCTTCAACGCCGCCGCCTTCGAGGCGCGCGACCTGCACCGCCAGCGCACGGCCCTGCTGCCGCTGATCGAGGAGCAGGTCGAGGCGCAGCGCCTGCAATGGCAGGCGCACGGGCTGCAGGTGCAGGTCGAGGGCGAGCCGCTGTCGATCACGGTCGACCCGGCCAAGCTGGGCACGGCGCTGGCCAACCTGCTGTCCAATGCGATCCGCTTCTCCGAACGGGGCGGCGTCATCCGCTTCGACGTGTCCGGCACGTCGGACACCGCGCGCATCGACATCTCCGACGCCGGCCCCGGCATCGCCGAGGGCGACCGCGATCGCGTCTTCGAGCCCTTCTTCCGCGGGGAACGCCAACCAGAGCATGCGGTCAAAGGCACAGGCATCGGCCTGTCGATCGTGCAGGAGTACATTGCTGCACATGGTGGCCACGTCACGCTGCTGCCAGACGGCCCCGGGGCGCGATTCCGCATCGAGCTCCCGCGCTCCGCCTGAGCCTCGCCCTCTCCGCGCCATCCCCGCCCCTTCTCGCCCTTCTCGCCTCGAACACCTCGCGTCCCACGCTGTCCCGCACCATGTCTTTTTCGTTCGCCCGCTGTCCGGCCCTTGCCTCGGCGCTCGCCCTGTCGTCGCTGACCCTGCTGGGCGCCTGCACCACGCCGCCGCCCGCGCCGACGCCGCCGCCGCCTCCGGCGCCCGTGCCGGCACCACCCCCGCCGCCCGTGGTGCGCGTGACCCCGGTGGAAGCCGAACCGATCGCCCTAGCGACCCAGCCGGCGCTGGCCTTCTCGTTGCGCGGCGCCACGCCGGCCGAAGCCGTCCTCACCTACGCCGACCGCCTGCGCTCGCTCAACGCCAATGAGCTGGCCGCCGAGGTGGCGCGGCTGGGCGACCCAGGCGACGCGCCACTGGTACAGATGCAGGTGGCCCTGGTGCTGGCGCAGACGCGCGCACCGGCCGACCTGGCGCGTTCTCTCGGGCTGCTGCAGCGGGTGATTTCGAACCCGACGGCCGATGCGCAACCGCTGCAGCCGCTGGCGCGCCTCCTGGCCGCGCGCTTTCTGGAGCAACGCAAGGTCGAGGACGACCGCGACCGCCAGGCCCAGCAGGCGCGCGACGCCCAGCGTCGCATCGACCAGCTGAACGACCGGATCGAAGCGCTGCGCGCCATCGAGCGCAGCTTCGCCCGGCCCAATGCGCCCGCACCAAGCAACGGCAGCAAGCCTGCCACGCCCTGAGCGGCGCACGAAGGACCGTCCATGAGTGAAGCCCCCTCTTCCGCCAAAGCCACCGGCGCCCGCCTGTTGGTGGTCGACGACGATCCGGACATGCTGCGCCTGCTGTCGATGCGGCTGAACTCGGCCGGTTACCAGGTGACGGCCGTGACCTCGGCGGAGTCGGCACTGACGCAGCTCGAGATCGAGCACCCGCAACTGGTGCTGAGCGATGTGCGCCTGCCCGGCCGCGACGGGCTCGCGCTGTTCGACGAGATCCGCAAGGACCACCCGACGCTGCCGGTGATCTTGCTGACCGCGCACGGCACCATCCCCGATGCGGTCGAGGCGACGGCGCGCGGCGTCTTCACCTACCTGACCAAGCCCTACGACGCGCGCGAATTGCTCGAGAAGATCAGCCAGGCGCTGGCCATGGGCTCACCCGTCACCACACCCAGCACCGGCAGCGACGAGAGCTGGCGCTCCGAGATCGTCAGCCGCAGCAGCCGCATGGCCGAATTGCTAGCCGAAGCACGCATGGTCGCGAAGTCGGACGCGTCCGTGCTGCTGCGCGGCGACAGCGGCGCCGGCAAGGAACTGCTGGCCCGCGCCATCCACAAGGCGAGCGCGCGCGCCGAAAAGCCCTTCGTGGCGGTCAATTGCGGGGCGATCCCCGAGGCGCTGCTCGAGTCGGAGCTGTTCGGCCACATGAAGGGCGCCTTCACCGACGCCCATGCCAACCACAAGGGGCTGTTCCAGCAGGCCGACGGCGGCACGCTGCTGCTCGACGAGATCGGCGACATGCCGCCCGCCCTGCAGGTCAAGCTGCTGCGCGTGCTGCAGGAGCGCGCGGTGCGGCCGGTCGGCGCTGCCCAGTCGATCGCGGTCGACGTGCGCATCGTCTCGGCCACCCACCGCGACCTGGACGCTGCCATGGAAGCGGGCCAGTTCCGAGAAGACCTGTACTACCGCCTCAACGTGGTGACGCTCACGCTGCCGCCGCTGTCGGCCCGGCGCGAGGACATTCCGCTGCTGGCCAACCACTTCCTGCAGCGCCTGTCGACCAAGTACGGCAAGCGGCTGTCGGGTTTCGCGCCGGAGGCGATCAAGGCGCTCACCACGGCCTCCTGGCCGGGCAACGTGCGGCAGCTGTTCAACGTGGTCGAGCAGGTCTGCGCGCTGTCGAGCTCGCCGCTGATCCCGCTGGCGCTGGTGCAGCGGGCGCTGCGCGTGCCGAGCGTCGAAGTGCAGACCTATGCCGACGCCAAGCAGCGCTTTGAGCGCGACTACCTGGTCGGCCTGCTCAAGCTCACCGACGGCAACGTGGCCGACGCCGCGCGCTTGGCGGACCGCAACCGGACCGAGTTCTATCGGCTGCTGCAGAAGCACGAATTGACCCCCGGCCACTTCAAGGCCGATGGGCCGTCGTCGCCTTCCGGCGAAGCTGTCGCTGAGGAGCGACGCAAGTAAGTCGTTGATTTCATTGAGTTTTGTCGCCGGAGCCTTCGAGTTTGTCGGGGTTCGGCGACAAAAACAGGGGTTTTCCCGCCCCTTCGGGTGTCCGCCCCGGAATTTCACCTGAATTCTCCAGCTAAGCCTTTGATTTAAAAGCGCTTTTCCCTGCTGGCACGGCGATTGCCCTTGTAGAGGCATGACCGCCTCTTCCAACCCTTCTTTTGCACTGCGTCCGCAGCGTGATGGCTTGCGTTCCACGCAGGTTCTCCTCTCGCGTCCCCGTGCCGCCAGCCCCCTGGCGGCTGGATCCGACGGATTGGGCGGCGCAGCCCCCGACTGCGTCTTCAAGCGCTTTCCAGCGATTGGCGACACCCCCTCTTCCCTTCAAAAGCAACGTTGGTGAGCCGCACATGAAACCAAACGATTTCTCCCAGATGAAGGTTTTGACCCCCGCCGACCTCGGCCCTCTCAGCCAGCCACGCAGCGCGTTTCGCGAGGACCGCCACCCGAACGCCCTGACCGCACCGCCGATCAACCGCGGCTCGATGGCGCCCCGCCCCTGGCGCGGTTTCTGGAACAGCATCGGCACCGCCATGCTGGTGAAGCTCGGCGCCGGTGGCAAGACCGCCCACGAGCAAGCCGTCGAACTCGGTCCGGAACAACCGTGGCAACGCGCCGCCAAGCAGCGTCGCCTGGCCTTCATGCTGCTGGCCTTGTTCAGCACCGTGATCGCCTCGATCCTGTTCGCCGGCGTGCAACCCGACTACGACAACGTCTGGCTCGAATACGGCCAGATCGGCCTGTACGGCCTGCTGTCCGGCTGGGTCGTCACCGGCTTCGTGACCGCGCTGATGGGCTTCTACGTCTCCGTGCGCGGTGACAAGCACGCGCTGTCCGTCAAGCAGGTGGCCGACCACCCGATGAACCCGGAAGCACGCACCGCGATCATCATGCCGATCTGCAACGAGGACGTGGCCACGGTGTTCGCCGGCCTGCGTGCCACCTGCGAATCGGTCGCCGCCACCGGCCATTCGAAGCAGTTCGACGTGTTCGTGCTGTCGGACAGCTATGACGCCGAGACCGCCAAGGCCGAACGCGCCGCCTGGGAAGACCTGCGCGCCGCCCTGGCCGAGAGCCCGAACCAGCCGCAGGTCGAGGTCTACTACCGCCTGCGCACCCGCCGCACGCACCGCAAGGCCGGCAACGTGGCCGACTTCTGCCGCCGCTGGGGCAACGACTACAAGTACATGGTCGTGCTCGACGCCGACTCGGTGATGAGCGGCGACTGCCTGACCGCGATGGTCAAGCTGATGGAAGCCAACCCGACGGCCGGCGTGATCCAGACCGCGACGCAGGCCATCGGCCACGTCACGCTGCACGCCCGTGCCCAACAATTCGCTTCCCGCGTGACGGGCCGCCTGTTCACGCTGGGCATGCAGTTCTGGCAACTGGGCGAATCGCACTACTGGGGCCACAACGCCATCATCCGCGTCAAGCCCTTCATGGACCACTGCGCGCTGGCACCGATCGCCGGCACCGGTGGCATGTCGGGCGGCATCATGTCGCACGACTTCGTCGAAGCGGCCCTGATGCGCCGCGCCGGCTACCACGTGTGGCTGGTGTCCGACCTGGTCGGCAGCTACGAGCAACAACCGCCGGACCTGCTGTCCGAACTGCAGCGCGACCGCCGCTGGTGCCAGGGCAACCTGCAGAACGCCCGCCTGATGGCCGAGCCCGGCATCCACCCGGTGCACCGTGCGATGTTCGTGACCGGCACCATGGCCTACGTTTCGGCCCCGCTGTGGCTGGCCTTCCTGACGCTGGGCACCGCCCTGTGGCTGTCGGGTTCGAGCCTGATTTCGAGCTGGCATGTGCTGCCCGGCGAACTGGCCGCCCTGTGGGCCTGGACGCTGAGCCTGCTGTTCCTGCCGCGCGTGCTGGGCATCGCCGCCGTGCTGATGCGCGGCGAGCAACGCCAGTTCGGCGGCCTGGGTGGCCTGCTCAAGAGCTCGGTGCTGGAAAGCGCCCTGGCCATCGTGCAAGCCCCGGTCCGCATGCTGGCGCACTCGCTGTTCGTCGTCGTCGCCCTCACCGGCGTCAAGCTGAACTGGAAGTCGCCTCCCCGTGAAGCCGCCGCCGTGCCGTGGCGCATCGCCTTCTCGCAGCTGGCACCGATGACCGCGATCATCGCCGTGCTGGCCGTCGGTATCGCGCTGATCGACCCGAGCGCGCTGATCTGGCTGATGCCCGTGGGCCTGCCGCTGCTGCTGGCGATCCCGCTGACCGTGCTGACCAGCCAGATCGCGCTGGGCACCACGCTGCGCGACCGCGGCTGGCTGCTGATCCCCGAGGAATCGCGTTCGCCGGCCGTCCTGCGCCGCGCCTGGATGCATGCGCTGAAGCTGGCGCGCCCGGCGCTCGCGACGGCCTGAGCGTCTTACACGCCTCTCGAACCAAGCCGGCCATCGTGCCGGCTTTTTTCATGGTGCTCGTCAGCTGACGGCGTACGGGAACCGGGTCGCGAGTCCGCCACTGAGCGCCTCGAGCAGGCCCGTGATCTCGGCGCTGCGCGACTCGGCCGGCACGTCTGCGTCGTCTTCGACCTGCGCCATGAGATCCGCCAGTTGGAGCCACTGGTGGAAGCCAAGGTGCATCGGCTTCGCGGTGGCTTCCGGCCCTTCGTCATGATCGAGAAACGCGATGTCCGAGCGCCCGCCATCGGCCTGGCGCGTCAGCCATGCGTCACCGGTACCCGAGACGGCGAAGAGCCACCAATCGACACCCAGCGCAATGCGTGGGACCTCCCGAAGGGCGTTCTCTCCCGGCAGATCGGCGAGGCCCAGGAACTGGAAGTCCCCCGCTATTTCGCACGGCCCGAGCCGCCGGAGAACATCCAGGTAGTTCTGCGGTGCCACGGTGCGAAGCTGAACGAGCAGGGAGCCAGGGATGGCCGCACGCTGCGGATGGCGCGCGGTCAGATCCTCGATGATCCGTTCGACTTCTCGGATGCGAAGATCCTTGGACATTGCAACCCGTATGGATGGCGCGCTACGGCATCGGGCGGGCTACCACGGCGCAACTGTTTCAGAACGGCAGCTTCGGCCCGCCCATGCCCGGCATCCCCTTCATGCCGCCCATCTTCTTCATCATCTTCATCAGGCCGCCGCCCTTCATCTTCTTCATCATGGTCTGCATCTGCTCGAACTCGTTGAGCATGCGGTTGACCTCCTGAACCTGCACGCCGGCACCGGCGGCGATGCGGCGCTTGCGGGTGGCCTTGAGCAGTTCGGGCTTGCGTCGCTCCAGCGGGGTCATGCTCTGGATGATCCCTTCCTTGCGGCGGATGTCGCGTTCGGCGCGGGTCATGTCGGCCTCGGTCGCCTTGGCGGCCATCTGCTGCGGCAGCTTGTCCATCAGGCTGGAGAGGCCGCCCATCTGCTTCATCTGCTGCAGCTGGCCGAGGAAGTCGTTGAGGTCGAAGCCGGCGCCGCTCTTGACCTTGGCGGCAAGCTTCTGGGCCGCGGCGACGTCGACGCCGGCCGTGACCTGCTCGACCAGCGCAACGATGTCGCCCATGCCCAGGATGCGGCCGGCGTGGCGTTCGGCATCGAACACTTCGAGCCCGTCGATCTTCTCGCTGGTGCCGGCGAACTTGATCGGCACGCCGGTGATCTGCCGCACCGACAGTGCCGCGCCACCGCGCGAGTCGCCATCGGTCTTGGTCAGGATGATGCCGGTGAGCGGCAGTGCGTCCTTGAAGGCCTTGGCGGTGTTCACCGCGTCCTGGCCCTGCATGGCGTCGACCACGAACAGCGTCTCGACCGGGTTGAGCTCGGCGTGCAGCGCCTTGATCTCGTCCATCAGCACTTCGTCGATGGCCAGGCGGCCGGCGGTGTCGACCAGCAGCACGTCGAAGAAGTGCCGGCGCGCATGGTCGATGGCGGCGCGCGCGATGTCGATCGGCTTCTGGTCGGCCGAGCTCGGGAACCACTCGGCGCCGGCCTGCTTGGTCACCGTCTTCAACTGTTCGATGGCGGCGGGCCGGTAGACGTCGCCCGACACGGTCAGCACCTTCTTCTTGCGTTTCTCGATCAGGTGCTTGGCCAGCTTGGCGGTGGTCGTGGTCTTGCCGGCGCCCTGCAGGCCGGCCATGAGGATGACGGCCGGCGGCTGCGCTGCCAGGTTGATGTCGGAAATGCCCTCGCCCATGGTGGCGGCGAGTTCGCGGTTGACGATGCCGACCAGCGCCTGGCCGGGCTTGAGCGAGCCGAGCACTTCCTGGCCGAGCGCCTTCTCTTTCACGCGCGCGACGAAATCGCGCACCACGGGCAGGGCCACGTCGGCCTCGAGCAGCGCCATGCGCACCTCGCGCAGCATGTCCTGCACGTTGGCTTCGGTGATGCGGGCCTGCCCGCTCATCGTCTTGACGAGCCGGGAGAATTTTTCGGTGAGCGCGGTGGCCATGGAAGGTGCCTTGTGGCCCGCAGGCGCGGGCGCTATGAATTGGGGGCGAAACGCCGGGGCGGCGTTGCGACGTGCGACGAGCGCTGCGGGCCAGCCCTTATCATCGCCGCATGATTTTAGCGAGCCCCTCCCCACTCGGCGTGGCACTGGGCATCGCCACTGCCGGTGCCTATGCCTTGACGGCCGCCGCGGCCCCCCGATTGAACCGACAAGCCACCCAATCCGCACTGGGCCTGGCCTGGCTGCTTCATGCACTGGCGCTGGGCGTCGGGCTGATCAGCGCCATGCCGCGCTTTGGCTTCGCGCCGGCGCTGTCGGTCATGGCGTGGCTCGTGCTCACGGTGTATGCCGTTGAAAGCCGCATGTTCCCGCAGCTCACCGTGCGCCGCACCCTGGCCGGGCTGGGCGCGCTGGCCGTGCTGCTGGCCGTGCTGTTCCCGGGCACGCCGCTGCATGTGTCGGCCTCGCCCTGGCTGCCGCTGCACCTGGCGCTGGGCATCGCGTCGTACGGCCTGTTCGGCGCGGCGGTGGTGCATGCCTGGCTCACGACCCGCGCCGAGAAGCAGATCCGCCTGGCGACCGAGCCGGAAGCCAGCGTGCCGCTGCTCACCCTGGAGCGCCTGACCTTCCGCTTCGTGAGCGCCGGCTTCGTGCTGCTGTCGGCCACGTTGCTGGCCGGCCTGCTCTTCAGCGAGACGCTTTACGGCGCCGCCGGACAGGTCTGGAAGTGGGACCACAAGACGCTGTTCTCGGTGCTGGCCTGGCTGACCTTCGCGGTGCTCCTGATCGGCCGCGCCCGCTTCGGCTGGCGCGGCCGCACCGCACGGCGCGTGCTGTACGCGGGCGCCGCGCTCCTGCTGCTGGCTTACGTCGGCTCGCGCTTCGTGCTCGAAGTGCTGCTGGCACGAGGCGCCGCATGAAGTACCTGCTGGTCCTCTTCGTGGTGGCGGTCGGTATCTGGCTCTGGCGCAAGAACAGACAAGACGAGATACGCGAACGCGCCGCAGCGCCGAAGCGTTCAGCGCCGCCCGCGGTCGGGGCGCCGCAGGCGATGGTGCGCTGCGCCCACTGCGGCCTGCATCTGCCGGCGACCGACGCCCTGCCAGGACCGGGCGGTGCGCTGTACTGCAGCGCGGCACATCGGCGCGTGGCCGAAGGCTGAGAAGCTGTGGCCTCCCTGCTCTGGTCACGCGGCGACCCCCTGACCGACTGGGCCGCGCTCGATACCCGCACCGAACGCGACACCGCGCTGCAGCGTCTGTGGCGCGGTTTCATGACGGCGCGCTGCTTCGTGGCCGCCGTGCTGCTGCTGCTGCAGTTCGTGACCTATGCCATCGGCCAGTCGGTGCACTGGATCGCGGTCGGCCTCTCGTCGGGCTACCTGATCGCGGCACTCCTGGGTGCGCGCTTCGCGCCCTTCCGTCCGCCGATCCGCAACTTCGGCACGGCCTGGGCGGTGACGATCGGCATCGACCTGGCGACCTTCACCGCCCTGCAGGTGCTGCAGGTCGGCAGCATCAACTACACGCCGCTGTTCGCGCTGCCGGTGCTGATGGGCGCGGTGCTCGGCACGGTCACCGTGGGCCTGGGCACCAGCGCGGCCGTCACGCTGCTCCTGCTGGCCGATGCGGGCTGGCGCTGGATCGATTCGTCGGGCGACGCCAGCGCGCGCTTCGTGCAGGCGGCGCTCACCGGCACCGGCCTGTTCGTCGTGGCGCTGCTGGCGCACGAACTCGCACGGCGCCTGGCGCGTGAAGAGGCGCTGGCGCAGCGCGGACGCAGCGCGGCGCAGATGCATGCGCAGGTGAACGATCTGGTGATCGAGACGCTGAGCGAAGGCGTACTGGTGATCGACGCCGACGGCCGGGTGCATGCCGCCAACCCGGCGGCCGACGTGATCCTCGGGCATGGCCTGGCGTCGATGACGCCGCCCTTCGTGCTGGCGTCGCAGCCGGCCTGGCGCCCACTGGCCGCGCTGGCCGGGCGAACCTTCTCGCGGCGAGCCGCGCAATCGCGCGAACTGCCCCTGGCGCAGGCCCAGGGGCCGGCACGCGAGGTGCGGGTGCGCACCCGGCTCACGCCGTCGAGCGACCGGCGCAACGACAGCCTGTGCGTGATGTTCCTGCAGGATCTGCGCGAGCTCGAGGCCCGCATCCGCACCGAGAAGCTGGCGGCGATGGGCCGCATGTCCGCGGCGGTGGCACACGAGATCCGCAACCCGCTGGCCGCGATCACGCAGGCCAGCGCGCTGCTCAGCGAAGACCTGACCGACCCGGCGCATCGCCAGCTCACCGCGATGGTCGAGCAGAACGCGCAGCGGCTGGCACGCATCGTCGACGACGTGCTCGACGTGGCGCGCGCGCGCCAGCAGCGCGTGCTGCCGCTGGACGAGCAGCTGTCGCTCGATCCGACGGTGCGCACGCTGGTCGACGAGTGGGTGCAGCAGACGCACCGCGGCGTGCAGGTGGTGCTCGAGGCCGGCGCGGTCGACGTGCGATTCGACGTCGAGCACCTGCGCCGCATCCTGGTGAACCTGCTGGACAACGCGGCGCGCTACGCCAGCGCAAGCGACGGCGCCATCCAGGTCCACACGCGCAACGGCACGGCCGGGCGCGCCAGCCTGCAGGTGTGGAGCGACGGCGCACCGCTCGACCCCGCGGTGCAGCGGCACCTGTTCGAACCCTTCTTCTCGTCGGAGAGCCGGTCGAGCGGCCTCGGCCTGTTCCTGTGCCGCGAACTCTGCGAACGGCACGGTGCCACCATGGGCTACGAGCGCTGCCTCGTCGCGCGCGGCAGTCCGGAAGGCAACGCCTTCTTCGTCCACTTCGCGGCCGCCGAAGGGCGGCTGACACAATAACGCCGTGAGCACTCCGAACCCGTCCGCGCCGCGCATTGCACAGATCCTGGTCGTCGACGACGAGCCCGACCTGCGCACCCTGTACGAACTGACGTTGCTGCGCGAGGGCTACCGCGTCGAAGCCGCCGGCAACGTGGCCGAGGCGGAAAAGCACCTGCAGGCCGAGCGCTTCGACGTGGTCATCACCGACATGCGCCTGCCGGACGGGCTGGGCATGGAAATTCTCCAGCGCATCCACCGCGAGCAGCGCAGCGAGCGATGCATCGTGATGACGGCCTACGGTTCTGCCGAGAACGCGGTCGAGGCGCTGAAGGCCGGCGCCTTCGACTACCTCACCAAGCCGGTCGACCTGAAGCAGTTCCGCGGTGTCGTGGCGTCGGCGGTGCAGGCACAGCTCGCGTCGGCACGCCCCAGTGCGCCGTCCACCGGCACCGTCGACCCCGCACGCAGCATCGAATCGACCGTCGGCGGGAACGGCAATGCCGCACTGGCCCGGCTGGTCGGCGACTCCGAGCCGATGCGCCTGGTCAAGTCGCGCATCGCCAAGGTGGCGCGCGGCATGGCGCCGGTGCTGGTGCGCGGCGAATCGGGCACCGGCAAGGAACTGGTCGCACGCGCCGTGCATGCCTGCAGCCAGCGCAGCGACGGCCCCTTCGTCGCCGTCAACTGCGGCGCCATTCCCGAGAACCTGCTCGAAGCGGAATTCTTCGGCGCGCGCAAGGGCTCGTACACCGGCTCCGCGGCCGACCGCGACGGCTACTTCCAGGCAGCCCGGGGCGGCACGCTGTTCCTCGACGAGATCGGCGACCTGCCACTGGCGATGCAGTCCAAGCTGCTGCGCGCCATCCAGGAGCGCAGCGTGCGGCCGATCGGCTCGACGCAGGAAGACGCCGTCGACGTGCGCATCGTCAGCGCCACCCACAAGGACCTGCAGGCCGAGGTGCAGACGGGCCGCTTCCGGCAGGATCTGTTCTACCGGCTCAACGTGATCGAGATCGCCGTGCCGGCCCTGCGCGACCGGCGCGAGGACCTGCCCGCGCTGTGCGCCGCGCTGCTCGCGCGCATCGCGCACGACGCGGGCATGGACGTGCCGGTGCTGTCGCCGGCGGTGATCGACAGCCTGGCCGCCCACCCGCTGCAGGGCAACGTGCGCGAACTCGAGAACCTGCTGCACCGCGCGGTGGCCCTCAACGACGGCGACGAACTGCACCTGGACTTCGAGCCGAGCAACATCGCACCGCTCGAGCGCGTGTCCGACCTCGCGCCGCTATCGATCGCTGCACCGCCCCCGGCACCACCGCCGCCACCGGCCGCGGCCTTGGCGGTTGCGCCGATACCCGCGCACGTGGACGCGCCACCGGCCGTGCCCGCCGACCTGCAGACCTACCTCGACCAGCAGGAGCGCGAGATCCTCGTGCGTGCCCTGCGCGAGAGCGGCTTCAACCGCACCGCCGCGGCCGCGCGGCTCGGCCTGAGCCTGCGGCAGATCCGCTACCGCATTGCGCGGCTGGGTATCGGCACGCCCAACGGCAACGACGACGCCGGCGGCGATGAGTGACGCTGGCCCAGCCACTTCAGACCTCTGGCAGGACGGCTGGCTGCGCAGCGCAAACCGTCTGCCCTCGCCGAATTTCGGCCCGCGGCCGCCGGGCGCGCACATCGACCTGATCGTGCTGCATTCCATCAGCCTGCCGCCCGGCCGGTATGGCGGCGACGAAGTGCAGCGGCTCTTCACCAACCGGCTCGACTGGGATGCGCATCCGTACTTCCAGCAGATCCGCGGCGCCGAAGTCTCGTCGCACTTCTATGTGCGGCGCGACGGCGCGCTCTGGCAGTTCGTGAGCTGCGACGCGCGCGCCTGGCACGCCGGCGCCTCGGCCTGGCGCGGCCGCGGCAACTGCAACGACGACTCCGTCGGCATCGAGCTCGAAGGCCTGGAAGGCCAGACCTTCGAGGCGGCGCAGTACGCCACCCTCGCCGCGCTCTGCCCGGCGATCGCGCAGCGCTACCCCATCGGCTTCGTCGCCGGCCACGAACACATCGCGCCGGGGCGCAAGCACGACCCCGGTGCGGGCTTCGAGTGGGCGCGCCTGCAGGCCGACACCGGGTGGCCGAGCGCGATGTTTCCGCCGCCGGTCTTGCCACAGACAGCGAACCGCTAAAAATTTTCAATCGAGGCTCGGCACCCGATGCCCGGCCGATCGACCAGTGCGCGGCGCCAAGTCATCGGCCGCCGTCCAGCAACCATGCGGCTTTCAAGCCCAAATCCGCCGGAAAAGTGCATGGCTGCTGGCTTCGTTCAGACTGATGCAGTCACCATGCGGCATGCGCCGGCCTCTGCGCCTTGTGTGACTTTTTTCACGGACATTGATCTTCGTGAAAAACACTACATCTAGTGATTGTGACCCCCCTACACACTAGATATAGTGTGCTGCCCGACCGGCATCCCCCGGTCGACCGCGCCGGACGCCGCTTCCGCCACGCGCCCCCAACAAGAATTTGCCAACCGAGGACCGAATGCAAACAGCTCTGAACACCCCGTCCACCACCTCTCGCGCAACGACCCCCTCGCCCACCGCCGGCGCGGCGGCCCGCGACAGCGCCGGCTCGCCTGCCGGCAGCGCCCTCGCGCACTACCAGATCATCCGCCGCAACGGCGCCGTGGTGCCCTTCGAGCCCAACAAGATCGCCATCGCGATGATGAAGGCCTTTCTCGCGGTGCACGGCACGCAGGGCGCGGCATCGGCCAGCGTGCGCGAAACGGTCGACACGCTGACGCAGGCCGTGGTGCGTGCCATGGTGCGTTCGCGTCCGGGTGGCGGCACCTTCCACATCGAAGACGTGCAGGACCAGGTCGAGCTCGGCCTGATGCGCGGCGGGCACCACGAGATCGCCCGCGCCTATGTGCTGTACCGCGAACGCCGCACGCAGGAGCGGTCCAAGCAGGTCGCGCAGGAAACGCCCGCGGCACCGACGCTGCACGTGCTGGACCGCGGCGAGCGCGTCGCCCTCGACCTGAACGAACTCAAGGGCCTGATCGAATCGGCCTGCGAAGGCCTCGGCGACAGCATCACGGCCGCCCCGATCCAGGCCGAGACGATGCGCAACCTGTACGACGGCGTGCCGCTCGACGAGGTCTACAAGGCGTCGATCCTGGCGGCCCGCACGCTGATCGAAAAGGATCCGGACTACACCTTCGCTACCGCGCGCCTGCTCCTGCACACGATCTTCAAGGAGATCATCGGCCGCGAAGTGATGCCCGCCGAACGTGCCCAGGCCTACACCGACTACTTCCCGCAATTCATCAAGAAGGGCGTCGACAACGACCTGCTCGACGAGAAGCTGCTGCAGTTCGACCTGCCGCGCCTGGGCGCAGCCCTGAAGGCCGAACGTGACAACCAGTTCGACTACCTCGGCCTGCAGACCCTGTACGACCGCTACTTCCTGCACGTGCGCAAGACGCGCATCGAGTTGCCGCAGGCCTTTTTCATGCGCGTGGCCATGGGCCTGTCGCTGGGCGAGATCGACCGCGAAGCGCGCGCCATCGAGTTCTACGAAGTGCTGTCGTCCTTCGACTTCATGTCGAGCACGCCCACGCTGTTCAACGCCGGCACACTGCGCTCGCAGCTGTCGAGCTGCTACCTCACGACCGTGCCCGACGACCTGGACGGTATCTACGAGTCGATCAAGGAAAACGCGCTGCTGTCGAAGTTCGCCGGCGGCCTGGGCAACGACTGGACCCGCGTGCGCGCCCTGGGCAGCCACATCAAGGGCACCAATGGCGAATCGCAAGGCGTCGTGCCGTTCCTGAAGGTCGTGAACGACACGGCCGTGGCCGTGAACCAGGGCGGCAAGCGCAAGGGCGCCGTCTGCACGTACCTGGAAACCTGGCACCTCGACATCGAGGAGTTCCTGGAACTGCGCAAGAACACCGGCGACGACCGCCGCCGCACGCACGACATGAACACCGCCAACTGGATCCCCGACCTCTTCATGCGTCGCGTGATGGAAAAGGGCAACTGGACGCTGTTCTCGCCGTCGAACGTGCCCGATCTGCACGACCTCTTCGGTGCCGACTTCGAAAAGGCCTACGTCGCCTACGAAGAGAAGGCTTCGCGCGGCGAGATCAAGCCTTCGCGCACGCTGCCTGCGGCCGACCTGTGGCGCAAGATGCTCACGATGCTGTTCGAGACCGGCCACCCGTGGATCACGTTCAAGGACGCCTGCAACGTGCGCTCGCCGCAGCAACACGCCGGCGTCGTGCACTCGTCGAACCTGTGCACCGAGATCACGCTGAACACCAGCGACACCGAAACCGCGGTGTGCAATCTCGGTTCGGTCAACCTGATCAACCACTTGAAAGACGTGGCCGGCGCCAAGGTGCTCGACCAGGACAAGCTCAAGAAGACGATCTCGACCGCGATGCGCATGCTCGACAACGTGATCGACATCAACTACTACGCGGTCAAGAAGGCGCGTGATTCGAACCTGCGCCACCGTCCGGTCGGCCTGGGCCTCATGGGCTTCCAGGACGCGCTGTACGAACTGCGCATTCCCTACGCCTCGCAGGAAGCGGTGCAGTTCGCCGACGAGTCGATGGAAGCCATCTGCTACCACGCCTACTGGGCGTCGACCGACCTCGCCAAGGAGCGTGGCAAGTACTCGAGCTACAAGGGCTCGCTGTGGGACAAAGGCATCCTGCCGATCGACACGCTGGACCTGCTCGAGAAGGCGCGGGGCGGCTACGTCGAGGTCGACCGCTCGGCCACGCTCGACTGGGACGCGCTGCGCCAGAAGATCAAGGCCGACGGCATGCGCAATTCGAACTGCGTGGCGATCGCACCGACCGCGACCATCTCGAACATCATCGGCGTCGACGCGTCCATCGAACCCTGCTTCGGCAACCTGTCGGTCAAGTCGAACCTGTCGGGCGAGTTCACCGTGATCAACCACTACCTGGTGCGCGACCTGAAGCGCCTGGGCCTGTGGGACGACGTGATGGTAATGGACCTGAAGCACTTCGATGGCTCGCTGCGTCCGATCGACCGCGTGCCGCAGGACGTGAAGGCGCTCTACGCCACCGCCTTCGAGGTCGAGACGACCTGGCTGGTCGAAGCGGCCGCACGTCGCCAGAAGTGGATCGACCAGGCGCAGTCACTCAACATCTACATGGCGGGCGCCTCGGGCAAGAAGCTGGACGACACCTACAAGCTCGCCTGGCTGCGCGGTCTGAAGACCACCTACTACCTGCGCACGCAGAGCGCGACGCACGCCGAGAAGTCGACCGTGCAATCGGGCCGACTCAACGCCGTGTCCTCGGGCGGCAGCAACGACGCGCCGAAGATGAGCGCGATCGAAGCCGCTGCTGCTGCAGCGCAAGCGCAGCTCAATGCGATGCCCGCCACCGACATCGCGTTCTGCGGTGTCGACGACCCGACGTGCGAAGCGTGCCAGTGATGTCAGCGTGATGCGAATGTGATTCGCGGCATCGCCCGACAAAATGCGATGCATGCGAACAACATAAGCAAGAGATAATTCGGGCGCGATGTGAGGCTGCACTTTGCAACTCGCATCGTTGCTCACATAATTTGAGCATTGGATTTTTCTATGTTGACCTGGGACGAAGAAGTCAAGCCATCCTTGCCAAAGGACATGCCACAAGGATTGCAGCACTCACCATCGCAAAGCGGCGCACCTGTCGCCCGCTCGATGGAATTCCCGACGCCGCAAACAGCCTCCACCGCCACGCCTGCGCCTCGCACGACGCTCGATGACGGCGCATCGGCACCGGTCCGCCAAGCTGCTCCAGCACCCGTCGCGCGCCGCGTGAACGCTGCGGACAAGCGCATCATCAACGGCCAGACCGACGTCAACCAGCTGGTGCCGTTCAAGTACAAGTGGGCCTGGGAAAAGTACCTCGCCACCTGCGCCAACCACTGGATGCCGCAGGAAGTGAACATGACGCGCGACATCGCGTTGTGGAAAGACCCAAACGGCCTGACCGAGGACGAGCGCCGCATCGTCAAGCGCAACCTCGGCTTCTTCGTGACCGCCGATTCGCTGGCCGCCAACAACATCGTGCTGGGCACCTACCGCCACATCACGGCGCCCGAGTGCCGCCAGTTCCTGCTGCGCCAGGCCTTCGAGGAAGCGATCCACACGCACGCCTACCAGTACATCGTCGAATCGCTCGGCCTGGACGAGAGCGAGATCTTCAACGCGTACAACGAGGTCGCCTCCATCCGCAACAAGGACGAGTTCCTGATCCCCTTCATCGAAGCGATCAGCGACCCGAACTTCAAGACCGGGACGCACGAAACCGACCAGACCCTGCTCAAGTCGCTGATCGTGTTCGCCTGCCTGATGGAAGGCCTGTTCTTCTACGTCGGTTTCACGCAGATCCTGGCGCTCGGCCGCCAGAACAAGATGACCGGCGCCGCCGAGCAGTACCAGTACATCCTGCGCGACGAGTCGATGCACTGCAATTTCGGCATCGACCTGATCAACCAGCTCAAGCTCGAGAATCCCAACCTTTGGACGGCAGAGTTCAAGGCGGAGATCAAGGCCCTCTTCCTGAAAGCCGTCGAGCTCGAATACCAATACGCCGAAGACACCATGCCCCGCGGTGTGCTCGGCATGAACGCCTCCATGTTCAAGGGCTACCTGCGGTACATCGCCAACCGGCGCGCACAGCAGATCGGCCTCGAGACGCTCTTCCCGAACGAAGAAAACCCCTTCCCCTGGATGAGCGAAATGATTGACCTGAAGAAAGAGCGCAATTTCTTCGAAACCCGCGTGATCGAATACCAGTCGGGTGGTGCGCTCTCCTGGGATTGAGCTTTTTAACGATAACAATCGATGGATTCAGGAATTGCCCTCGACATCGACCGTGCCACAGAGCGCGGCGGTGCAGAGGGCTCAGGTGTTCATGGTGCTGGGATGTGATGTCCAACGCCATGGATCGCTTCAAGCGCAACAGCGCGCGCGAAGTGCTTCAAAAGGTTGATTTTTCAACTTGACCAAGGAGAAAGAAATGGCAACTGCAAAGAAAGCGCCGGCGAAGAAAGCCGCAGCAAAGAAGGCTCCGGCAAAGAAGGTCGCTGCCAAGAAGGCACCGGCCAAGAAGGTCGCAGCGAAGAAGGCTCCGGCTAAGAAGGTCGCTGCCAAGAAGGTAGCCGCCAAGAAGGCGCCGGCCAAGAAGGTCGCAGCGAAGAAGGCTCCGGCCAAGAAGGTCGCTGCCAAGAAGGTAGCCGCCAAGAAGGCGCCTGCGAAGAAGGCTGCAGCCAAGAAGGCGCCGGCCAAGAAGGCCGCTGCCAAGAAGGCGCCTGCGAAGAAGGCCCCCGCGAAAAAGGCGGCGGCCAAGAAGCCCGCTGCCAAGAAAGCTGCGAAGAAGCCCGCTGCCAAGAAGGCCGCGAAAGCGCCCGCCAAGGCTGCCGCCGTAGCGCCTGCCCCTGCTGCGCAAACGACGCTGAATCCCCAGGCAGCTTGGCCGTTTCCGACGGCCAGCAAGCCCTGAGTTTCTCAGCGGCCTTGAAGGCAAAAGCCCGGTACCGCAAGGTGCCGGGCTTTTTTCATGCCGCCGGGCAGGACGGCAAGAAGATGCTCAAACGCCCAGCAGCTGCCGATCGAGCTGGTAATTCTGCGGTCCACGCTGCGCGATCTTGATCGCGCCGACGCGGTTGCCCAACGCCGCGCAATCCACCAGCGACCAGCCCTTCTCCAGCCCGAAGAGCAGCGCACCGCGCCATGCATCGCCGCAACCGGTCGGGTCGACCACCGCGTCCGGCGCTACGGCCGGCACATGCGTGCACTGGCCATCGACCCAGACATCACAACCATCGGCACCCAGCGTGACCACCAGTCCGCGCACGCGGCGCGAGATCTCGGCGTTGTCCCAGCCCGTGCGGTCGCTGAGCATCTTGCCTTCATAGTCGTTGACCGTGACCCAGTCCGCCTGCTCGATGAAGCGCGCGAGTTCGTCGCCGTTGAACATCGGCAGGCCCTGGCCCGGGTCGAACACGAAGGGGATACCGGCGACCTTGAACTGCTCGGCATGCTGCAGCATCGCATCGCGCCCGTCGGGCGAGATGATTCCCAGCTGGATGTCGTCCCGCGCCGTGATCCGGGTGGCGTGTGCCTGCTGCATCGCGCCCGGGTGAAAGGCCGTGATCTGGTTGTTGGCCAGGTCGGTGGTGATGAAGCACTGCGCCGTGTAGGTGTCGCCGATTTCGCGAATGAATTCGGTGCCGATGCCCAGGCCCTGCAGACGCGCGACGTAGTCGGCACCGTCGCTGCCGACGGCGGCCATCGGCAGCGCCGTGCCGCCCAGTGCGTTCAGGCTGTACGCGATGTTGCCGGCGCACCCGCCGAAGTCACGGCGCAGGCCGGGCACGAGGAAGGACACGTTCAGGATGTGCACCTGGTCCGGAAGGATCTGGTCGGCAAACCGTCCTTCGAAATTCATGATGGTGTCGAACGCGAGAGAACCGCAAATCAGGGCTGCCATAGGTGGGACCGTTGGTGGGGAAGGTAGGGATGAAGACGCGCCGGAACGCGACTAGGGATAGAAGGCATCGAGATGGAAACCGGCCACGCGCGGCAACGCGGCAGCGTCGCCACCCACGAGCGCCATCGGCAGCAGCGCGGTGCGCTCTCCGCGTGCGGCGATCACCGCCGGCGCGCCGTAGTCGGCAGGCCTGAGCACGCGGCGCACGACGGTGCGCTCCTGCAGGTCGATCAGCGACAGCTCGACCGCCGGCATGGCCAGCGGCAGATCGGCGCGATTGCGCAACGTGAAGCTCAATTGATAGCCCTCGCCGCCCTTCTCACGCACGAAGGAGGCCCCGTCGATGGTGATGTCCGCGATGCGCTGCAGCGCCGCCAGCTGGCAACCCAGCACTTCGCAGGCGCTGGCGAAGGCGGGCCGCCACGACGGCTGGCGGGCCACGATGGCACTGCGTTCCTGGTAGAGCATCTGCGCCACCAGGCCCAGCAGCGCGACGACCGACAGCATGCGCCAAGGCCAGCCCGGACGGAAACCGCGGCGGTGCGGCACATCGCCTGCGCGCGACACACGTCGCCTCGCGGCCGCGACCGGCAACTCGGACGCCGCCGGCGGTGGCTCCACCGGTTCGCTCGCCGTCATCACGACGGCGGCCGGCTGGCTGTCCCTGGCCTTGGCGCGCGACCGGGCGATCTTGGCGGACTTGACGCGCGCACGGCGCAACGCCTTCTGAAACTGCGCGTCGTCGGTGTCGGGCACGGCCGCTGGCACCGGTGCCTCTGCGCGCCGTGGCACGTCGCCCAGGTGCAGGGACGGCAGCCGCGACCAGGTGTCGATGGCTTGGGGCGCGGCAGACGACGACGTCGGCGCGTCATCGGCGGGAAACGCGATGACCGGCACGGGGGTGGTCGGCGCGTAACCGGTGAACGACGGCCAGCCGAGGGAGGGCGCCTCGAGCGTCACGGGCTGCGTGCGCGGCGGTTGCGGAATGTGGTCGGTGATGACCGTCGGCACCGATGTCGGGGCCGGCGCGTCGTCGTCGAACGACGGCGCGCCGCGCTGCAGGCGCGACAAGGCGTCGTTGAAGAAATCGATGTCGGCCAGGGTCGGCGTCGCCACGGGGCGCGGCGTCTCGGGCGCCGGCGCCGCGTCTGAGGCGGTCGACGCGGGCTCGGCATCGTCGCCCACGAACGCTGACGGTGCCGAAGCCTCCGGCGACGGCAGGGCCGGTCCACGCGACACATCATCGACGGTCGCGGCAGGCCCCCCATCGGGTGCCACCGCCTCGGTGTCGTGCAGATGTTCGGTGCCGTCGAACACATGGCTGCAACGCCCGCAGCGCACCCAACCGTCGGAGATGCGAAGCTGGTCCCGCACCACCTTGAACGTGGTGCCGCATTCGGGGCAGCGGGTGGCGAGACTCATGAGGCGTCGATTGTAGGGATCGGCCCTCGCCCAGGTCGGCGGGCCAGCGACGGCTACAGGCGCGCCGTCATGAGGATCCAGCCGTCCTCGGCATCGCTCACCTCGAGCGCCGCGTACGGTGCGTAGGCGTTCTTGAGTTCGTCGGCCTGGCGCTCGAGGATGCCGGCCAGCACCAGCGAACCGCCTGGCGCGACGTGCGCGCACAGCAGCGGCGCGAGCACCTTGAGCGGCGTGGCCAGGATGTTGGCCAGCACCACGTCGTAGCGGCCCTGCGCCGCATCGGGCAGGCCCGCGTTCAGCGTGACCGCGTTGGCGTCGGCATTGAGGCGCGTGGCCTCGACCGCCGACGGATCGATGTCGACCGCATCGATCGCCACCGCGCCGAACTTCGCCGCGCCGATCGCCAGGATGCCCGAGCCGCAGCCGTAGTCGAGCACGCGCGCCGGCGCGGCGGGCTGCAGCGTCGCGATCCATCGCAGGCACATGCGCGTGGTGGGATGCGTGCCGGTGCCGAAGGCCAGGCCCGGGTCGAGGCGGATGGTCTGCCGCGCCTGGGTCGGCGGTTCGTGCCAGGTCGGCACGATCCAGAACTCGGGCGTGATCTCGACCGGCGCGAACTGCGACTGCGTAAGCCGCACCCAGTCCTGCTCCGGCACGTCGGCCACGCCGACCACCTCGCAGCCGGCGAAGAAGTCCTGCGCCGACAGCAGCGTGGCCGCCTCGCGCGCAGCGCCTTCATCGGGGAACAGTGCGATCACGCGCGAACGTTGCCAGCCGTCTTTCGGCGGCGGCATGCCGGGCTCGCCGAAAAGCGCCTGCTCGGCGTCGGTCTGCGCGTCGGCGTCTTCGACGGACACGCTCAGGGCCTCGAGGGCATCGAGCGCATCGCTCAGGTCTTCGACGCGTTCTTCCGGCGCCAGCAGGCGAAGCTCAAACACGGCGCATCACCGGGCTCGCGCCGCGAGCCACTCTTCGAGGTAGTGGATGTTGGTGCCACCGGCCATGAACTTGGCGTCGACCATCAGCTCACGGTGCAGCGGGATGTTGGTCTGGATGCCTTCGATCACGGTCTCGTTGAGCGCCGTGCGCATGCGCGCCATCGCCTGCTCGCGCGTGTCGCCGTGCACGATGATCTTGCCGATCATCGAGTCGTAGTTCGGCGGCACGAAGTAGTTGGTGTACACGTGCGAATCGACGCGCACGCCCGGCCCGCCCGGCGGGTGCCACATCGTGATGCGGCCCGGCGACGGCGTGAACTTGTAGGCGTCTTCGGCGTTGATGCGGCATTCGATCGAATGGCCGCGCATCTCGATCTGGCGCTGCGTGAACGGGAGCTTCTCGCCCGCGGCCACCATGATCTGCGTCTTCACGATGTCGATGCCGGTGGTGAATTCCGTCACCGGGTGCTCGACCTGCACCCGCGTGTTCATCTCGATGAAGTAGAACTCGCCGTTCTCGTAGAGGAACTCGAAGGTGCCCGCGCCGCGGTAGCCGATCTTCTTGCAGGCCGCGACACACCGCTCGCCGATCTTCTCGATCAGCTTGCGCGCGATGCCCGGCGCCGGCGATTCCTCGATGACCTTCTGGTGGCGCCGCTGCATGGAGCAGTCGCGTTCGCCCAGGTACACCGCGTTCTTGTGCTTGTCGGCGAGAATCTGGATCTCGATGTGGCGCGGGTTCTGGAGGAACTTCTCCATGTACACGGCCGCATTGTTGAAGGCGGCCCCGGCTTCCGCCTTGGTCATCTGGATCGCATTGACCAGCGCCGCCTCGGTGTGCACCACGCGCATGCCGCGGCCACCGCCGCCGCCCGCGGCCTTGATGATGACCGGGTAGCCGATGGCACGCGCGATACGCTTGTTGGTCGCGGCGTCGTCCGACAGTTCGCCTTCCGAGCCCGGCACGCAGGGCACCCCGGCCTTGATCATCGCCTGCTTGGCCGACACCTTGTCGCCCATGATGCGGATCGACTCGGGCGTGGGGCCGATGAACTGGAACCCGCTCTGCTCGACACGTTCGGCGAAGTTCGCGTTCTCGCTGAGGAAGCCGTAGCCGGGGTGGATCGCCTCCGCATCGGTCACTTCGGCCGCCGAGATGATCGCCGGCATGTTGAGGTAGCTCTGCGCCGACGGTGCCGGGCCGATGCACACCGCCTCCTGCGCCAGTTTGACGTACTTGGCGTCACGGTCGGCTTCCGAATAGACCATCACGGCCTTGATGCCGAGTTCGCTGCAGGCCCGTTGGATTCGAAGTGCGATCTCGCCGCGATTGGCAACCAGAATCTTCTTGAACATGGTCACGCGATGATGAACAGCGGTTGGCCGTATTCGACGGCCTGGCCGTTCTCGCCGAGGATCTGGGTGACGGTGCCGGACTTGTCGGCCTCGATCTCGTTGAGGATCTTCATCGCCTCGATGATGCAGAGCGTGTCGCCCTCCTTCACCTGGGCACCGATTTCCACGAAGGCCGGCGCGCCGGGGCTCGAGGAGCGGTAGAAGGTGCCGACCATGGGCGACTTCACGGTGTGGCCGGTCGCCACCGGTGCGGCGACAGGTTCCGGCACCGCCGCGACCGCGGGCGCAGCGACCGCAGCCGCAGGCGCAGCCACCGACTGAACGTATTGCACCGGTGCCGCTTCACCGGCCTTGACGATGCGGACCTTGCCTTCGGCTTCGGTGATTTCCAGTTCGGAAATATTCGATTCAGACACCAGATCGATCAGTGTCTTCAACTTGCGCAGATCCATGGGACTCCATTGCCGGCTGTGCCGGTCGTTCCGGATTGAACTCACCTGAAAATCGGCTTATTTCGGCGTTCATGCGCCAAGTGCCGGGTTGTATCGGCGAGATTCTAACTGTGAAGTTCTGCGCGCTGCCAAGCATCCAGGTCGGCAGGCAGCAACTGGCCCATCTTGCGGGCGGCCACGCTGCCATTGGCTGCTAAAACCAACGTAAAAGGCAGGCCACCGCCGGTATTTCCCAGTTCTCGAACCAGTTCGGTGCCGTCGAGCCCGGTGATGCCGATGGGAAAAGTCACGGGCGTGCGTGCCAGGAACTTCTTCACCGCCTCGGGCCGATCGATCGCCAAGCCTACCACTTGCCAGCCATTGGCCCGCTGATCGCGGTAGAAGCGGTCGACCATCGGCAGTTCCTCGATGCAGGGCGGGCACCAGGTGGCCCAGAAGTTCAGCAGCAGCGGCTTGCCCTTGAGCGACGCCATCTGAAGAGAGGAACCATCCGGCTGCTCGAAGCGCGACGCCCAGAAGCTGGCGGACAACTGCTCACCCGCAGCCTGCGTCGGTGCCGCATGGCGCCACCAGGCCGCTCCCCCCCCAGCCACGGCCGCCGCGGCAGCCACGCCACCCAGCATCCAGGTGCGTCGTGTCGAGGGCGACGTCATGCCGTGTCCTTTTCCATCAGCCGGCGCAGTGCCTGCAGATCACCACGGGGCGTGCGCCCTTGCGAATCGGGCTTGAGCGCGCCGCGCAGGTCGTCGAGGTCGTACACCAGGAGATGCACGCCGATTTCCTCGCCGAGCGCGCGGCTCATCGCGTGGACGCTCAAGGCCTCCACCTGTTCGCCGTGGAAGCCGGTCACCATGCGCGGCTCGTAGTCGACGTGATGGTCGATCAGTGCGATCTCGGCCGACTTGCAGTCGTCGCAGAACAGCTGGATGTAGACGTCCGACAGCCGGGTCGCGGTGCCGTGCCACACGGAGCCCCCTACATGCGGGCGGAAGACGGCCATGCGCTCCATCCATTCCAGCGCAAGCTGGCGCAGTGCGTGCAGCTCTCTGGGTTGGGTGTCGGCACAGAACAGCGCGATGTACTCGCGCACCTCGGCCTCGACCTCGTCGTTGTGCGGCAACGCCGTGCGCGCCGACAGGCCCAGGTCGCGCAGGGCGCGGCGCTTGGCCGGGCCGTACTCCAGCCCCTCCTCGACCACGAGGCGGGCGGCTGTGGCAGCGATTTCGCGCTTCGACGTGTCCATCCGGGCATTCTGCCCGCACTGCAGCATTCCATGGAAGTTCCTCCGACGAGCATCCCTAGAATCGACCTGATGCACATTCACATCCTCGGCATCTGCGGCACCTTCATGGGCGGCGTCGCCGCACTGGCGCGCGAAGCCGGCCACCGGGTGACGGGCTGCGACGCCGGCGTCTACCCCCCCATGAGCGACCAGCTGCGCGCGCTCGGCATCGACCTCATCGAAGGCTTCGGTACGGACCAGATGGCGCTGGCGCCCGACATGTTCGTCGTCGGCAACGTGGTCTCGCGCGCCCGGTTGCCCGACGGCGCGCCGAAGTTTCCCCTGATGGAAGCCATCCTCGACGCCGGCGCGCCCTACACCAGCGGGCCGCAGTGGCTGGCCGAGCACGTGCTGCAGGGCCGGCATGTGCTGGCCGTGGCGGGCACGCACGGCAAGACGACGACCACCTCGATGCTGGCATGGGTCCTGGAACGCGCGGGCCGGGCGCCCGGTTTCCTGGTGGGCGGCGTGCCGCTCGATTTCGGCGCGTCGGCGCGGCTCGGCCAGGGCCCCGCCTTCGTCATCGAGGCCGACGAGTACGACACCGCTTTCTTCGACAAGCGCAGCAAGTTCGTCCACTACCGGCCGCGCACCGCGATCCTGAACAACCTCGAGTTCGATCACGCGGACATCTTCGACGACCTCGCAGCCATCGAGCGGCAGTTCCATCACCTGGTGCGGACCGTACCCCGCACTGGCCGCGTGATCGTGAACGCCAGAGAGGAAAGCCTGCAGCGCGTGCTGGCGCAGGGCTGCTGGAGCGAAGTGAGCGGCTTCGGTGCCGAGGGCGCCCACGCGGACTGGCAGGCCCACGGCGCGCACGACGCTTTCGACGTGCTACGCCGAGGCGCCGTGGTCGGCCGCGTCGAATGGGCCCTGTCGGGTGAGCACAACCAGATGAATGCGCTGGCCGCCATCGCCGCCGCCGACCACGTGGGTGTGCCGCCAGCCGAGGCCGCCGCTGCGCTCGGCAACTTCCGCAACGTGCGCCGGCGCATGGAGCTGCGCGGCACGGTCGAGCGCGACGGCGGCGCGGTCACCGTCTACGACGATTTCGCGCACCATCCCACCGCCATCCGCACCACGATCGACGGCCTGCGCCGCAAGCTGGACGGCGAGGGACGGCGTGGCGACCGCATCCTGGCGGTCTTCGAGCCGCGCAGCAACACCATGAAGCTGGGCACCATGGCCGCGCAACTGCCGTGGAGCCTGGAGGCGGCGGACCTGTCGTTCTGCCACAGCGGCGGTCTGGGCTGGGATGCGGCATCGGCCCTCGCGCCGATGGGCGACCGGGCGCGCGTGGTCGACGGCATCGAACCGCTGGTGGTGCAGGTCGCGACCGCAGCGCGGGCGGGCGATCACATCGTCTGCATGAGCAACGGCGGCTTCGGCGGCGTGCACGACAAGCTGCTGGCCGCGCTGCGCGCCCGGGACCGAACATGACGCGGGTGCGGCAACTCATCGAGACCCTCGAATTGCAGCCGCATCCGGAAGGCGGCTGGTACCGGGAGGTGTTCCGCTCGGTCGCGCACGTCACGCCTGCCGATGGCCGACCCGCGCGCTCCGCGATGACGAGCATCTATTTCCTGCTCGAAACCGGCCAGCATTCGCGCTGGCACCGCGTCGTGTCCGACGAGGTGTGGGTGTATCTGGAAGGCGCGCCCCTGACCCTGTGGACCGCCGACGCGGCATGGCGCACCGCGCCGGCGCACACGCGGCTCGGGCCGGTCGATGCGCATGGCACACGCCCCCAGCATGTGGTGCCGGCCGGCCAGTGGCAGGCGGCCGAGCCGATCGCCACGCACACCAGCGGCGACTACGCGCTGGCCGCCTGCATGGTCGGCCCGGGCTTCGACTTCGCCGATTTCTCGCTGATGCCCGATGGCAGCGACGAGGCCGCGCTCCTGCGGCACCACTGGCCCGAACTCGCCCGGCTCATCTGAGCGAGCATCGCGCCGAGAGCGATCAACCCCGGCGGCGCTTCACCGCCTGCGACAGCGTGTCGAGCACGGCGGTGGAATCGTCCCAGCCCAGGCAGGCGTCGGTGATGCTCTGCCCGTAGGCCAGATTGCCGATCGCGTCCTGGCCCGGCGTGAACTTCTGGGCGCCGGCGCTCAAGTGGCTTTCGACCATCACGCCGAACACGTTGCGGCTGCCGCCGGCGATCTGACCCGCGATGTCCTGCGCCACCTCGATCTGCTTCTGGTGCTGCTTGGAGCTGTTGGCGTGGCTGCAGTCGACCATCAAGGTCGGCGGCAGCTTGGCGGCCTCCAGATCGCGACAGGCGGCCGCCACGCTTGCGGCGTCGTAGTTGGGCGCCTTGCCGCCACGCAGGATCACATGGCAGTCCTTGTTGCCGTTGGTCTGCACGATCGCGACCTGGCCGTTCTTGTGGACCGACAGGAAATGGTGGCCGCGCGCCGCCGCCTGGATGGCATCGGTGGCGATGCGGATGTTGCCGTCGGTGCCGTTCTTGAAGCCGATCGGCGCCGAGATGCCCGAGGCGAGTTCGCGGTGCACCTGGCTTTCGGTGGTGCGCGCGCCGATCGCGCCCCAGCTGATCAGGTCGCCGATGTACTGCGGCGAGATCACGTCGAGGAACTCGCTGCCGGCCGGCAGGCCGATGCGGTTGATGTCGATCAGCAGCTGGCGCGCGATGCGCAGACCTTCGTCGATGCGGAAGCTCTCGTCCAGGTACGGGTCGTTGATCAGCCCCTTCCAGCCGACGGTGGTGCGCGGCTTCTCGAAGTACACGCGCATCACGATCTCCAGCGAATCGGCGTACTTGTCGCGCTGCACCTTGAGGCGGCGGGCGTACTCCAGCGCGGCCGCCGGGTCGTGGATCGAACACGGCCCCATCACCACCAGCAGCCGGTCGTCGCTGCCGGCCATGATGTTGTGGATGTTGCGGCGGGTGCCGGTGATCAGCGTCTCCACGGCGGTGCCGCGGATCGGGAAGAAGCGGATCAGATGTTCAGGAGGGGGAAGCACGTTGATGTCCTTGATGCGTTCGTCGTCGGTTTCGCTGGTTTTTTCGACGCGCGCATACCAGCTGTCGCTGGTGGGGGCGGAGGGATGGGTCATCGTGCGGCTCCTGGGTCTAGGGTTCGGGGATCAAAAGGGCATAAAAAAACCGCCGGGGCGTGAGCGCCGGCGGTCTTTGGAGGGTGTAAGTTTGTCTTACGCGCTCGCCTCTAGGCCGCCGGAGATCCGGAACCAAAAGTACGAAAAATAGAAAGCGGCGTGTTGCGACATGAGGGGCGAATGTAGCACGGGTTTCGGAAAATGCGCGTTGCGCCAGGGCGTCAGGCGGTGCCGCCAACGGTGAGGCCGTCGATGCGCAGCGTCGGCTGGCCCACACCCACCGGCACGCTCTGGCCTTCCTTGCCGCAGGTGCCGACGCCGGAATCGAGCGCCATGTCGTTGCCGATCATGGTCACACGGGTCAGTGCATCGGGGCCGTTGCCGACGATAGTCGCGCCCTTGACCGGGTACTGGATCTTGCCGTTCTCGACCCAGTAGGCCTCGCTCGCCGAAAAGACGAACTTGCCGCTGGTGATGTCGACCTGGCCGCCGCCGAAGTTGGTGGCGTACAAGCCCTTCTTGATGCTCGCGACGATCTCCTTCGGGTCCTTGTCGCCGCCCAGCATGTAGGTATTGGTCATGCGCGGCATCGGCACGTGCGCGTAGCTCTCGCGGCGGCCGTTGCCGGTGGGCTTCACGCCCATCAGGCGGGCGTTCATCGAATCCTGGATGTAGCCCTTGAGAATGCCGTCCTCGATGAGCACGTTGCGCTGGCTGGCGTTGCCCTCGTCGTCGACGTTGAGCGAGCCGCGGCGGTCGGCGATGGTGCCGTCGTCGAGCACCGTCACGCCCTTGGCCGCCACGCGCTGGCCGATGCGGCCCGAGAACGCGCTCGAGCCCTTGCGGTTGAAGTCACCCTCCAACCCGTGGCCGATGGCTTCGTGCAGCAGGATGCCGGGCCAGCCGGAACCGAGCACGACGGTCATCTCGCCGGCCGGCGCGGGCCGTGCCTCCAGGTTGGTCAGCGCGGCCTTCACGGCGTGGTCGACGTACTCGGCGATGTGCTCGTCGTCGAAGTAGGCCAGGCCAAAGCGCCCGCCACCACCGCCGGAGCCGATCTCGCGCCGACCGTTCTGCTCGGCGATGACCGTCACCGACAGCCGCACCAGGGGACGCACGTCGGCCGCCAGGGTGCCGTCGGCGCGCGCCACGAGCACCACGTCGTATTCGCTGGCCAGGCCGGCCATGACCTGCGCCACACGCGGGTCGCGGCTGCGGGCCAGCTGCTCGACCTTTTCCAGCAGTTTGACCTTGGCGGTGCTGTCGAGCGTGGAGATCGGGTCGACCCCGTTGTAGAGCGAGCGGCTCGAGGCGATCTTGCGCGTCGGCACCTTGGCCCGGCCGCCGCGCGTGGCCGACGAGATGGCGCGCACCGTGCGCGCCGCGTCGAGCAGCGAGGCCTCGGAGATGTCGTCGGAGTAGGCGAAGGCCGTCTTCTCGCCGCTCACCGCCCGCACGCCGACGCCCTGGTCGATGCTGAAGCTGCCGGTCTTGACGATGCCCTCTTCCAGGCTCCAGCCCTCGCTGCGCGTGTACTGGAAGTAGAGGTCGGCGTCGTCGACCTGGTGGGCCTTGATCTCGGCGAGCGCCTTGCCGAGGTGGGACTCGTCGAGTCCGAAAGGCGTGAGCAGCAACGCCTGCGCCGTGGCGAGGCGTTCGATGGTGGGTTCGCGGGAGATCATCAAGGCATTATTGCTCGCCCCAGGCCGCGCAACGGGGACGTGCCTGCTTCGCCTACCCCTCGCCGGGGGCAATGGCCTCAGTTCTGCGCCAGCTTCCTGGCGCGCGAGATCGACATCAGGATGCCCAGCGCCAGCCCGAGCGTGACCATCGCCGTGCCGCCGTAGCTGATGAAGGGCAGCGGCACGCCCACCACGGGAAGGATGCCGCTGACCATGCCCATGTTCACGAAGGCGTAGGTGAAGAAGATCATGGTCACCGCCCCGGCCAGCAGGCGCGAGAACAATGTGGGCGCGTCCATGGCGATCGCGAGGCCGCGGAAGATCAGGAAGATGAAGGCACTGATCAGGAACAGGTTGCCCGCCAGGCCGAACTCCTCGGAATACGCCGCGAAGATGAAGTCGGTGGTGCGCTCGGGGATGAACTCCAGGTGCGTCTGCGTGCCCTGCATGAAACCCTTGCCGCCGATGCCGCCGGAGCCGATGGCGATCATTCCCTGGATGATGTGGAAGCCCTTGCCCAGCGGGTCCTTGGTCGGGTCGAGCAGCGTGCACACGCGCTGCTTCTGGTAGTCGTGCAGCACCCGCCAATCGACGCCGTCGGCGCACAGCTTCGACTCGAAGCCGACGATGAGCGTGACGGCCACCACGCCGATCAGCACCGGCGGCACGATCAGCTTCCAGCTCAGGCCGGCGAAGAAGATCACCGACATCCCCGCGGCCAGCACCAGCAGCGCGGTGCCAAGATCGGGCTGCTTCATGATGAGGCCGATCGGCACCGCCAGCAGAACGGTGGCCACCACGAAGTCGAGCGGCCGCAACTGGCCCTCACGCCGCTGGAACCACCAGGCCAGCATCAGCGGCATCGCGATCTTCAGGATCTCGCTGGGCTGGATCACCATGCCGATATTGATCCAGCGCCTGGCGCCCTTCTTCGTGATGCCGAAGATCGCCACCGCGATCAGCAGCGCCACGCCCACCGTGTAGAGCGGCACCGCGAAGTGCATCAGCCGCTGCGGCGGCACCTGCGCCACCACGAACATGATGAAACCGGCCAGCAGCATGTTGCGGCCGTGGTCCATGAAGCGCGAGCCGTGGTCGTAGCCCGACGAATACATCGTCAGCAGCCCGGCGCAGGCCAGCAGGAACACCGCGAACGCGAGGAAACCGTCGAAGCCCTGGAAGATGGGCGCGATGCGGCGCGCGAACGAGGGTTGGTTGAAGACGGCCGACATGGGCGCGGATTATCGACGCCCGCGCCGCTTCCTCAGGCGAAATCGACCTGGACGACCGTGTGGCCGGGTCGGCTTTGCACGGCGATGGTCGCGCCGATCGCCTCGGCCCGTTGGGCGAGCGCGCGCGGAACCCGCGCCGCGTCGAAGCCGACGCCGTCGTCGACGACGCGGATGCGCACCGCGGCACCGGCCACCACCGCCTCGATCCGCAGCACACCGGCCTGCGCGTGCTGCAGCACGTTCGACACGGCTTCGAAGAGCAGGAATTGCAGTTGCCGCATCAGCGGCGCGTCCAGGCGCGGCAGCAACGGCAGTTCGTCCACGGCCCATTCGAGCGCGATGCCCGAGCTGGCGAAGCGGGGCTCGAGCCGGTAGCGCAGGCCGGCCAGCAGCGCCTGCACATCGCCCGGCGGCAACTGGATCGCATCGATGGACAGCTTCAACTGGTCCAGCGAATCGCGCAGCGTGCGCAGCACCTCGGGATGGCTGGCATGGCCGGACTGCAGCTGGCGAATCGCCGAGCTGATGTGCGAGCCGACGCCGTCGTGCATGTCGCGCAGGATGCGCTCGCGCTCCTGTGTGCGCTCCTGTTCGCGCGCGGCGCGTTCCAGGTGGCCATAGACCGACGCCAGTTCGCGCTCGCGGTCGGCCACGCGGACGGCGAGCGTGCGCAGCAGGTCGCGCGACTGGGCGCTGGCATCCCGAAAACGCATCAGCACGACGCCCAGCAAGGCCATGCCGAAAAACAGCGAGGTGTAGCGCACCCAGGTCGTGTCGCCGTAGGCGTCGCTGACGCGGATGACGACCCAGTCGCGCACCGCCACCACCAGGGTGAGGGCCAGCGCCGAGGCCACGAGCACGCGCGCGGCCGTCGGCCGCCTGAGCGTCGCCCCCAGGAAGAAGAGGACATAGGCCGTCACCGCGACGATCTCCAACGCCAGCCACCCGGTCAGCCAGAAGGGCTCGGCCCGTGTCAGGGCCACATAGCAGGCCAGGACGGGAACGGTGAAGACGACAGCCACCGCACGTCGCAGCCACTGCATGCCGGCCCGGTCCTGCCAGCCGGCCAGATGCTGGCAGAACATGAGGCAGGAACCGGCCCAGCCCGAATAGCAGGCCGTCATCAGCACGCCCCAGGCGACCCAGGGCAGGGGTGGCTCCCGGATGGCGCCGTCGGCCACCCGCAACGCCCAGCAGAATTCCGCCAACGCCGCCCACAGGTACAAGGATTCGCGCCGCGGTCGGCCCGCGCCGGCCGTATCGGCCTGCGTGAACCACAGGCCCAGGGAAATGGCGCCGACCACGATGCTGAACGCCGACAAGAGCACGGAGCCCGTGAAGCGCCAGGCGTACGCGGGCGCAAACACGCTGCCGCGGACCGGCACCGCCGGCCCGATCGTGGGCACCGCCAGCCCCGCGCGACGGCCCGAATCGGCGCGGATGCGGATCTGCAGCAGGTTCTCACCAGGATGCAGCAGCTGCGCCGGGATCGGCAGGTAGATCGGTGCCTTGGCGTAGTCGGCGCCGTGCGGACGCGCGAGGTCGCCGTAGGTCTGCAGCACGTGGCCGTTCAGCGCGACGTCGAAGGCGCTGCCGACGCGCGGAATGAACAGGCCCCACGGCTCGGCCGGTGTCTCCGCCATGCGGAAGGGCAGCGTGAAGCGCGCCTCGCCCGGCCGGCCCTGGTGCATGCGGTCCCAGTGGTAGGGCAGCGTCACGGCGGCTTCTTGCGTGCGGCCATCGACGACGCTCACCACGCTGCCGCTGCGCAAGGCGAGCATCGGCTCGCTCGGCCCTTCTGCTGCGGCGATGCCGACCCACAGCGCCGCAAACGCCAGAAGGACGAATCGCAGCGCCGCCTGCATCGCTACGCCGATCAGCCCGGGTGGCGCAGCAGCCCGAGCCGCGTGGCTTCGAACACCGCCTCGTTCTTCGAATGCACCGCCAGTTTGCCGTAGAGGTTCTTGATGTGCGTCTGCACCGTGTGCACGCTCAGCGACTTGAGCCGCGCGATTTCCGCGTAGGAGAAACCGCGGGCGATGAGGGCCAGCACCTCCTGTTCGCGTGCCGACAGCAGCGCCGGTGCGTCGGCCCCCGGCACGGGCGGCGGGGCGACGGCGGCGGCCACGTCGGCCGGTGCACCGGCGCTGGCCGCCCAATGCAGGAGGCGGTACTTGGCCAGCACGCGGCGCGCGATCATGGGCGAAATGGGCGACGCACCGGCCTTCATGTCGAGAATGGTCTGGGCGATGTCCTCGGGCGGCGCGTCCTTGTGCAGGTAGCCGACGGCGCCGGCCTCGATGCTCGCCAGCACGTTGTCCTCGTCGCCGAAGACCGAGATCACGAGCGGCTCGCACCGGGGGAAGCGGGCCACCGTCGCACGGATCACCTCGAGCCCGCTGCCGTCGGGCAGGCCGAGATCGGCCAGCAGGACATCCGGCGCTTCGGCCGTCGCGGCCAGCCATTCCAGCGCCTCGCGCACGGTCCCGAGGCCGGCCATCCACCGAAGACGGTCGCTCGCGCGCACGCTCTGCTCGAAAAAGCCGCGTGCCCGCACGTCGTCCTCCACGACCAGCACCCTGAACGAGCTCCCTTGCCCGGTTGATACCTCGGTATGCATGGGCGCGAAGCATACGCCGCGAAACACTTGGAAATCTTTGCTGACTCACTGATTCATGGGATGTGCCGCGCGGCCATGACGCAGACACTGGCGCCCGTCGCATGTAACGACCTCGTAACGAATCAATCAAAGGACCGAGATGACGATGAACAAGAAGGCCCGTGCGGGCTTTGCGGCGGCTGTTGTGCTGTCGCTGGCTGCGTGCGGTGGGGGAGGCGATGGCGGATCGGCTTCGGGACCGGGCACGGGCACCACGCCCCCGGTCACCGAGCCGGTCGCGACCCAGGCCACACTGAGCGGCGTGGCCGCCACCGGCGCGGCCTTCGCCGGCGCCACGGTCACCGTCACGGACCAGACCGGTGCCACGGTCTGCACGACCCAGACCGACGACAAGGGCGCCTACAGCTGCACCCTGCCCCTGGGCACCAAGGCACCGCTGGTCATCAAGGCCAGCCGCGAGGAGCTGAGCTTCTACAGCACCACGGCCAGCGCCGGCAGCGGCACGGCCAACGTCACGCCGCTGACGACCATCGTCGTCTCGCAACTGGCGCCCGACGGCAACCCGGCCAGCCTGGCCGGCGCGATCGTCACCAAACCGGATACCGTCACGGCCGCGACGATCCAGGCGGAGGCGAGCGAACTCCTCACCGCGCTGCAGCCGTTGCTGAGCGCACTGAACGTGACGATCGATCCGATGTCCGGTGTCTTCGCCGCCGACGGCACCGGCCAGGACAAGGTGCTCGACGCCATCTCGGTCAGCGTGCGGCCCGACGGCACCGCGGCCAACATCGAGATCACGGTGAAGGCACAGCCTGCGACGGCCGATGCCGCACCGATCTCCATCGTCTTCCGCAGCGACGCCACGTCCGTGCCGACGCTGCCGGCCATCACGGCCTCCCAGCTCGAGGCGATCCCGTCGCCCGCGATGGTGGCCGGCCTGTTCGAACGCATGACCGCCTGCTACGCCCTGCCCGCCTCGCAGCGCGTTGCGAACGGCAACGACAGCGGCGTGGTCACCGGCACCGCCGCCAACGTGGTGGCACCGGCCTGCCGCAGCCTGTTCCTGAACGACGACCCGGCCACCTTCTACAGCAACGGCAACAACGTCGGCCGCGACGCCAACAACCGCGGCGCCTACGCCAGCCTGTTCCGAAGCGGCGCCACGGGCCTGAAGTGGGAGCGCGGCAACTTCGAGTTCCTCCGCACGAACGGCGACGTGGTCATGAGCTATCGCTGGGTGGACACCACCGGCAACGCCGACAACGACACGCTCATCGCGCGCAACGTGAACGGCACGCTCAAGCTGGTCGGCAACGGCAACGCCTACAGCGCGAGCGTTCGGCCGCTTTCGGAGGATCGCGAGCTGATCAACACGCCGGCGTTCAGCTCGTACACCACGGGCTACAACATCAGCATCGACAACCGCGTCGACGGCAACGGCGCGCCGATCTTCGCGAAGGTGGTGGCGACCACCCCGATGGGCACGCAACTGACCTTCGTGCCCAGCGGCGGGTTGTCCTACCTCGTCATCCAGAGCAACAACTCGCCCACGGCGACGCCCGTCTACCGGCTCGCCGCGGCCTACCGCGATGCAGCGACCGCCGGCAATCCGGTGGACAAGGAAGGTTTCTTCACCGCCACGCCGCAGTACGACGAAGCCGGCGTGCGGGCCCTGCAGGACCAGAGCGTCTGGAAGCTGGAGTTCTTCCACGTCGACGCCCAGGTGCCCAACGTCGTGCAGAGCTACCGCACGCTCTCGCGCGCCCAGACGATCGCCGAGATCCGTCAGTTGGTGTTCGCCGACGCGACGCCGGCGCTGCGCGCCGAGCTGATTGCGGAAACCGCCGCGTCGAATTCCGGCAGTCTGGTCTTCGGGGCGCTCGACCCGGCCGAGCCGAACATCATCGACTTCAGCGCCGACGGCGACACGGCCGGCTGGGTGGTCCCCGGCGGCGCGCTGGCCCCGACCTCGCTGTCCGCCTACGGCCGCGCGCCGACGGTGAACAACGTCCAGGGTGCGCGCTACAACGACACGGTCGGCGTGTCGATCACCGCGCGCAAGGCGAAGCTCTACTGCTCGAAGCAGAGCCAGTCGGACGCGCATTGCGATGCGACCTCGCCGACGCAATACGCGCAGGGCACGACGCTGAACATGTTCGAACTGTGGGCCCGCAACACGCGGCAGGTCGAACTGAGCAAGAAGATCGGCACCTACAAGCTGCAGTAGTCGCACGATGTCCCTGCCACGGCCCCACCTCGGCGGGGCTTTTTCCTTGCGCTGCGCGCCGCCGGTCGGACGGGGTGATGCCGCGGTTAGCATGCCCACGATGCCCACCACCCATCTGCTCTACCTGCACGGTTTCCGCTCGTCGCCGCAGTCGATGAAGGCGCGTCTGGTGGCCGAGCACGTGGCGCGGCACCACCCGGGCGTGCACTGGTGGTGCCCGCAGTTGCCGCCCTCGCCGCGCGAAGCGATGGACATGGTCATGCGCGGCATCGACCCCTGGCCACGCGACACCATGGCCGTCATCGGCTCGTCGCTGGGCGGTTTCTACGCGACCTACGTCGCGGCCATGACGCGCTGCCCGGCGGTGCTGCTCAACCCGGCCGTCGACCCGGCGCGCGACCTGGCCCGCTACATCGGCGACCAGACCGCCTGGCACGACCCGGCGCAACACTTCTATTTCCAGCCGGCGTTCATCGAGGAGCTGCGCACGCTGGAAGTTGGCCCGGTCACCCGGCCCGAACGCATCTTCGCCATCGTCGCCAAGGGCGACGAGGTGCTGGACTGGCGCGAAATGTCGGCCCGCTACCCGGGCAGCCGGGTGCGCCTGCTCGAAGGCGGCGACCATGCGCTGTCTGACTTCGAGACGAAGCACCTCGTCGACGTCCTGCGCTTCCTCGATCCGGTCTGACGCCGGTGCCGCCGGCGCCGGTGTCGGGTGCCCATGGGACAATCGCGCCCATGTTTGTATTGTTCGAAGAAGCCGGCAAGTACCTCGGCGGCCGCGTGTTGTCGGAGGCCGAAGCGTCGGCGCAGGTCGAGCTCGACACCGGGAAGCGGGTCAAGGTCAAGGGCGCACACATCGTGCTGCGCTTCGAGAAACCGGCCCCGGCCGAGCTGATCGCCGATGCCCGCGCGCTCGCCGCCGGCATGGACCTCGACCTGGCCTGGGAATTCGCGCCCGAGGGCGAATTCGCCTTCGCCGACCTGGCGACCGAGTATTTCCAGGCCAACCCCTCGCTGGTGCAGCAGGCCGCAGCGCTGTTCGCGCTGTTCGAGGCGCCGCACTACTTCCGACGCGCCGGCAAGGGCCGCTTCAAAAAAGCGCCGGCCGAGATCATCCAGCAGGCGCTGGCCGCGATCGAGAAGAAAAAGCAGGTGCTGGCGCAGATCGCCGAGTGGGCGGCCCAGCTGGTGGCGGGCGAGTGCCCGGCGCCCGTGCGCGAGCAGCTCTACAAGATCCTCTTCAAACCCGACAAGAACGCGCCGGAGTACAAGGCGGTGGTCGAAGCTTCGCGTACTGCCCAGCGCGCGCCGCTCGACCTGCTCGAACGCGCCGGGGCCATCGACTCGGCCTACCAGTTCCACTGGAAGCGCTTCCTGTTCGAGAACTTCCCCAAGGGCACGGCCTTCCCGCCCGCGCTCAGCGCCCCGGCGATCGCCGACGACCTGCCGCGTGCCGACGGCGTCGAGGCCTTCTCGATCGACGATTCGCAGACCACCGAGATCGACGACGCGCTGTCGGTGCAGGGCCTGGGCAGCGGCACGGTCACCGTCGGCGTGCACATCGCCGCGCCCGGCCTGGCCTTCGCGCCCGGCAGCCCGCTCGACCAGGTGGCGCGCGCGCGCATGTCCACCGTCTACATGCCGGGCTACAAGATCACCATGCTGCCCGACGCGGTGGTGCAGAGCTACACGCTGCTCGAAGGCGGCGACCGCCCGGCCGTGTCGCTCTATGCGCGCTTCGACGAAGCCACGCTCGAACTGCAGGGCACCGAAACCAAGATCGAGCGCGTACCGATCGTCGCCAACCTGCGGCACGACCGGCTCGACGGCGTCATCACGCAGGCCTGGCTGGAAGACGCCGCGGTGCAGAGCGCCGACACGCCCGAGGTGGTGAACACGCTGCGTGCGCCGCTCAGCTTCCTGTTCCGCCTAGCCAAGCAATTGAAGGCGCAGCGCGAAGTCGTGCGCGGCAAGCCGGAGAACTTCAACCGCCCCGACTACAACTTCCGCCTCGTGGGGAATGAAGGCGAGCCCGAAGGCAGCGAGCAGGTGCAAATCAGCACGCGCCAGCGCGGTGCGCCGCTCGACCTGATCGTCTCCGAAGCCATGATCCTGGCCAACAGCGGCTGGGGCGGCTGGCTGGGCGAGCTCGGCGTGCCGGGCCTCTACCGCAGCCAGGCCAGCCTGGCGCCCGGCATCAAGGTGCGCATGGGCACCCGGGCGCTGCCGCATGCGGGCCTGGGCGTGAAGAGTTATGCCTGGAGCACCTCGCCGCTGCGCCGCTACACCGACCTGGTGAACCAGTGGCAGATCATCGCGGCGGCGCGCCACGGCAAGACCGCCGCGCTGGCCGCGCCCTTCAAGCCGAAGGATGCCGACCTGTTCTCGATCCTCTCGGGCTTCGACGCGGCCTATGCGACCTACAACGCCTACCAGGGCGGCATGGAACGCTTCTGGACGCTGAAGTACCTGCAGCAGCAGGGCATCGGCGAACTGACGGCGACGGTGATCAAGGACATCCCGAACGGTGCCCTGGTACGCGCCGACACGCTGCCGCTGGTGTTCCCGGTGGCCGGCCAGCAGGAACGTGGCGCCCACGTGCGCGTGAAGCTCGGCGAAATCGACGAGATCGCGCTCGACGTGCACGGCACGGTCATCGAGCGCCTCGACGCACCGGCCGATGCGGCGGCGCTCGACGACAGCGGTACCGACGAAGAGGAAGAAGTGGCCGGCCCGATCGCCATCGCCGTGGACCTCAACGACAGCGAGGCTGCCGCGGAGAACACACCGGCCTGAAAAAGTCGAACGTTACCCCGCCGAGCGCGTCATGAACCTCAAAGACCTGAGCACCCTGCAGATCGCCCTCGGCCTGTCGGTGATCGCGCATGCCGCGCTGCTGACGGTGCGCTTCGTCGATCCGCAGGCGTTCAACCGCGTGTTCCAGGACACGCCGCTCGAGATCATCCTGGTCAACGCGTCGACCAACGAGACACCCGACAAGGCGATGGCGATCGCGCAGAAGTCGATGGCCGGCGGCGGCGACCTCGACCGCGGCCGTGCCACCAGCCCGCTGCCGCCCTCGACCTTCACCACCATCGGCGACTCGATGGAAGAGGCCGAGCGCAAGGTCGAGGCGATGCAGGCGCAGCAGCAGTTGCTGCTGGCCCAGATCAAGCAGCAGCTCGCCGCGATGCCGATGCCCGACCCGCGCCAGCAGGGCAACCCGAGCGAGGCCAAGGCACAGGAAGAGAAGCGCCGGCAGCTCATCAACCTGCTGGCCGAGATCGAGCGCCGGGTGAACGAAGAGAACGCCCGCCCCAAGAAACGCTACATCAGCCCGTCGACACGCGAGGCCGCCTATGCGGTGTACGTGGATGCACTGCGTCGGCGCATCGAATCGCGCGGCACCGAGAACTTTCCCGAAGTCGCCGGCAAGAAGCTCTACGGCGAGCTCACCATGCTGGTCACCGTCAACTTCGACGGCAGCCTGCTGGCCACCGAAGTGGTCGAGACCTCGGGCAACCTCGCGCTCGACCGCCGGGCGCAGGCCATCGTGCGCAGCATCGGCAACTTCGGCCGCTTCAGCGACGCGATGCGACGCCAGGCCGACCAGATCGTGCTGCCCTCGCGTTTCCGCTTCACGCGGGACGAGACGCTCGAGACGCAGCTGTCGTCCCGCCAGAATTGAGCACCATGGACCTGTACTGCGTCATGGGCAACCCGGTCGAGCACAGCCGCTCGCCCTGGATCCACGCCCGCTTTGCCGAGCTGACCGGCGAGACCCTGAATTACGGTCGGCGCCGCGTCGAACTCGGTGGCTTCGCCGAAGGCCTGGCCGCCTTCCGCGCCGACCCCGTCGGCACCGCCCGCGGCTGCAACGTCACCGTGCCTTTCAAGTTCGACGCGCGTGACGCGGCCCAGCATGTGAGCGAGCGCGCCGCGCTGGCCGAAGCCGTCAACACGCTGAGCTTTCGCGACGACGGCATGCACGGCGACAACACCGACGGTGTGGGCCTGGTCAACGACATCCAGCGCAACGCCGGCGTGCCGATCGCCGGGCGCGACGTGCTGCTGATCGGCGCGGGCGGCGGTGCCTCGGGCGTGCTCGGCCCGGTGCTGGCAGCCGGCGCGCGGCGCGTGGTCGTCGCCAACCGGACGCTGGCGAAGGCCATCACGCTGGTGCAGCGCCACGCCGCGCTGGCGCTGGAACACCACGCCAGCATCGAAGCGCAGGAACTGCACACCGTGGACGGCAACTTCGACATCGTGGTCAACGCCAGCGCGTCCAGCCTGTCGGGCGGCGCGGTGCCGGTGGCGGCGTCGGTGCTCAAGCCCGGCACGCTGGCCATCGACATGATGTACGGGCCGGCCGCCGCGGGCTTTCTCGACTGGGCCCGCGCACATCGTGCGGTGCCGCGCGACGGCCTCGGCATGCTGGTCGAGCAGGCGGCGGAGGCCTTTGCGATCTGGCGCGGCGTTCGCCCGCCGGCGGCGCAGGTGCTGGCTGAATTGCGCGCCTTGGTCGACGGCTAGGCGCATGCGACAGATCGCGCGCTGGCTGCTCTGCCTGGTGCTGGCGGGCATCGGCCTTCAGCTCTTCTTCCTCGGGCGCATCGCGTTCATGACGGTGGTCGCACCGGAATCGACCGCCTTCCAGCGTTCCGAAGCCTGGCAGATCGCGACGAACGGTCGCGCCAACGCCAAGCGCGGCGACTCGCCCGGCTGGCAGCAGGAATGGGTGCCCTACGACCGCATCGCCGACACGCTCAAGCGCGCGGTGATCGCCAGCGAGGACGCCGAGTTCATCTACCACGGCGGCATCGAGTGGGAGGCGATCGAACGCGCCCGCCAGCGCAACGCCAAGGCCGAGGAGATCGCGGCGCGCCGTGCCGCCCAGGCCCGCGCCCGCGGCAAGGAACCGGCGCCCGCGAAGATCCGCGGCGGCTCGACCATCACGCAGCAACTGGCGAAGAACCTGCTGCTGTCGGGTGAACGCACGCTGCTGCGCAAGGGCCAGGAGCTGGTGCTCGCCGCCGCGCTCGAGGCGCTGCTGAGCAAGCGCCGCATCCTCGAGATCTACCTGAACAACGTCGAATGGGGCGAAGGCGTGTTCGGCGCCGAGGCCGCAGCGCAGCACTACTTCAACAAACCGGCAGCGCGCCTGAGCGCCAACGAGGCGGCGCGCCTCGCGGTGATGCTGCCCAGCCCCAAATTCTTCGAGAAGCGGCCGGGCTCGCCCTACGTGAGCGGACGCGCGTCGACCATCATGGCGCGGATGTCGGCCGCCGAGTTGCCCTAGACAGACGGCGCGGCGTCGTCGTCGAAGACGATGCGGCACACGGTCGTGCGGCCCGAGCCGTGGGGCCGCCTCGCGGGCTCGTCGAAGGTGTCGATCACGGTGAACCCGGCCTTGCGCATCATCCCGGCCGAGGCGGCGTTCTCTTCATGGCGGTCGATGTAGACCGCGTGCAGCCCCTGCGCCTTCAGCGCATCGAGCGCCGCCCGCAACAGGCGGGCGCCCAGCCCTTGCCCGACGGCATCGCGGTGCACGACCGCTTCGCAGACATAGCCCTGCGGCTGGGCGGTGCGCCCGGCCGGCTGGTAGCGCGCGAAGTGCTGCGTCTGGCAGAAGGTGACGACGCCTTGCACGGCGTCGCCCGCCCAGGCGACCACCGCGCCGACCTCCCCGGTCGCGATCTGCGCGACATGCCGCGCCACGTCATCGGGCGGCAGCCAGTTCCAAGGATTCGGGCCATGCGTGAGGATCAGGTCGATGAGCGCCGGGATGTCCTCGGCGCGGGCAGGCAGCAATCGTTGCGTCGTCATGCTTCGACTCTACGGTGCTTCCCGCGCTGCTCGATCGAGACGGCCGCCACGGCGCCAAGGCCGTAGGCCAGCACGTCCAGCCAGTCCGGCGTGCTGCCGATGACGACGCGCAGCACGGGGTTCGCGATCTGCCAATGCCCCAGCCGCGCGAGGTACTGGCCCAGTTCCAGTGCACAGCCCACGCCGAAGGCGGCCAGCGCGAGCGGCATCGGCCGCACTGGCACCACGGTCTTGAAGACGAAGTACAGCCAGGCCACGGCCAGCACGTCGCCGACGAAGCCGCGCAGCCAACCGGCGCGCGCCCCCAGGGTGGCCAGCAGCACGAGGAGGACAAAGAGCGCCAGCGCAATGGCGAAGGCACGCGCATCGAAGCGCCAGGCAAGGGCGGGAGGTGTCGTCATGGCCCCGTATCATCGCCGCCATGCTTGCTGCGAAGTTGCTGGGGTGGGTGCTGCTGGGCCTGGTGCGTTTGCTCACCGGCGCACAAGCCCGATGGTGGGGCTGCCCGCCGAAGGCCGAGCAGCGCATCTACTTCGCCAACCACCAGAGCCACCTCGACCTGGTGATGATCTGGGCCGCGCTGCCCGAAGAGCTGCGCAGCATCACCCGGCCGATCGCAGCGCGCGACTACTGGGCCAACACGCCGATGAAGCGCTGGATCACCACCGAGGTGTTCAATGCGATCTACGTGGAGCGCGGCGGCACGCCGGCACCGGCCGAAGCAGGCGCGCCGCCGCCCGACCCGATGGCGCCGCTGCAGCCGCTCATCGAGGCCCTCAAGAGCGGCGACTCGATCATCATCTTCCCCGAGGGCACGCGCGGCCACACCGGCGAGCCGCAGAAGTTCAAGTCGGGCCTGTTCACGCTGGCGCAGATGTTCCCCGACGTGGTGCTGGTGCCGGCCTGGATCGACAACGTGCAGCGCGTGATGCCCAAGGGCGAGATCGTGCCGGTGCCCATCCTCTGCTCGGTGACCTTCGGCGCGCCGATCGCCCTGGCGCCGGGCGAAGAGCGCCGCGCCTTTCTCGACCGTGCACGCGAAGCCGTGATCGCGCTGCGCCACGTATGAACGCCTTCCTTCGCAACCTCTCGCCGACCCACCAGGTCGCCGCGCTCTTCTTCATCGTCTTCGGCGTGCTCACGCTGGTGAGCATCGTCACGCTGCTGGTCGGCCTGCGCGAACGGCGCAATGCAGCGCACGGCGAGGCCTGGCTGCGCGAGTTCGCGGACTTCCGCGCACTGCTGCGCACCACCTGGTTCATGGCGGTGGTGTTCTGGATCGGCTGGGCCCTCGGTCCGGGTGTGGCCACGCTGCTGTTCGCCCTCATCGCCTTCTTCGCGCTGCGCGAGTTCATCACACTGTCGCCCACGCGGCGCGGCGACCACCGCAGCCTGATCCTGGCCTTCTTCGTGGTGCTGCCGGTCCAGTTCATGCTGGTGGCCACCGCGCGCTTCGACCTCTTCACCGTCTTCATCCCGGTCTACGTGTTCATCGCCATCCCGGTGGTGAGCGCGCTGGCCAACGACCCCAGCCAGTTCCTGGAGCGCAACGCCAAGCTGCAGTGGGGCATCATGGTCTGCGTCTACGGCATGAGCCACGTGCCGGCGCTGCTGTTGCTGTCCTTCCCCGGCTACGAAGGCAAGAGCGCCTTCCTCGTGTTCTTCCTGGTCTTCGTGGTGCAGACCTGCATGGTGGTGCAGCACCTGATCGCACGCCGCTTCGCCTACCTGCCGCCGGACGAGGCGGATGTCGCGCGGCGCGGCATCGTCGGGCGCTGGCTGGCACGCAAGCCTTTCGCACCCCACGTGAGCCGCAGCTTCAACTGGGCCAGTTGGGGCCTGGGCATGGCGATCGCCAGCGTGGTCGGCGCGGCGATGTCGTTCATCACGCCCTTCAAGTTCGGCCAGGCGCTGGCCATGGCGCTCATCGCCTGCGTCGCCGGCTCGATGGGCCACCTGGTGATGAAGGCGCTCAAGCGTGACCGGGGCATTCCGAACTGGGGCCAAAAGGGGGTGGGCGTGACCGGTGCCAACGGCCTCCTGGACCGTGTCGACGCTTTGTGCTTTGCAGCACCGGTGTTCTTCCACTCGGTGCGCTGGTACTTCGGCCTCTGAAGCGCGCAGCGTGTGCGCATCGCCGACGCGTCTTCGGCCCCCTGCTTCTACCGTGCGGTAGCAACTTGCGCCGGATTCACCCATAGGGGAAATCGAGCAGGAAACACTTCGTCGCAACTGCGTGGTCCTACCCTAGAGTAGCGGGCACCACAACGAGGAGACGCAGAATGCTCAGGAAAGCTTCGATGGCCGGTGCCCTGCTCGCCGCCGCCCCCCTGGCCTGGTCCCAGTCCAGTGTGCAGATCTACGGCATCGTCGACGCCGCCGTCCGGCACACGACCAACGAAGGCCCGGCAGGCGACGGGAGCCTGACGCAGATGATCGGTGGCGGCATGTCGCAGAGCCGTTGGGGCATCAACGTGACCGAGGACATGGGCGGCGGACTGCGCGCGCTGGCCAACCTGGAGAACCGCTTCAACACCGACACCGGGGCCCAGGCGACCACCAACTACTTCCAGCAGTCCTGGGTCGGCCTGCAGAGCAGTAGCTTCGGCCGCGTGATGCTCGGGCGCCAGTACAACGTCCTGTTCGACGTGGTGACCAGCACCTATGCGTCGTTTCCCTACTCGCCGTATTTCGACGCGTTCAAGCCGGAGATCGGCTTTTCGCTGGGGGCGCGCGCCAGCAACATGATCAAGTATGTGGCCGAGTACGGCGACTTCCGAGGCGGCCTGCAGTACTCGTTCGACGAGGACGCGCCCACCGGGGGCCGGACGGTCGGTGCCTACCTGCGCTATGCCTCCGGTGGCCTGGCCGTCGGCGGGGCCTTCCAGAACTACGAGTTCGGATCGGGCCGCAAGCTCGACGCCTGGACGCTGGGCGGTTCCTACCGCATCGACAAGTGGTACCTCAATGTGGGCTACGGCCGCAACAAGCTGGACGGCGGCCCGCTGACGGCAGCCACCGACCTCGCGGTGCTGTCGAGCCTGTGGAGCGGCAGCTCGGTCGCCAACGGCAACTTCGGCGGACCGGCCTTCCTGGCGGCCAACCAGCGCGACCTCGCGACCATCGGCCTGGGCTACCAGATCATGCCGCTGCTCAACCTCGGCGCGCACTACTACCGCACCAAGCAGTCGGGGCCCACGGTTGCCGGTGACGCACGGGCCAACTTCTTCGTGTTCGCGGCCGACTATGCGCTGTCGCGCCGCACCGACATCTATGCGGAATTCGACACCACGCGCCTGAAGGGCGAGGCCAACCTCAACGGCACGACGGCCGCAGGCGGGCCGAAGAGCCGCAACGGCTACACCGTCGGCGTGCGCCACCGGTTCTGATCGCACGCGACGGCTGGGGCGGTCGGCTACAGTCGAAGGCCCATCCCCCTTGCGGCCGACGGCCTGTGCCGTCGGCCCTGCTCCGCCCTCGACATGCGCATCCTCGGTATCGACCCCGGCCTGCAAACCACCGGTTTCGGCGTGGTCGACCTGGACGGCCATGCCCTGCGCTACGTGGCCAGCGGCACGATCAGCACCAAGCATCTGGACCGGGGCAACCTGCCCGAACGGCTCAAGGTGCTGTTCGACGGCATCGGCGAGATCGTGGCGCGCTACCAGCCCGATGCGTCGGCCGTCGAGATCATCTTCGTCAACGTCAATCCGCAGTCCACGCTGCTGCTCGGCCAGGCGCGCGGCGCCTGCCTCACGGCACTGGTGTCGCGCAGCCTCCCGGTCGCCGAGTACACCGCGCTGCAGATGAAGCGCGCCGTGGCCGGTCATGGTCAGGCTGCGAAGGCCCAGGTGCAGGAGATGGTGAAGCGACTGCTCGACCTGCCGGGCCTGCCCGGCAGCGACGCCGCCGATGCGCTGGGCATTGCGATCACGCATGCGCATGTCGGCAGTTCGATGGCACGGCTGGGCGAAGCGGCGGATCTGTCGCGCAGCACAAGCGGCATGTACCGCAAGGGCCGGACGCGCTGAGGCTTCAGGCCACGCGTTCGGCGATCAGCACGGCGAAGAAGCCGAACGCCGCCAGCAGCGTCCACTTGAGGACGATCCAGCCGAAGCGCCGGTACTTCACTTGGCCCGTGCCCGCATAGAACGCGAAGGACACGCCGGCCACGAGCAGCAGCAGAAGGATGGCCCAGCGGAACAGCAGCATCGGTCGGTACGCCGGCGCTACCAGGCGCGCGCCACTTCGGCAAAGCCCGCTGGGGCGAGCTTCTCGTCGTCGAAGGTGACGATCTCGTAGGCGTCCTCGTGCCGCAGCAGTTCGCGCAGCAGCTGGTTGTTCATGGCGTGGCCCGAGCGGAAGGCGCTGTAGGCCGCCAGCAGCGGGCGGCCGATCACGTACAGGTCGCCCATCGCGTCGAGGATCTTGTGCTTCACGAACTCGTCGTCGTAGCGCAGGCCGCCGACGTTCAGCACCTTGGTGTCGTCCATGACGATCGCGTTGTCGAGCCCGCCGCCCAGCGCCAGGCCCTTGCTGCGCATGTACTCGACTTCCTTGGTGAAGCCGAAGGTGCGCGCCCGTGCGATGTCGCGGCTGTACGAGCCACTTCCCAGATCGAACTCGACGCGCTGGCCGGTCGAGTCGACCACGCGGTGGTCGAAGTCGATCTCGAAGCTCAGCTTGAAGCCGTGATAGGGCTCCAGCCGCGCCCACTTGGCGTTGGCGCCCTCGCCTTCGCGCACCTCGACCGGCTTCACCACGCGGATGAAGCGACGCGGTGCCTGCTGCAGCACGATGCCCGCGCTTTGAAGAAGAAAGACGAACGACGAAGCCGACCCATCGAGGATCGGCACTTCGTCCGCCGTGATGTCGATGACCAGGTTGTCGATGCCCAGGCCGGCGCAGGCCGACATCAGGTGTTCGACGGTCTGCACCTTGGCGCCGCCCTTGGAGATGGTCGACGCCAGGCGCGTGTCGGTGACGGCCTCGGCCGTCATCGGGATGTCCACCGGCTCGGGCAGGTCGACACGGCGGAACACGATGCCCGTGTCCGGCGCCGCCGGCCGCAGCGTGAGTTCCACCCGCTGCCCACTGTGCAGCCCCACGCCGACGGCGCGGGTGATGGACTTGAGCGTTCGTTGTTGCAGCACGGCCGTGATTTTAGGAGCGCGAGACGCACGCCGGAACGCGCGGCTCGCTATGGCCTCCATAGTCACACGGTCGGCCTCAGTCGGCTTGCCGACGCAAAAACGCGGGGATCTCGAAGTCGTCCATGCCGCCCGAAGACAGCGCGTCGACCTTGGCCGCGGCCATCGTGCGGTTGGTGCGCCACACGCTCGGCACCGCCATGCCTTCGTAGTTCGGCTGGCCGTGCGCGCCGGCATGGCCCACGCCGCCCAGCGTCGGCACGGTGAAGCCGATGTTGTCGGTGCCGGTGCGGATGACTTCCAGCGTCGGAGCCTGGCGGCGTGCGTCAGGGCGCGACAGGCCGGTGGCGACCACCGTCACGCGCATCTCGTCGCCCAGGTTCTCGTCGTAGGCGGCACCGTAGATCACGTGCGCGTCCGGCGAGGCATAGGCACGGATCGTGTTCATCGCCAGCTTCGATTCCGACAGCTTCAGCGAGCCCTTCGACGCCGTCACCAGCACCAGCACGCCCTTGGCGCCCGACAGGTCGATGCCTTCGAGCAGCGGGCAGGCCACGGCCTGCTCGGCGGCGATGCGCGCGCGGTCGGGGCCGCTGGCCGCGGCCGTGCCCATCATGGCCTTGCCGGGTTCGCCCATCACGGTGCGCACGTCCTCGAAGTCGACGTTCACGCCGCCGTACTCGTTGATGATTTCCGAGATGCCGCCGACGGCGTTCTTCAGCACGTCGTTGGCATGCGCGAAGGCCTCGGCCTGCGTCACGTCCTCGCCCAGCACTTCGAGCAGCTTCTCGTTCAGGATCACGATCAGCGAGTCGACGTTGGCTTCGAGCTCGGCCAGGCCGCTGTCGGCGTTGTTCATGCGCTTGCCGCCTTCCCAGTCGAAGGGCTTGGTGACCACGCCGACGGTGAGGATGCCCATCTCCTTGGCGATGCGCGCGATGACCGGTGCCGCACCGGTGCCGGTGCCGCCGCCCATCCCGGCGGTGATGAAGAGCATGTGCGCGCCGTCGATGGCCGCGCGGATTTCGTCCACCGCCAGTTCGGCCGCCTCGCGGCCCTTGTCGGGCTTGCCACCGGCGCCCAGGCCGTTGTTGCCCAGCTGGATCAGCTTGGGTGCGTTGCTGCGCGACAGCGCTTGCGCGTCGGTGTTGGCGCAGGAGAACTGAACGCCTTGCACGCCGCGCTCGATCATGTGCGCGACCGCGTTGCCGCCGCCGCCGCCCACGCCGATCACCTTGATCTGCGTGCCTTGGTTGAACTCTTCCATTTCGATCATTTCGATGGCCATTTGGTGACTCCTAGATTGCTTGCAGTTGCCGTGTGTTTCTGAACTATTTTTCTGTGCGCGGACCGGTTGCTCGTGGGGATGGCGGACCGGTCCGCCGCCATCGCTCGTTGAAGTGCCGGGGCGGACTGCCGCGGGCCAGCCAGAGGGGGTAGAACTTCATGTCAGAAGTTCCCCACGATGAAGTCCTTGAAGCGGCCGAAGGCCGTCTTCACCGAACCGTTCTTCTGCGCGACCTTGTAGCCGCGCATGCGCGCAAAACGTGCTTCTTCGAGCAACCCCATGACGGTAGCCGCACGGGGCTGCGCCACCATGTCGGACAACGCGCTCGAATACTTCGGGATGCCGCGGCGCACCGGCTTGAGGAAGATGTCCTCGCCGAGTTCGACCATGCCCGGCATGACCGCGCTGCCGCCGGTCAGCACGATGCCGGACGACAGCACTTCCTCGTAGCCCGACTCGCGCACCACCTGCTGGACGAGCGAAAAGATCTCCTCGACGCGCGGCTCGATCACGCCGGCCAGCGCCTGCTTGCTCAGCATGCGCGGGCCGCGGTCGCCCAGGCCCGGCACCTCGACCTGCGTGTCGGGGTCGGCCAGCAGCTGCTTGGCGTAGCCGTTCTCGACCTTGATGTCCTCGGCGTCCTTGGTCGGCGTGCGCAGCGCCATCGCGATGTCGCTGGTGATCAGGTCGCCCGCGATCGGGATCACGGCCGTGTGGCGGATCGCGCCGTTGGTGAAGATCGCCACGTCGGTCGTGCCCGCGCCGATGTCGACCAGGCACACGCCCAGTTCACGCTCGTCCTCGGTCAGCACCGCCTGGCTCGAGGCCAGCGGATTCAGCATCAGCTGGTCGACCTCCAGGCCGCAGCGGCGCACGCACTTGATGATGTTCTCGGCCGCGCTCTGGGCACCGGTCACGATGTGCACCTTGGCCTCGAGCCGCATGCCGCTCATGCCGATCGGCTCCTTCACGTCCTGGCCGTCGATCACGAACTCCTGCGGCTCCACCAGCAGCAGCCGCTGGTCGCTCGAGATGTTGATGGCGCGCGCCGTCTCGACCACGCGGGCCACGTCGGCGGGCGTCACTTCCTTGTCCTTCACCGCCACCATGCCGCTGGAGTTGATGCCGCGGATGTGGCTGCCGGTGATGCCGGTGTAGACGCGGCCGATCTTGCAGTCGGCCATCAGTTCCGCTTCTTTCAGCGCCTGCTGGATGCTCTGCACCGTGGCGTCGATGTTGACCACCACGCCGCGCTTGAGGCCGTTGCTCGGCGCCACGCCGAGGCCGGCCAGCTTGAGTTCGCCGTTGGGCAGCACCTCGGCCACCACCACCATCACCTTGGCGGTGCCGATGTCGAGTCCGACGACCAGGTCTTTGTATTCTTTGGGCATGGAATGTCCTCGGTGTTCGCTTATTTCTTCTTGGGGTCGTTGACGACCGTGGTGACGCCGCGCATTCGCAGCGCATAGCCTTCGTTGTGCCGCAGGTCGGCGCCTTCCACAGAGGCGACGGTGCGGCCATACTGCGCGGCCACCTGCGACACGGTGCGCAGGAAACGCTCGGTGCGGGCCACGACTTCCTCGCTGCGGCCGCGGCCCAGTTCGACGAGCGCGCCGCTGTCGAGCAGCACATGCCAGCTGCCACGGCTCGACAGGCCGAGCTCGACCACGCTCAGCTCGTAGGGCTGGAACAGCGGTGCCAGCAGGCGGTACATGCCCAGCACCTGCCCGGCCTGCTCGACCGGGCCGTCGAGCCGCGGAAGCTGGTCGTCGACCTCGGCCACGTTGGCCTCGAAGACCTCGCCGAAGCCGTTGACCAGCTTCGAGCCCGCCTCGTCGCCCCAGTGCGCGACCGGCACATGCTCGGTCAGCGTGGCGCGCAGCTTGTTCGGGAACTCGCGCCGCACCACGGCCTTGCGCACCCAGGGCACCGACTCGAAGGCCGTGCGCGCGCGCGCCAGGTCGACGGTGAAGAAGTTGCCCGCCAGCTGCGGCGCCACGTTGGCACGCAGCGTGACCGTGTTGTTGTGCGTCACCTCGCCGTCGACCTTGATGCCGGCGATCGGGAAGAAGGGCTGGCGCAGCACCCACCACGCCCCCGCCGCCAGCAGCACGACACCGAACACGGCGAAGACCAGCGTCGCCGTGAGGTTCATGAGCTTGACGTCGAAGGGGACGGGTGCGGTCGTGGCCATGTCGTCAGACCTTGCCTTCCGAATCGAGTGCCGCCGATGCCAGCACGCGCACGCACAGGTCCTCGTAGGCGATGCCCACCGCACGTGCCGCCATCGGCACCAGCGAATGCGTCGTCATGCCGGGGGAGGTGTTCAACTCCAGCAGAAAGGGCTTGCGGTCGCTCGCGCGGATCATCACGTCGGAGCGGCCCCAGCCGCGGCAGCCGAGCGTGCGATAGGCCGCCAGCGTGAGGCGCTGGATCTCCTTTTCCTCCGCTTCGGGCAGGCCGCTCGGGCAGTGGTACTTGACGTCGTCGGTGAAGTACTTGTTCTGGTAGTCGTAGGCGCCCTCGGGCGCGGCGATGCGAATCACCGGCAGGGCCTGCGCGTCGAGCCCGTGGCCGAGCACGGAGCAAGTGACTTCCTCGCCCTCGATGAACTCCTCGCACAGCACGTCGGCGTCGTACTTCGCGGAGAGCGCCACCGCCTCCTGCATCTGCGAATAGCCCTGTACCTTGGTCACGCCGATGGACGAGCCTTCGCGCGGTGGCTTGACGATCAGCGGCAGGCCGAGCACGTCGGGCACGGCGCGGATCTGCTCGCGGCTCTGCTGGTCGGCGGCCAGGCGCACGTACTTGGGCGTCGGCAAGCCGTCGGCCTGCCAGATGCGCTTGGTCATGACCTTGTCCATGGCCACGCTCGACGCCATCACACCGGAGCCGGTGTAGGGAATGCCCAGGAGTTCAAGCGCGCCCTGCACCGTGCCGTCTTCGCCGTGGCGCCCGTGCAGCGCGATGAAGCAGCGCGCGAAGCCTTCGCGCTTGAGTTCGACCAGGTCGCGCTCGGCCGGATCGAAGGCATGCGCGTCGACGCCGCGCGAGCGCAGCGCCTCGAGCACGCCGGTGCCCGACAGGATCGAGATCTCGCGCTCGGCCGAGGTGCCGCCGAAAAGGACGGCGACCTTACCGAGTGACTGGATGTTCGGAGTGCTCACAGCGCCCTTCCTTCGCGGGTGAACTGGCCCGGCTTCACCGATGCGGCCGCGCCGCCCAGCTCCACCACGCGGCCGGGCACGGCGCCGATGGAACCGGCGCCCATGCAGATGACGACGTCGCCGTCGCGCGCGTTGTCGAGAATGGCCTGCGCCATCGCGCCGATCTCGTCGACGAACACCGGCTCGACCTTGCCGGCCACGCGCAGGGCACGCGCCAGCGAGCGGCCGTCGGCCGCCACGATGGGCGCCTCGCCGGCCGCGTAGACCTCGCCCAGCAGCACGGCATCGGCCGTGCCCAGCACCTTGACGAAGTCCTCGAAGCAGTCGCGCGTGCGGGTGTAGCGGTGCGGCTGGAAAGCCAGCGTCAGGCGGCGTCCCGGGAAGGCGCCACGGGCCGCAGCGATGGTGGCCGCCATCTCGACCGGGTGATGGCCGTAGTCCTCGATCAGCGTGAAAGCCGCCGTGCCGGAGGCATCCTTCACCGGCACGTCGCCGTAGCTCTGGAAGCGCCGGCCCACGCCCTTGAAATCAGCCAGGCCGCGCTGCACGGCGTCGTCGGCCACGCCGAGCTCGACCGCCACCGCGATCACCGACAGCGCATTCAGCACGTTGTGCTCGCCGGCCAGGTTCAACACGATGTCCAGGTCGGGCAGCGTGATGCCGTTGCGGCGCTGCGCGGTGAAGTGCATCTGGCCCCCGACCGCGCGCACGTTCACGGCGCGCACCTGAGCGTCTTCGTTGAAGCCGTAGCTGGTCACCGGGCAGGTCACCTCGGGCACGATGCTGCGCACCGCCTCGTCATCGGTGCACAGGATCGCGACACCGTAGAAGGGCATGCGGTGCAGGAAATCGACGAAGGCCTTCTTCAGGTTGCCGAAGTCGTGCCCGTAGGTCTCCATGTGGTCGGCGTCGATGTTCGTGACCACCGCCATCACCGGCAGCAGGTTCAGGAAGGACGCGTCCGATTCGTCGGCCTCGACCACGATGTAGTCGCCGCTGCCGAGTTGCGCATTGGCACCGGCGCTGTTGAGGCGCCCGCCGATCACAAAGGTCGGGTCGAGCCCGGCCGCGGCGAGCACGCTGGCCACCAGGCTGGTCGTCGTCGTCTTGCCGTGCGTGCCGGCGATGGCGATGCCCTGCTTCAGGCGCATCAGCTCGGCCAGCATCAGGGCGCGCGGCACCACGGGAATCTTCTTCTCGCGTGCGGCGATCACCTCGGGGTTGTCGGCCTGCACGGCGGTCGACGTGACCACGGCGTCGGCGCCCGCGATGTTCGCCGCCGCGTGGCCCACGTGGGTCGCGATGCCCAGGCCGGCCAGGCGGCGCAGCGTGACGCTGTCCGAGAGGTCGGAGCCCGAGATGCGGTAACCCAGGTTGAGCAGCACCTCGGCGATGCCGCTCATGCCGGCGCCGCCGATGCCGACGAAATGGATGTGGCGAATGGCGTGCTTCATGCGCCGCCTCCGTGCTTCTTCGCCGCGAGTTCTTCGCAGGCCAGCACCACGGCGCTGACCGCCTCGGTCTTCTGCATCGTCTTGGCCTTCACGGCCTTGTCCACCAGCGTGGTTCGTTCGAGTTTCTGGAGCAAGTCGGCCAACAATTCAGGCGTGAGTTCGGTCTGCTGCACCAGCCAGCCGCCGCCCGCGTCCACGAGGAAGCGCGCGTTGGTGGTCTGGTGGTCGTCGACCGCGGAAGGGAAAGGCACGAACAGCGCTGCGGCGCCGACGGCTGCGATTTCGGTGACGGTGCTGGCGCCGGCGCGCGCGACGATCAGGTCGGCGGTCGCGTAGGCGGTGGCGGTGTCGTCGATGAAAGGGGTGAGCTCGGCCTCGACACCGGCCGCCACGTAGTTGGCGCGCAGGTCGTCGATCTGCTTGGCGCCGCTCTGGTGCATCACGATCGGGCGCTGCGCCGGCGCGATGCGCGCCAGGGCCTTGGGCACGATGCTGTTGAGCGCCTTCGCGCCCAGGCTGCCGCCCACCACCAGCAGCTTCAGCGGCCCGCTGCGGCCGGTGAAGCGCGTGACCGGATCGGGCTGCGACACGAAAGCCTCGCGCAGCGGATTGCCCACCCACTGCGCGTTCTTCAGCACGTTGGGGAAGGCGGTGAACACGCGGTTCGCGACGCTCGCGAGCACCTTGTTGGCCAGCCCGGCCACCGAGTTCTGCTCGTGCAGCACCAGCGGTTTGCCGAGCAGCACGCTCATCAGGCCGCCGGGAAAGGTGATGTAGCCGCCCAGGCCGATGACCACGTCGGGCCGTACCCGGCGCAACACGCCGATGCTCTGGACGAAGGCGCGCAGCAGCCGCGCGGGCAGCATCAGCAGCGTGAGCGGCCCCTTGCCGCGCAGGCCACCGAACTGCACCGGCTCGAAGGCGAAGCCGCGCGGCGGCACCAGCTGCTGCTCCATGCCGCCGGGCGCGCCCAGCCAGTGCACGGCCCAGCCGCGGTCGCGCAGCGCTTCGGCCACGGCCAGGCCCGGGAAGATGTGCCCGCCGGTACCGCCCGCCATGACCAATGCCGTGCGCGTCATATCCGACCACCTCGCATCAGCACACGGTTTTCGTAGTCCACCCGCAGCACGATCGACAGCGCGATCAGCTGCATCAGCATGGCCGAGCCGCCGAAGCTCATCAGCGGCAGGCCGAGGCCCTTGGTCGGCAGCGCGCCCAGGTTCACGCCCATGTTGATGAACGACTGGAAGCCGATCCAGATGCCGATGCCCTGTGCCACCAGACCGGAGAACACGCGGTCGAGCGCGATCGCCTGGCGGCCGATGTGCATGATGCGGCGCGTCAGCCACAGGAACATGCCGATGATGAGCAGCAGGCCGATGAGGCCGAACTCTTCGCCCAGCACGGCCAGCAGGAAGTCGGTGTGCGCCTCGGGCAGCCAGTGCAGCTTCTCGACGCTGCCGCCCAGGCCCACGCCGAAGATCTCGCCGCGGCCGATGGCGATGAGTGCGTGCGACAGCTGGTAGCCCTTGCCGAGCGCGTGCGCCTCGCTGAAGGGATCGAGGTAGGCAAAGATCCGCTCGCGGCGCCATTCGCTGGTCATCACGATCAGCGCGAAAGCGGCCACCACCAGCGCGGCGATGACGAAGAACATCCGCGCATTCACGCCGCCGAGGAAGAGGATGCCCATGGCGATGATCGCGATCACCATGAAGGCGCCCATGTCGGGCTCGGCCAGCAGCAGCATGCCGACCACCACCACCGCAATGCCCATCGGCAGCACGGCGCGGAAGAAGCGTTCCTTGATCTCCATCTTGCGCACCATGTAGCTGGCGGCGTAGAGCACCATCGCCAGCTTGGCGAGCTCGGAGGGCTGGAAGTTCATGATGCCCAGCGGCAGCCAGCGGCGCGCGCCGTTGACCACGCGGCCCACGTGCGGGATGAGCACCAGCACCAGCAGCAGCAGCGACACGACGAAGATCCACGGCGCCACGCGCTCCCAGGTCTGCATCGGGATCTGGAAGGCCAGCAGCGCGGCGACGAAGGCGATGGAGATGAACAGCACGTGGCGCAGCAGGAAGAACATGGGTCCGTAGCCGGCACGCGCGAAGCGCGGGTTGTCCGGCAGCGCGATGGAGGCCGAATAGACCATCACCATGCCCCACGCCAGCAGCGCCAGCGTGACCCATAACAGCGACTGGTCGAAGCCCAGCACGCGCATCGGCGCGGCCTTGGTCTGCGACACGCTGCCGCCGCCCAGGCGCACCGGCAGGTGCATCGGCAGCGCGTCCATGCCGCTCTTGGCGGCACGGCGGAACCAGCCGCCGAAGCGGCCCGGCGCGGTGTTGGGCGTGGCGGCGGCGGCGTCGCTCATGAAGCGTCCTCCTCGTGCAGCGACGACGGCGCGTCGGCCAGGGCCTGCACCGCATCGCAGAAGACCTGCGCGCGGTGTGCGTAGTCCTTGAACATGTCGAAGCTGGCGCAGGCTGGCGACAACAGCACGGCGTCGCCGGGGTGGGCGCGCTTTGCGGCGAGCTGCACGGCTTCGTCCATCGACGCGGCGTGCACGAGCGTGACGCCGGTCGAGGCCAGCGCGGCCTCGATCACCGGCGCATCGCGCCCGATCAGCACGACCGCGCGCGCCACCTGGCGCACCGGTGCGGCCAGCGGCTCGAAGTCCTGGCCCTTGCCGTCGCCGCCGAGGATGGCGACGATGCGGCGCTCGGCGCCCAGTCCGTGGAGCGCGGCCACTGTCGCGCCCACGTTGGTGCCCTTGCTGTCGTCGAAGTACTCGACCTGGTCGACGATGGCCACCGATTCGACGCGGTGCGGCTCGCCGTGGTACTCGCGCAGGCCGTAGAGCATCGGACCCAACGGGCAGCCGGCCGCACTGGCCAACGCCAGGGCCGCCAGGGCGTTGAGCGCGTTGTGCTGGCCGCGGATGCGCAGCGCGTCGGCCGGCATCAGGCGCTGCAGGAAGATCTCTTCCTCTTGCGCCGCAGCACCGCGCTTGCGCTTGATCGTCTCGTCGGCCTCCAGCGCGCGCACCAGCCAGGCCATGCCGTTGACACGCTCGATGCCGAAGTCGCTCGGGCGCAGCGGCAGGCCGGCGCCGAAGGTGATGTGCGTGCGGACCTGTGGGCGCTGCAGCTTCACGCGAACCGGTGGCGGCAGCATCTGCATGACGCCCGCCTCGCCGCGGTTCAGGATCATCAGGCCGTGCTGGCCGAAGATGCGCGCCTTGGCGGCCGCATACGACGCCATGTCGCCGTGCCAGTCCAGGTGGTCCTGCGTCAGGTTCAGCACCGCCGCGGCGGTGGGCTCGAAGTCCTGCACGCCGTCGAGCTGGAAGCTGGACAGTTCCAGCACCCACACGTCGGGCAGCGTCTGGGCATCGAGGTGTGCGGCCAGCGTGTCGAGCAGCGTCGGGCCGATGTTGCCGGCGACGGCCACGGTCTTGCCGGCGCGCTCGACCAGCAGGCCGGTCAGCGACGTGACGGTGGTCTTGCCGTTGGTGCCGGTGATGGCGAGCACCGCCGGCGCGTAGCCCTTGGGCGGCTCGGGCTCGGCATGCGGCACCAGCGGAAGCTGGGGCGAGTCGTCCTCGACGACGGCCGACGCCGGGTTGGTGGCCGACAGTTCGGCGATGCGGGCCACGAACTCGGCCGCGTCCTTGGCGGCGGTCGCGACGTAGGGCTTGCCGGGCGTGGGGAGCGCGGGACGGGGGGCCGCGGGGACGGCCGCGGGCGCGGGCTCCGAAGGCTCGGCGATGGAATCGACCACCTCGTCCGTGGCGAGCGGCAGGTCGTCGGCGGGCGCTTCGATGGGCGCCTCCACGGGCGCTTCGATGGGCGCCTCCACGGGCGCCGGCACGCTCGCCGCCGCGTCGCGTGGCATGTCTTCGGCCAGCGCGCGGGGCGCAGCCTCAGCGCCATCGGCGTTTTCTTCGGCCGCGGCGGGTTCCGTCGATGGTGCCGACGGCGTCGGCTCGGCGGTCTCGACCGCAGCGGGTGCCACCTCGGCGATGGCTTCGGGGTCGACGGGTTCCACCGCCGGCACCTCCGGCAGCGTCACCGTCTTCAGATCGCGCAACGCCTGCGCGAACAGATCGAGCTCGCCGCCCACCGGCAGGCCGATGGCGCGTGCCGCGTCGACCACCGGCGCGATCGTCGCTGGCGTCAGGCCGGGCGAGCGGTACACGGCGCGGATCGGCGTGCCTTCGACAAGGGCTGCGGTCAGCGGTCCGCCGACGAAGCGCACGCCGGGCCACTCGGCCTGCAGCGTCGCGAGGGCCGGCGGCGTGTCGCGCGTGTCGGCCACCGTCACCTGGGCACCATGCCGCGCGCACCAGCGCGCCATCGCCAGGCCGGACGCACCGAGACCGAGGACGAGGACGGGAAGGTCGTGCAGGTGCTTCATGGACTCAGCGAAGCTTCAATGTGGAAAGGCCCACGAGGCACAGCAGCATCGTGATGATCCAGAAGCGCACGACGACCTGCGTCTCGCGCCAGCCGCTCTTCTCGAAGTGGTGGTGCAGCGGCGCCATCTTCAGGATGCGCCGCCCTTCGCCGAAGCGCTTCTTGGTGTACTTGAAGTACATCACCTGCGCCATCACCGAGATCGCCTCGACCACGAAGATGCCGCCCATGACGAAGAACACGATCTCCTGGCGCACGATGACCGCGATGGTGCCGAGCGCGCCGCCCAGCGCCAGCGCGCCGACGTCGCCCATGAAGACCTGCGCCGGGTGCGTGTTGAACCACAGGAAGGCCAGCCCCGCGCCGGCCATGGCCGAGCAGAACACCAGCAGTTCGCCCGAACCGGGGATGTGCGGGAACAGCAGGTACTTCGAATAGACCGAGCTGCCGGTGACGTAGGCGAACACGCCCAGCGCCGAGCCGACCATCACCACCGGCATGATCGCCAGGCCATCGAGACCGTCGGTGAGGTTCACCGCATTGCTCGATCCCACGATCACCAGGTAGGTCAGGATGACGAAGCCGATGCCGCCGAGCGGGTAGCTGATCTCCTTGAAGAAAGGCACCAGCAGGTTGATCTTGGGCGGGAAGTCGAGCGCGAAGCCCGAGCGCACCCAGGCGAAGAACAGTTCCAGCACGCGCCAGTTGGAGCTCTCGGAAATGCTGAACAGCAGGTAGAAGCCGGCCAACAGGCCGACCAGCGACTGCCAGAAATACTTCTCGCGCGAGCGCATGCCTTCCGGGTCCTTGCGCACCACCTTGCGCCAGTCGTCGACCCAGCCGATGGCGCCGAAGCCCAGTGTCACCCACAGCACGATCCACACGAAGCGGTTGCTCAGGTCGAACCACAGCACGGTGGCAAAGGCGATGGAGAACAGCACGAGCACACCGCCCATGGTGGGCGTGCCGCTCTTGGTCAGGTGCGTTTCCATGCCGTAGCCGCGCACCGGCTGACCGATCTTGAGCGCGGTCAGCCGGCGGATGGCGTACGGGCCGACCGCCAGGCCGATCAGCAGGGCCGTGGTCGCGGCCATCAGCGCGCGGAAGGTGAGGTACTGGAAAACGCGCAAAAACCCGAACTCGGGCGAGAGCGTCTGCAGCCATTGGGCCAAGCTCATCAGCATGGGGTGGTGCGCGGTTCATGCAGCATGACCGGCCTCCTTGTCGTTATGGTTGTCGGTGGTCGTGGTGGCTGCGGCGATGGCCTGCACCACCCGTTCCATCCGCATGAAGCGCGAGCCCTTGACCAGCACGCTGGCGAGTTCGGGCAGCTGTTCGAGCACGGCCGCGTTGAGCGCCTCGACGTCGGTGAAATGGCGCCCCTGGCGGCGCACCCGCTGGTCGGCGAAGGCGGCCACGCTGTGCACCGTCTCCTCGCCCAGCGCGAACAGCATTTCGACGCCGCGGTCGCGCGCCCATTCGCCCACCTCGGCATGGAAGCCCTCGGCCTGGTTGCCGACTTCGCCCATGTCGCCCAGCACCAGCAGGCGCGGACCGGGCAAGGCGGCGAGCACGTCGATGGCGGCGCGCACCGAATCGGGATTCGCGTTGTAGGTGTCGTCGACCAGCGTGAGCGTGCGGCCCGCCGACAGCGCGATGGCGCTTGCCTTCGAGCGGCCCTTGACCGGCTCGAAGGCCGCCAGGCCCTCGGCGATCTTCTCGATCGACACGCCGCTGGACAGGGCGCAGGCGGTGGCCGCCAGCGCGTTGATCACGTTGTGGTGCCCGGCGATGGCCAGCGTGGTCTGCAGCGGGCCGAGCGGCGTGCGCACCTCGATCGACCAGGCGCCCTGGCGCCATTCGGCGCGGGCCAGGGCGATGTCGGCGTCGGGGTGGTCGCCGAAAGTGAGGCAGCGACGGGTCGCGCCTTCATGGGCGATCTCGTTCCACAGCGGCGTGAAGGCATCGCCGAACGGAAACACCGCGGTGCCGGTTTCCGGCAAGGCCGCGAAGACGCTGCCGTTCTCGCGGGCCACGGCCTCGACCGTCGCCATGAATTCCTGGTGCTCGCGCTGGGCGTTGTTGACCAGTGCGATGGTCGGCCGTGCGATGGTCGCGAGCCGCGCGATCTCGCCGGGGTGGTTCATGCCGAGCTCGACCACCGCCAGCTGGTGGTGGGCGCGCAGCCGCAGCAGCGTGAGCGGCAGGCCGATCTCGTTGTTGAAGTTGCCGACGGTCGCCAGCGACCGGTCGCCCCACGCGGCATGCAGGATGGTCGCGATCATCTGCGTGACCGTGGTCTTGCCGTTGCTGCCGGTGACGGCCACCAGCGGCAGGTCGAACTGCGCCCGCCAGCCCGCGGCCAGTGCGCCGAGCGCCGCCAGCGTGTCGGGCACTTCGAGGCCCGGCAGGCCCGCCGCCTCGAGGCCGCCGTGCGCGATGGCCGCGACCGCGCCCTTCGCGCGTGCGTCGGCCAGGAAGTCGTTGGCATCGAAACGCTCGCCACGCAGCGCCACGAACAGGTCGCCCGGCTGCAGGCTGCGGGTGTCGGTGTGCACCCGCACGAGCGGTGTTTCGGCATCGCCGACCAGACGCGCACCCGGCACCCAGGCAAGCGCCTGGCCGAGGGTCATCATGGGGACCTGCGCACTCATTCAGCACTCCTGCGTTGCAACGCGTCGAGCGCGTGAATTCGATCTGAAAATTCGGTGCGCACGCCGCCGGCTTCCTGCCAGGCCTCGTGGCCCTTGCCGGCGATCAGCACCACGTCGGCGGGTGCCGCCTGGGCCAGCGTCTCGGCGATGGCGCGGGCACGGTCGGGCTCGACCTGCGCGGCATCGGGGTCCGACAGCCCCAGCAGGATCTGGCCGATGATCGCGGCCGGCTTCTCGCTGCGGGGGTTGTCGCTGGTGATCACCACGCGATCGGCCTGCGTCTCGGCGACGGCGGCCATCAGCGGGCGCTTGGTCGCGTCGCGGTCGCCACCGCAGCCGAACACGCACCACAGCACGCCGCCGCGCTGTGCGGCCAGCGGGCGCAGACCGGCCAGCGCCTTGTCGAGCGCGTCGGGCGTGTGGGCGTAGTCGACCACCGCCAGCGGCTGGCCCGGCAGCGCGACGCGCTCCATGCGGCCCGGCACGCTCTGCAGGTCACGGCAGGCGTCGACGGCCTCGGCCAAGGTCATCCCGAGGGCGCGCAACGCGCCGATCACGCCGAGCAGGTTGGCCACGTTGTACTGGCCGATGAGCCGGGTCGACAGCGTCTGCGTGCCGGTGCCCTGCTCGACCACGTCGAAGCGCAGGCCCTCGGCGTCATAGCGGACGTCCTGCGCCATCAGGCGCGCGGCGGCGCCGCCGGCCGACACGGTCCAGACGTCGAGCGTGCCGACGCCACGATCGATCAGGTTCTTGACCAGGGTCGCGCCATGCAGGTCGTCGATGTTGACCACCGCGGCGGCGAGGCCGGGCCAGCGGAACAGCTCGGCCTTCGCCTCCCAGTAGGCGTCCATGCTGCCGTGGTAGTCGAGGTGGTCCTGCGTGAAGTTGGTGAAGACCGCGACACGGATCTCGCAACCGTCGAGCCGCCGCTCGGCGATGCCGATCGACGAGGCCTCGATGGCGCAGGCGCTGAAGCCCTGCCGGACGAAGCGGCGCAGCTCGCGCTGCAGCATCACGGGGTCGGGCGTGGTGAGGCCGGTGTAGCGCAGTTCGGGCGGCGTGCCGATGCCGAGCGTGCCGATCAGCGCGCAGGGGCCATGGCCGGCACGTTTGGACAGTGCTTCCGCCAGCCACCAGGCGGTCGAGGTCTTGCCGTTGGTGCCGGTCACGGCGATGAGCGGGATCTGGCTCGACGGCTGGCCGTAGAACGACGCGGCGATCGGCCCGGTCGCGGCCTTCAGGCCGGCGAAGCTGGCGATCGGCAGGCGTTCGTCGAAGCCGAAGGCCTCGACGCCCTCGCGCTCGACCAGGCACACCGAGGCCCCTTGCGCCAGTGCGGATGCCACGTGCGCGCGCCCGTCGGTCGCGGCGCCGGGCCAGGCGATGAAGCCATCGCCGTCGCCGACCTGCCGGCTGTCGGCGTGCAGGTCGCCGCCCACGCAGGAGCGCAGCCAATGCGCGGCTTCGTTGGGGGTGCGCAGGTTCAGGTCGTCCATCAGAAACTCTCGTCCACGCCTTGCGTGATGACCAGCGGTTTGACCGCGAGGTCGGGCGCCACGTTCATCATGCGCAGCGTCTGCTGCACGACTTCGCTGAAGACGGGTGCCGCGGCGATGCCGCCGAAGTACTGGCCGTCGCTCGGCTCGTCGATCATCACGCCGACGATGATGCGCGGCTTCTCGATCGGCGCCATGCCGGTGAACCAGGCGCGGTACTTGTTGCTGGCGTAGCCCTTGCCGACCTGCTTGTGCGCCGTGCCGGACTTGCCGCCCACCGAGTAGCCCACGGTCTGCGCGAGCTGGCCGGTGCCGCCGGGGCCGGCGGCCATCTGCAGCATCTTGCGGACCGCATGGGCGTTCTCGGCGGAGAACACGCGCACACCCACCGCCGCGTCGGAACTCTTGAGCATCGTCACCGGGATGATGCTGCCGTCGTGCGCGAAGGCTGTGTACGAATGCGCCATTTGAAACAGCGAGGCCGACAGGCCGTAGCCGTAGGCCATGGTGGCCTGCTCGACCGGCTTCCAGTTCTTCCACGGGCGCAGCCGGCCGGTGACGGCGCCGGGGAACTGCACCTGCGGCTTCTGGCCGTAGCCGAGCGCGGTGTAGGTGTCCCACATCTCGTGGGGCGTCATCTTCTGGGCGATCTTGAGCGCGCCGACGTTGCTCGACTTCTGGATCACGCCCTCGACCGTCAGCGTGCCGTAGTTGTGCGTGTCGCTGATGGTGAAGCCGCCGATCTGGAAGCGACCGGGGCCGGTTTCGATCAATGTCAAGGGCTTCACGCGGCCGGCCTCGAGCGCCATCGCCACGGTGATCGGCTTCATCGTCGAGCCGGGCTCGAAGGTGTCGGTGAGCGCGCGGTTGCGCAACTGCTCGCCGGTGAGGTTCTGGCGCTTGTCGGGCACGTAGCTCGGGTAGTTCGCGAGCGCGAGGATCTCGCCGGTCGTGCTGTCGAGCACCACCACACTGCCGGCCTTGGCACGGCGTGCGATCACCGCGTCGCGCAGCTTCTGGTAGGCGAAGAACTGCACCTTGCTGTCGACCGACAGCTGGATGTCCTTGCCGTCGACCGGCGGCACCGTCTCGCCGACGCCCTCGACCACGCGGCCCAGGCGGTCCTTGATGACGCGGCGCGAGCCGGCCTTGCCGGCCAGGTCCTTGTCGAAGGCGAGCTCGATGCCTTCCTGGCCGTGGTCTTCCACGTTGGTGAAGCCGACCACGTGCGCGGCCGCCTCGCCCTCGGGGTACTGGCGCTTGTATTCCTTGCGCTGGTAGATGCCCTTGATGTTCAGGTCGGCGATCTGTTTGGCGATGGGGGCGTCGACCTGGCGCTGAATCCAGACGAAGGTCTTGTCCTCGTCCTCGAGCTTCTTGTCGAAGTCCTTCTGCGCCATGCCCAGCAGTTTGGCCACCTGCTTGAGCTTGGTCTTCACATCCGGGTCGTTGCGCTCGATGTCTTCGGGAATGGCCCAGATGCTGGGCGCCACCACGCTCGACGCCAGCAGCAGGCCATTGCGGTCGAGGATGCGGCCGCGGTTGGCCGGCAGCTCCAGCGTGCGCGCGAAGCGCACCTCGCCCTGGCGCTGGAAGAACTCGTTGTCGATCACCTGCACGTAGGCCGCGCGGGCGGCCAGCACCACGAAACCCATCGCGATCGCGGCGACGATGAACTTGCTGCGCCAGACCGGCGTCTTGCTCGCGAGCAAGGGGCTGGTCGTGTACTGCACGCTGCGGCTGCGGCGGACCATCAACCGGTCCTCCGGGATGGGTTGGTCGAGGCCGGCCTGGCCGGGGCGGAAGCCGCCGGCGCCGGGATCGGCGGAATCACGGTGCCGTCCGGCCGCACGTACTGCGTGATGGCCGGTGTGGTGGTGCGCATCTTCAACTGTTCCTTGGCCAGCTTCTCGACCCGCAGCGGCGTGGCCTGGGCGCGTTTCTCGACCTGCAGGCGGTCGCCATCGACCTCGAGCCGGCGCGCCTCGGTGTTGGCGCGGTCGAGCTCGGTGTAGAGCAGGCGCGAGCGGTACTGCGTGTGCACGAGGAACATCGCCGTGGCCATCACGGCGATCAGCAGCAGGACGTTCAGGCGCGTCATGCGTCGGTCCTCTCGGCCACGCGCAGGATCGCGCTGCGGGCGCGCGGGTTGCCGGCCACCTCGGCCTCGGACGGGCGGATGCGGCCCAGGGCGCGCAGCTTCATCACCTTCGGCGCGGCGAAGGGCGCACGGCGGTCGTAGACCTCCTTCGAGTGCGTCGCGATGAACTGCTTGACGATCCGGTCCTCGAGCGAATGGAAGGCGATCACCGCCAGCCGGCCGCCCGGCTGCAGCACCGCGAGGCTGGCGTCTAGCGCCTGTTGCAGCTCTTCAAGCTCGGCGTTGATGAAAATCCGAAGAGCCTGAAATGTGCGCGTTGCAGGGTTCTGGCCCTGCTCGCGGGTTTTGACCGCGCCAGCCACGAGCTCGGCCAGCTCGGTGGTGGTTGAAATTGGGCCCCGTTCTTGTCGGCGAGCATCAATCGCCTTTGCAATCTGAACAGCAAACCGTTCTTCGCCATAGTCACGGATCACCTCTGCAATCTGCTGAATTTCGGCCGTTGCCAGCCACTCGGCCACGCTCTCGCCGCGCGTGGTGTCCATGCGCATGTCGAGCGGGCCGTCGAAACGAAAAGAAAAACCCCGTGCGGGGTTGTCGATCTGCGGGGAGCTGATGCCGAGGTCCATCAGGAGCCCGGCGACACTGCCCGGCGGCAGCTCCCCCAGATCCTTGAAGCCCTGGTGCCGGATGGAAAAACGCGCATCGGTGATGCGCGCTGCTTCGGCCACCGCTTCCGCGTCCTTGTCGAACGCGATGAGGCGGGCCTCCGGCGCCAGCCTATCGAGCAGCAACCGGCTGTGGCCACCGCGCCCGAAGGTCGCGTCGACGTAGGTGCCGACGAGCGGCTGCGGCCGGTCGGCGAGCAGCGCATCGACCGCTTCGTGCAGCAGCACCGTGGTGTGGGTCCAGGACGTGTTCAAGGCGGCGCTCGTCAAAAGGCGAGGTCCTGGAGCGCTTCGGACTGCAGGCCGGCCTGGATCGCTTCGGCTTCCTTGGCGTCGTGCGTGGCCTTGTCCCAGAGCTCGAAGTGGCTGCCCATGCCGAGCAGCAGCGTGTCGCGCGCGATGTTCGCGGCGGCACGCAGTTCCGGCGACACCAGGATGCGGCCGGTGCCGTCCATGTCGACGTCCATCGCATTGCCGAGGAACAGGCGCTTGAGCCACTGGTCCTTCAACGGCATCGCGGCGATGCGTTCGCGGAACTGTTCCCACGCGGGACGCGGGAAAATCATCAGGCAGCCGTGGGGATGGCGCGTGATCGTGAGTTGACCGCCGGCCGTCGCGGCCAGCACGTCACGATGCCGGGTCGGCACGGACAGCCGACCCTTCGCATCCAGACTCAGCGATGAAGCGCCTTGAAACACGGCCACGAAACCCCTGTGGTGGGAGCGGTCGCGCACCTCGACGAGGCGACATCCGACACTTTTTCCCACTTAACTGCACTTTTTTGCACTGTAGCAGGAAACCAAGGTACGACAACAAGGCCTGTTGTCTATTTTTTGTAATGGAATCAACGACTTAGCGCGCTTTTCGAACCCTCCGAAAGCGCGAATTCCGTTGCAAATGAAGCACTTAGCTCACGCAGTGAATGTTCTGCGTGAAGCCAAGTGCCGTGACGCCTTGCGCGTCAGAGGATGAAACGCGAAAGATCTTCGTCGTGACTTAGTGCCGCGAGGCGCTGGTCCACATAGGCCGCGTCGATGTGGATCGCCTGCCCGCCGAGCCGCGCGGCGTCGAAGCTCACCTCGTCGAGCAGGCGCTCCATCACCGTCGACAGCCGGCGCGCGCCGATGTTCTCGGTGCGCTCGTTCACCTCGAAGGCGATGCCGGCGAGGCGCGTGATGCCTTCCGGCGTGAAGTCGAGCGTCACGCCCTCGGTGGCCAGCAGCGCCTGGTACTGCTTGACCAGCGAGGCACGCGTCTGCATCAGGATCGCCTCGAAGTCGGCGATCGACAGCGACTGCAGCTCGACGCGGATCGGAAAGCGCCCCTGCAGCTCGGGAATGAGGTCGCTCGGCTTGCTCAGGTGGAACGCCCCGCTCGCGATGAACAGGATGTGGTCGGTACGCACCACGCCGTACTTGGTGGTGACGGCCGTGCCCTCGACCAGTGGCAGCAGGTCGCGCTGCACACCCTGGCGCGAGATGTCCGAACCCTGGGCATCACTGCGGGTCGCGACCTTGTCGATCTCGTCGATGAAGACGATGCCGTTCTCCTCGGCATTGCGGATCGCCAGCGCACGGATGTCGTCCTCGTTGACCAGCTTGCCGGCCTCCTCGTCGATCGCCAGTCGCATCGCCTCGGCGATCTTGAGCTTGCGCGTCTTGCGCTTGCCAGCGCCCAACTGGCCGAACATGCCGCGCAGCTGCTCGGTCATCTCCTCCATGCCCGCCGGGCCCATGATCTCCATCGGCGCACGGGCTTCGGCGAGATCGATTTCGATCTCCTTGTCGTCGAGCGCGCCTTCGCGCAGCTTCTTGCGGAAGGCCTGACGCGTGGCGTTCTGGGTGTCCGACGCACTGCCATCGGCCAGCCGGGCCGGGGGCAGCAACGCGTCGAGGATGCGCTCCTCGGCCGCATCCTCAGCCCGCATGCGGAACTTGGCGCTTTCCTTCTCGCGCGTCTGCTTGACCGCGATCTCGGCCAGGTCGCGGATGATGGCATCCACGTCCTTGCCGACGTAGCCGACCTCGGTGAACTTGGTCGCCTCGACCTTGATGAAGGGCGCATCGGCCAGGCGCGCCAGGCGACGGGCGATCTCGGTCTTGCCAACGCCCGTGGGGCCGATCATGAGGATGTTCTTGGGCGTGATCTCGTGGCGCAGCGGCTCCTCGACCTGCTGGCGGCGCCAGCGGTTGCGCAGGGCGATGGCCACCGCGCGCTTGGCCGCCGGCTGGCCCACGATGTGGTTGTCGAGCTCCGAGACGATTTCCTGGGGGGTCATGGACATGGTCAGAGCGCTTCCACCGTGTGGTTCATGTTCGTGTAAATGCAGATTTCTCCGGCGATCGCCAGCGATTTGCGCACGATCTGCTCGGCAGAGAGGTCCGTGTTGTCGATCAACGCCTTGGCGGCCGACTGCGCATAGGCGCCGCCCGAGCCGATGGCGATCACGCCGTCTTCCGGTTCCAGCACGTCGCCGTTGCCGGTGATGATGAGCGAGGTGGTGGCGTCGGCCACGGCCAGCATGGCCTCCAGCTTGCGCAGCACGCGGTCGGTGCGCCAGTCCTTGGTGAGCTCGACCGCCGCGCGGGTCAGGTGCCCCTGGTGCTTTTCGAGCTTGGCCTCGAAGCGCTCGAAGAGCGTGAAGGCGTCGGCCGTGGCGCCGGCAAAGCCAGCCAGCACCTTGCCGTGATAGAGCCGCCGCACCTTGCGCGCCGTGCCCTTGATGACGATGTTGCCGAGTGTGACCTGCCCGTCCCCGCCGATGGCGACCTGGTCGCCTCCGGGGGTCTTGCGGCGCACGCTGACGATGGTGGTGCCGTGAAACTGTTCCATCGAAGCCATCTGGGGATGGCCCGGATCAATGCAAGGGACCGTCAGGCCCCCGCTGGTAACGGCTAGTTTTCGCGCACCCGGACCAGCGCGTGGTCCGCGATGCCCACCACCTTGAAGAAGGTGGCGATCAGGCGGTGCGCATCGACGAACTGCACGCGCTGGCCGTTGGCGTCGCGCTCGGTCACCCAGTGCAGCAGCGTGCCGGCGGCGGCGAGGTCCAGGCGCACGAGGGCCGAGCAGTGAATGGTCGCAGGTGCCGTCGGGTCGGTCATCTCGGCCTCGGCGATCTCGGCATCGAGTCGGCGCCAGGTCGACTCCGACTCGCCGCTCAGGTCACCGGCCAGGGTCGCGCCCAGGATCTCGGGTGAACCCGTCGACGATTCCGGCGCATCCCCGTCGATGCTCATGCCCATGGACAACCCGGCCGGCCGGCTCATCCCCGTCGACTCCACGCCGGCATAGCGGCCCTGGGGCTCCTCCCAGGGCGGCGGCGAGACTTCGTAGGTGATGCAGTAGTTGAGCGCGACCAGTTCGAAGAGGTCGACCTCGTTCATGAGCCGCAGCGCAGCCATGCGCAACTGCCACCAGGTCTCGTCGGTGTTGCGCTCGTTGGCAGGCGTGGCCTTCTCGAGCACAGCCAGCAGGCGCCCGGCACCGACGAATCGCACGTCGACCGGCGATGCCGACCAGTGCGCGAAGAGCGACTTCAGCGGCCCGGCCGCGGCCAGGTCGATGCCGCCGAGCAGGCGCCAGTCGAGCGTCCACACCGAACCCGCGCCCCCCAATGCACGCGTGAGCTCGACCAGGCCCTCGCGGCTGAGCTGTGCCGGGCTGCGCCAGTCGGCCGCATGTTGACCCGTGGCCGCGACGCTGGTCTGCACCCCGCGCGCCAGCGCACGCAACGACACCCACTCGGGGCCGTTGCGCTTCATGCGCTGGGCATACCGGGTGCTCGCCGCCACGAACTTCTCGGCGTCACCGATGGCACGGTACAGGTCGAGCAGCGCCAGCCAGATGTCGTTGTGGTCGTTCTGGGTCGCGTCGGACAGCAGGCTCTGCAACAAAATCGACTCGGCGCCGGCATCGTCGCCATGCGCAAAGCGGATCGCTGCCTCGTCGAGCGCACTGTCGTAGACCAGCAGTGGCACCGCTGCACTGTGCGCAGCGGCGGCATTGGCCGGCGCCTCGGCGACCGCCGGCACGGTGCTGTCGGCCGCCTGGGGGGCCGTGTCGGCATACGCCCGGGCCCGCTGAGCCGCCAGGACCTCGGGGTTGATCGACGGTTCGTCGTCGGTGGGGGTCGTGGCGGGCGAGCCCTTCCACCACTGCTTGGACATCTGCGCCTCGATCTCGTCGATCTTCTTGAGCGTCAGGGCGCGTCCTTCGGTCTTGCCCGAGGTGCTGCTGAGGTTCAGCGAGGAGGGTTGCCCCGGGTCTCGTGCGCCGGCTGCTTCCCGCTGGCGCAGCTTGCGCAGCATGTCGAACTCGCGGCGACGCACGAAATCGTTGCGCTGGCGCCGCTCGATCATCTCCTTGAGCATCTCGCGGCTGTAGCCGTTCTCGCTCGCGGCCGAATCCTGCGCGTCCAGTTCGGCCCAGTCCTTGAGCGGATTGCGAACGAACTTCGCCACTTTCGAAAGCAGGCGGCCGGACGGTTCTTCCTTGGACATGCTGGGGTGAGGAACTCAGGGCATCGATGGGGAGGTCATGTCGCAGGGGCGGGGCGGCCCCGTCTAGTCTCCGAACATCTTCTGCTTGAGTTCGCGGCGTTGCTGCGCCTCGAGCGACAACGTGGCGGTCGGACGCGCCAGCAGGCGGCCGACGCCGATGGGCTCGCCGGTCTCGTCGCAGTAGCCGTAGTCGCCGGCGTCGATGCGCTGGATCGACTGCTCGATCTTCTTGAGCAGCTTGCGTTCGCGGTCGCGCGTGCGCAGTTCCAGCGCATGCTCTTCCTCGATGGTGGCGCGGTCGGCCGGGTCGGGCACCACCACGGTGTCTTCACGCAGATGCTCGGTGGTTTCGCCGGCGTTCTCCAGGATGCCGCGCTTGAGCTCGATCAGCTTCAGGCGAAAGAAGGCCATCTGCTTCTCGTTCATGTACTCGCTGTCGGGCATGGCGATCACTTCCTGATCGGTCAGTTCCTCGGCGGACTTGGTCTTCCAGTTGTTCGCGAGCTTCGGATCTTTCTTGACGGCCAGCGGGGGCGGCGGCACCAGGGCAGGAGCGCTTTGCGTGAAGCTGGACTTGGCCGCCGTCGAGGCGACCGACTGCGCCATCGAAGGAACGGTCAATTGCGACAGACGCGACACCCGGCCACCGCGGGCGGCCGGAGCGGGCGCGGCGGGGATCGAGGTGACGGGAGTTGTCGCCGGGGCGGAAGTGGAGGCGGCAGCCGTTTTTTTCATGGGGAGCGAAGGAGCAGGTGGTTCGGCACTGCGGCCGGTGGGTTTGGACGACGCGGCAGCCACGGGGGCTGCCTTCGGTGTACTTTTTTTCGCCACAGCCTTGCGGGCCGGGGCGGGCGGAGCGGCTTTCACGGCGCGGACGGTCTTTGCCGGCGCCACGCTGACTTTCTTGGCTGGAGCCGACGGGGTGGAAGCCTTTTTCGCCGACGACGTTGCCGACTTGGCCGCCGGCGTCTTCGGGACGACCGGCTTCAAGACAGGTTTGGCCTTCGCGGCAGGTTTCTTCACGGTGGCTGGCTCCTTCGACGAACTCGAATGCGCTTTCACTGGCTCTCCCCCTGAAAGCCGTGCGGTTCTTCGACCCCACGACCCACACTGTCAGGTGCCCACCGGTGGCGAGCCCTCGGGGTTATACCCTTGAAAGCACGCCAGGAACGCACGCCCTCCTATGCCGGAAGTCACACCCGGGCCTTCTGAAGACCCGGGGCGGCTGCGGAACAGGCGCGCGATTGTATATAGATATGAAGCGGCCGGGCCTTTCGCGCCGGCTCGCCGTGCCGATACGCCACAACGGGCGCTCCGGCACTCAGACCAGGCACTGCTCCAGTCCCTGTTCCAGGATGTCGCGCGGCAGCTCGATGCCGATGAACACCATCCGGCTCTGACGGGCCTCGTCAGCGCCCCATTCCGGGCCCAGGTCGCTGCCCATCAGCTGGTGCACGCCCTGGAAGATCACCTTGCGGTCGGTACCCTTCATGTTCAGCACGCCCTTGTAGCGCAGCATCTTCGGGCCGTAGATGTTGACGACGGCACCCAGAAAATCCTCGAGCTTGGCCGGGTCGAAGGCGCGGTCGGCCTTGTAGACGAAGCTCTTGACGTCGTCGTCCGTGTGGTGATGGTGGCCATGGCCGTCGTGCGCATGCGAGGGATGGTCGCAATGCTCGCCGTGCGCGTGATCATGGTCGTGATGATCGTGCTCGTCGGCCGAAAGGAAGTCCGGGTCGATGTCGAGCTTGGCGTTCAGGTTGAAGCCACGCAGGTCGAAGATGTCCTTGAGCGGCACATCGCCGAAATGCGCCTTCTGCTGGGGCGCGCGCGGATTCATGTGCTTCAAGCGGTGGATCAGCGCCTCGGTTTCGGCTTCGGAGACGAGTTCGCTCTTGCTGATGAAGATCTGGTCGGCGAAGCCCACCTGGCGGCGCGCTTCCTGGCGGTCGTTGAGCTGCTGCGGCGCGTGCTTGGCATCGACCAGCGTCAGGATCGAGTCGAGCAGGTAGCTCTCGGCGATCTCGTCGTCCATGAAGAAGGTCTGGGCCACGGGGCCGGGGTCGGCCAGGCCGGTGGTCTCGATCACCACGCGGTCGAAGTCGAGCAGGCCCTGGCGCTTCTTGGCGGCCAGCAGCTGCAGCGCCTCGCGCAGGTCTTCGCGGATGGTGCAGCAGACGCAGCCGTTGCTCATCTGCACGATCTGCTCCTTCGACTCCGTCACCAGGATGTCGCTGTCGATGTTCTCTTCGCCGAATTCGTTCTCGATCACGGCGATCTTCTGGCCGTGCGCCTCGGAGAGGATGCGCTTGAGCAGCGTGGTCTTGCCGGAGCCGAGAAAGCCGGTGAGGATGGTGGCGGGAATGAGGGCCATAGCGGAACTCCGAGAACGGGAAAGGCGGAAAGTTTAGCGACGCGGCCGGGCAGGCGCCGCGGCAAGGTCAAACCCTACTTGCGCACCACGACGAGGCCTTTCAAGTACTCCCCTTCGGGAAACTCGATGGTCATCGGGTGGTCGGGCGCGGCCCCCAGACGTTCGCTGATGTAACCGTCCACGCCCGCGTCCAGCCCGGCCGAGGCCACGATCTTGTGGAACAGGTCGGCGCTGATGCCGCCCGAGCACGAGAAGGTCAGCAGCACGCCACCGGGCTCGAGCAACTTCAGCGCCAGCCGGTTGATGTCCTTGTAGGCCCGCGCGGCGCGCTCGGCATGGGCCACCGTGGGTGCGAACTTGGGCGGGTCGAGCACGATGGCGTCGAAGCTGCGGCCTTCCTCGATGAAGCGGCGCAGCGAGGCGTTCACGTCGGCGTCGAGGAACTGCGCGTTGGCGCCCTCGAAGCCGTTGAGCGCCAGGTTGGCGCGCGCGCGCTCCAAGGCCGGCAGCGACGAGTCGATCGAGGTCAGTTCGGCGCCGTCGATCGCGCCCGCCGCCTTCAGCCCGGCCAGCGCCGCGACGGTGAAGCCGCCCGTGTAGCAGAAGCAGTTGAGCACGCGGCGAAAGCGCCGGTGCTGCGCGATCTCGGCGAAGCGCTGCCGGCTGTCGCGCTGGTCGAGGTAGAAGCCGGTCTTGTGGCCGGTCGCGATATCGAGCGACAACCGCCAGTCGTGCTCGCGGATCACCTGCGCGGTGGCGTCCTCCCCGCGCAGCCAGCCGGTGACGGGCTTGAGGCCTTCGCGCTCGCGACCGCTCGCATCGGAGCGCTCGTAGAGCTTGGTCAAACCCGTAGCGGCCAGCAGCGCATCGGCCAGCACGTCCTTCCAGCGTTCGACGCCGGCAGAGCCGAACTGTGCGACCAGGGTGTCGCCGTAGCGGTCGACGATCAGGCCCGGCAACCCGTCGGCCTCGCCGTGCACGAGCCGGATGCCATCGCTCTGCAGATCGAAGTAGCGGCGCGCGCCGACGGCGCGGGCACACAGCGACGCCAGGAACGCGGCGTCGATGCGCTGTGTCTCGACGAAGCTCCAGGCGCGTGCGCGGATCTGCGAGCTCGGGCTGAACGCCGCCCACGCGAGGAATTGGCCGTCGTGCGACTCCACGCGCACCGTTTCGCCGGGGTCGGCCCCGCCACGTGCGATGGCGGACTCGAACACCCACGGGTGGCGGCGCAACAGCGATTTTTCTTTGCCGGGCTTGAGGCGGAGTGTTTTCATTCGGTGTCGTCTTTGGCCTTGGCCCGTGGATGCGCCGCATCGTAGGCCTTGGCCAGGTGCTGGAAATCCAGCCGGGTGTAGACCTGCGTGGTCGTGATGTTGGCGTGGCCGAGCAGTTCCTGCACCGCGCGCAGGTCGCTGCTCGACTGCAGCACGTGGCTGGCGAAGGAATGGCGCAGCATGTGCGGATGCACCGCCGCCGGCAGCCCGGCCTTCAGGCTGCGCGCCTTGGCCGTCTTCCACACCGATTGCGCCGAGAAGCGCATGCCGGTGCGGCCGATGAAGAGCGCCGCGGCGCTCGCCGGGTCGCGCACCCGGGCAGCCGGCAGCGCGGCGCACTGGTCGCGCACCGCCAGCCAGGTGCGCAGGGCGTCGGCCGCCTTGCCGCCGACTGGCACGCCGCGCCGCTTGCTGCCCTTGCCCAGCACCTGCGCCTCGCCCGCGTCGAGATCGACCCAGCCGCGCGCATCCTTGCCGGCATGCACGTCGAGCCCGACCAGCTCGCTCACGCGCAGCCCGCAGCCGTAGAGCAGCTCGACGATGGCACGGTCGCGTGCCTCGGTCCACGGGTCCGCATCGGGGTCGTGCAGCTCGGCCAACTGCACCGCGTCGTCGACCGCCAGCGCCTTGGGCAGCGGACGGGCCGCCTTCGGCGCGCGCACATCCTGCACCGGGTTGAAGGGCACCAGCCGCTGCTGGCCAAGCCAGCGGAAGAAGCTGCGCCAGCACGACAGCACCAGCGCGATGCCGCGCGGCTCGCGCCCGGCGCTGTGCATCTGCGCCATCCAGCGGCGCACGTGGGCGGCGGTGACGCGGTCGACCGGCAGGCGCGCCTCGGCCATCTTCGCGGCCAGCGCCCGCAGGTGCTCGGCATAGATGTCGAGGGTGCGCCCGGCCAGCCGGCGCTCGACGCGCGCGTGCTCGAGGTAGCGCTCGATCAGCGCTGCAGCGGCGCCGGCCCCGGTGTCCTCAGAAGTAGCCATGGAAGGCATTGTTCACGATGGCCAGCGGTTCGCGCAGCGCGCCGCGAAAACGCATGCCCCAGCGCTGCCAGCAGGCCGTGGGCGCGGCGGCGTACTGCACGTCGAAGTCGTGCGCGAAACCGCTGGCACGCGCGAGCCGCTCGACCCGCCACAGGTGGTAGGGCTCCGACACGACGATGACCCGCCGCACGCCCGCCTCGCGCAGCACGGCGGCGGACATCGCGAGGTTCTCGCGCGTCGAGTTCGACTGACTTTCGCGCAGCAGCGGCCCGGTGTAGCCGATGGCGCGCGCATGCACGGCCATCACTTCCGATTCGATGCGGCGATCCTCATGGTCGATGCCGCCCGACATCACCAGCTGCGGCACCAGCCCGGCCTGCGCCAAGGATACGGCGGTGTCGACGCGGCCGGTCAGGCAGGGGTTGGGGGCACCATGGCGGTAGGCCCGGTTGCCGAGCACCAACGCGGCGTCCGCGGGTCGCGGCGAGCCGGCGGCAAGCAAGGCCTCCGCCCGCTGCCAGATCGTGAAAGCGATCGCCCCGTAAGCCACCACCGCCGCGCCCAGGCCCAGGGCCAGCAGGCGCAGCCCGGTCCGCACGGGTCGACCGCCCGGCCTCAAGGCCGCAGGCGCGACAGCGCGGCCGATGCGAGGTCGGCGATGCGCTCGAGGAAGTCGGTGCCCATCTCGGGGTTGAAGCGCTGCGCATCGGGCGACGCCAGCACCAAGAGGCCGAAGGCCGGCGCCGAGGGCTCCGCACGCAGGGGGATCAGCGCGATCGACACCGCCGCCTTGGCATCGTCCAGCCAGGCGGTGGCTTCCAGCCCGGCGTTCAGGCCGCAGTAGGGCGTGGTCAGCGAGGTGGCGAAGGCCTTGACGTCGTCGCTGACCCATTGGGCGTAGGGCTCGTTGCCGTAGACCGCATCGCAGTCCCAGACCTTGATGGCGATCTGCGGCACCATGAAGAGGGACTGCAGCTCACCGGCCATCTGCAGCGGCAGGCCGCGCGGATCGCGCGCGGTGAGCAGGCCACGCGTCCAGCGCTGCAGCCGGTCGGCGGTCACCACGTTCTCGGTGCCATGGCGCACCATGTCCATCACGCGGTGCTCCAGGGCCTTGATCTTCTCGCGCAGCATCTCGGCCTGGCGTTCCTGCAGGCTCACCGCGCGGTTGCCGTGCGGGCTGGTCAGCTGAACCTGGGCAAGCAGCTGCGCATGGCGCTCGAAGAAGTCGGGCGTGTTCGCCAGGTAGTCGGCGATGTCGTCCTCGGTGATCGGGTTCATGGCGGCGTTGTTGTTGTGCGTGAAATTCATAGTTCGTCCGGAATGTCGATCTCGCCTTCGAAGACGGTGATGGCGGGGCCGGTCATGCGCACGGGCTGGTCCACCCCGTGCCATTCGATGGTGAGGATGCCGCCGCGCGTCTCGACGTCGACGCGGGCATCAAGATGGCCCAGGCGGATGCCCGCCACCACCGCGGCGCAGGCGCCGGTGCCGCAGGCCAGCGTCTCGCCGGCGCCGCGCTCGTACACGCGCAGGCGCACATGCGTGCGGTCGACGATCTGCAGGAAGCCGGCATTGACCCGCTGCGGAAAGCGCGGGTGGTGTTCGATCAGCGGGCCCTGCTCGGCCACCGGTGCGGTCTCGATGTCATCGACGATCTGCACCGCGTGCGGATTGCCCATCGACAGGATCGCAAAAGGCACGATCGCGCCTTCCGCACGGGTCGAGAGCGCGAGGTGCCAGGTCTGCCAGCCGCCATCGGGCTGTGGATCGAGGCCGGCGGCATCGAAGGGCACGCGCGCCGGCTCGAAGATGGGCGCGCCCATGTCGACCGTGACGCGACCGTCGTCGCCCATGCGCGGCTCGATCACGCCCGACAGCGTCTGCACGCGCACGACGTCTTTGGTGGTCAGCCCGTGCTCGCGCACGAAGCGCAGGAAGCAGCGCGCGCCGTTGCCGCACTGCTCCACCTCGCCGCCGTCGGCGTTGTGGATCACATACTGGAAGTCGATGCCCGCGGCTGGTGACGGCCGCACGGACAGGATCTGGTCGGCACCGACGCCGAAATGACGGTCGGCCAGGAACTGGTACTGCGCGGCCGACAGGCCCAGCGGCGCACCGGTCTCGTCGAGCACGACGAAGTCGTTGCCGGCACCCTGCATCTTGGTAAAGCGAATTCGCATCGGCGGATTATCGGTCGCGCGCCGCCCCCATGGGCGGGTCGGGGCGGCGCGTCGGACAACGCCGATGCTCTTTCATCCGAATGCCCGACTCGCGCGCTCGCCCTCCCACCCTAGAGTGGTGTCGCCGCCCGACGACTGGGCGGCGTACAACGAGGGCATCGATTTGGCAGATTGGCTACCGTGGTTTCCGGCTTGGGCATGGATCGCCATGGCCCTGGGCGTGCTGTTCGTCGCGGTGCTCGTGCTGCGCCTGCGTCAACCGCGTGAAACGCCGGTGGTCGCGCTGGTGCGCCGTCGGCGGGAGTTGATGTCGCAGCTGCAGCAACTCGCGGGCGAAGAAACGGCCGAGCTGATGCGCCACGAATCGCGGCGCTTGCGCAGCGGCACCAACACCATCGAGGTGCTGGAAGCCGCGTTGGACCGCGCCGAACGCATGACGGCGAGCGGCGAACTCGGCCCCCACAAGAAAAGCAAGGCCTGACCCGCTGGCTCAATGACCGAGCCGTGCGGCCAGGAAGTCCAGGAAGCACGCGATGCGCGCCGCCAACTGCGTGTTGCGGTAGTACACCGCGTTGAGCGGCTGCCGCACGTCCACCGTGTCCTTGGCCAGCAGTTGCACCAGATCGCCGCGCGTGCGGTCGCCGGCGGTCATGAAGTCCGACAGGCAGACGATGCCCGCGCCCTGCAGCGCCAGCTGACGTAACGTCTCGCCGCTCGACGCCGTGAGGTCCGGCGCGATCTGCCATTCGTCGCCGTGCGCCCCGCGCAGCGGCCAGCGGTTGAGCGACTCCGGTTGCGTGAAGCCAAGCAGCGTGTGCCTGGCCAGGGCCGCCACGGTTTTCGGCCGGCCCTGCGCAGCCAGGTAGGCCGGGCTCGCCAGCACGCGGATGCGGCTGGTGCCCAGCGGGCGCGCGTGCAAGGTGGAATCGCGCAGCGCGCCGATGCGGATCGCGATGTCGGTGCGCCGCTCCAGCAGGTCGATGTTGAGCTCGTCGGTGTCGAGCTCCAGCGTGATCTGCGGGTAGGCGCGGCGGAATTCCGGCACCAGCGGCACGACGGCGTGCAGCATAAAGGGCGTCGCCGCGTTCACGCGCAACCGGCCGGCGGGCTTCTGGCGGCGCGCGGCCATCAGTTCCTCGGCCTCGTCGATCGACGCGAGGATGGCGCGTGCATGGGCCAGGAAGGCCGCGCCCTCTTCCGTGAGCGCGATGCGGCGCGTCGTGCGGCGCAGCAGCGTGGTGTCGAGCTTCTTCTCGAGCCGACCCAGCGCACGGCTCACGCCCGACACCGTCTGGCCCAGCTGCTCGGCGGCCGCCGTGATCGAGCCGGCACCGGCCACGGCGGTGAACGCCTGCAGTTCTTCGAGGGTGGTCTTCATGGAAGGCGGATTCTGGCGCAGCCGCCACCAGGAGACCTCAAGGTTCGGCGTGGAGCGGCAGCCGCCAGATGTCGTAGCGCTCCTCACCCGCCTTCACCGCGCCGGCGAAATGCTGATTGAGCGCGCTGGCCGTGAAGAACAGGTCGCCGCCCGGGCCGATGGCCGCCGTGTCGGGCCAATACACGCGCTCGTCCTGCGCCAGCAGGGTCATGGCCTGATCACGCGGCGTGTAGCGCACGATGCCGTTGCGCGTCACGTCGGTGATGTAGAGCGAGCCCGTCGCATCGGTCACGATGCCGTCGGTGTTGCCGCCGACCATGCCCAGGTCGCGGATGGCAGCGGCCAGCCGGGCGTCGTCGTTGCGCCGATCGCGCAGCAGCGCGGTAGGCAGGCTGCGCAGGCGCGTGCCGGTCGTCACCGTCCAGTACAGCGTGCCGGCGTCGGGCGACAGCGCCACGCCGTTGATGCCCAGCAGCAGCGGATTGCCCGGCCAGACCTCGCCGCCATGCGACATGGTCTTCACACCTGGCTCCACCTGCAGCGCCGCATGCCGGTCGAGCACCCGCCGCGCCGTGCCCGACGCGAAGTCCGCGACGATCAGGCCCACCTGGTTGGCCGGGGCGCTGCGCAAGCCGCTGTCGGCGATGTAGGCCACGCGGCGTGTCTCGTCGACGGCCACGTCGTTGAGGAAGCTGCCCTTCCGGTCGGCCACGCCGTCGAGCGCGATGCGCTTCACGGTGCGGCCCGAGGCCAGGTCGATCACCAGCAGCTTCTGTGCGCCGGGCGGCGATTCGGCTTCGCCGGCGACGAAGCCCAGGTCGAGCGCCCAGAGCCAGCCGTTCTTGCGGTCCACGTGAAAACCCAGCACGTTGCGCAGATGTTCCGCCGGCGCCGCATCGGTGGCGTTGGCCGCAGTCGAGGGAAAAGCCGTGAGCCGTGCCGGCCCGGTGCGCGCCGCGGTGTCGAGCCGGCTCAGCGTGGCGGGTGCGGCGGTCGACACCAGCCGGGGCGTGCTGACGTAGGCCGTGCCGCGCGCGTCGAAGTGCAAGCCGGCGATGGGTGCGCCGACCGAGTGGGCGAAGGGCTTCGGATCGGTGCCGTCGGCCGCGGGGGCGCTCCAGCTGACGCCGGTGTAACTGCGCCAGCGCTCGAGGCCGGTGTCGGCCCAGGCGAGGGCCGGCGTGGCCAGGATCAGCACGGCGGCGAGGCGTCGGGAAAGGGCGTGTCGTCGGGTCATGGTCGCGTCGCGTGAAGGGTGGGGGGCGCTCACAGAATCGAGCGGAAGGTCCCGCCTTCGACACGCACCGCTGCGCCGTTGGAGGCCGCACCCAGCGGGCTGGCGAGCAACGCCACCATCGCGGCGACTTCCTCCGGTTCGATCATTCGGGCGATCAGCGAACTGGGCCGGTAGGTGGCGAAGAAGTTCGCCTCGATCTCCGCGTCGCTCATGCCAGGGCGCGGCGCCGTCTGCCGCAGGTAAGCGACGATGCCGTCCGAACGGGTGGCCGAGGGCAGCACGCTGTTGACCGTGACGCCAGTGCCCTGGGTGAGCTCGGCCATGCCGCGCGAGACGGCCAACTGCGCCGACTTGCTGACGCCGTAATGCACCATGTCCGGCGGCGTGAAGGCGCCGACCTCGCTCGACATGAAGATCACGCGGCCCCAATTGCGCTGCAGCATGCGCGGGAAGTAGTGGCGCGACAGGCGCACACCCGACATCACGTTGACGTCGAGCATGCGCAGCCAGTCCTCGTCGCTGATCTCGGCGAAGGGCTTGGCCTCGTAGAAGCCGAGGTTGTTGACCAGGATGTCGACGTGCGGCTGCGCCTGGGCCAGCGCGGCGACGCCGACGGCGGTGCCGACGTCGGCCGTGATCAGCGTCAGTTCGGCGCGTGGAACCGCCGCCATGATGGCATCGCGCGCCGCCGCGAGCTTGTCGCCGCTGCGGCCGACGAGGGTGACGGCCACGCCTTCGCGTGCCAGCGTGCGTGCGATGGCCAGGCCGATGCCGGCGGTGGCGCCGGTGACGAGGGCGGTCTTGCCTGTGAGTTGCAGATCCATGGAATGTCCGTTGAGGCGTGGTGAATCGAGGAGCGAAGTTAGGGCCGCAAGCCCCGCGGATAAATGGGCCGCTCGTGCAGGGACAATCCACGCCAAGGAAAGAATCACGCGATGGATCGACTGAGCACCCTGCGACTTTTCACCCGCCTCGCGCAGCTGCAGAGCTTTTCCGCCACGGCCGCAGAGCTGGAGATTTCGGCGTCGGCCGCGAGCAAGGCGATCGCCGAACTGGAGCAGTCGCTGGGCGCGAAGCTGCTCCACCGGACCACGCGCCGCGTGTCGCTGACGGAGGTCGGCGCGGGCTATGCCGCACGCGCCGCCGCGGTGCTGCGCGCGATGGAAGACGCGGATGCCGAGGCCGCCGGCGCGGCCGGTGCGGCCTCCGGCCGGTTGCGGCTGAACGCGCCGATGGCACTGGGTCTGGCCGACCTGGGCGAGGCGCTGGCGGCCTTCGCCGCGGCGCACCCGCGGGTCGAGCTGGACGTCGAATTCGGCGACCGGCATGTCGACCTGTTGCAGGAAGGCTTCGACCTGGGCCTGCGCGCAACGACCGACCCGAAGGACTCCAGCTACACCGCCCAACGCATCGCCGAATTCGCCTTGCACGTCTGTGCCTCGCCGGGCTACATCGCCCGGCACGGCCGCCCCGGCTCACCCAATGAACTGGGCGCCCATGCCTGCTTCTCCTATGCCTATGCTACCGCCGGGGCGCGATGGCCGCTGCATCACGCCGGGCAGACGCACGTGTCCGTCACGCCCGCCATGCGCGCCAACAGCACGCCCTTTCTCAAGCGGCTGGTGCTGGCCGACCTGGGCATCGCGGTGCTGCCCGATTTCGTCGCCCAGCCGGAGTTCGGTGCCGGCGCGCTGGTGGAGCTGTTCCCGGAGACAAAACGGCCGCCGCTGCGGCTCTACGCGGTCTATCCGGATCGCCGGCTGGCGCCGCGCAAGGTGGTCGCGTGCGTCCAGTTCCTGAAGCAGTGGTTCGGCACGCGCCCACCTGACTCTTGATCTTTCATCAACAGTCTTTGGCTGAATAGCGGGTTTTTCTGCAAGGACGATCGGCCGACACTCCGTCGCAATTCTTCAACGGAGTGCTTCCATGCCCATTGCCCTTCTGGCGCTGACCCTCAGCGCCTTCGCCATCGGCACGACCGAGTTCGTGATCGTCGGCCTGCTGCCCACCGTGGCGGCCGACCTCGGCATCGGTCTGCCTTCGGCCGGCCTGCTGGTCAGCCTGTATGCGCTCGGTGTCGCCGTCGGCGCGCCGGTGCTCACCGCGCTGACCGGCAAGGTGCCGCGCAAGGCGCTGCTGCTCGGCCTGATGGCGCTCTTCACCGCCGGCAACCTGCTGGCCTGGCAGGCGCCCAGCTACGAAACGCTGGTGGCGGCGCGCATCCTCACCGGCCTGGCGCACGGTGTGTTCTTCTCGATCGGCTCGACCATCGCCACCGGCCTGGTGCCCAGGGAGAAGGCGGCGAGCGCCATCGCGATCATGTTCACCGGGCTCACGGTGGCGCTGGTCACGGGCGTGCCGCTGGGCACCTTCATCGGCCAGCACTTCGGCTGGCGCGAGACTTTCCTCGCCGTCTCGGGGCTGGGCGTGATCGCCTTCATCGGCAGCTGGATCTTCGTGCCGAACGACATCCGCCACAGCGCGCCGGCCTCGCTGGTGCAGCAGGCCAGGGTGCTGGCCGAACCGCGCCTCTTGCTGGTGTACGCCAAGACCGCCATCGGCTACGGCGGCTCGTTCATTCCCTTCACCTTCCTCGCGCCGATCCTCACCGACGTGGCGGGCTTCAGCGCCGGCGCGGTCGGCTGGGTGATGCTGGTGTACGGCGTGTCGGTGGCCGTGGGCAACATCTGGGGCGGCAAGCTGGCCGACCGGTTGGGCCCGATCCCGGCGTTGAAGATCATCTTCGCGCTGCTGGCCGCCGTGCTGCTCGTCTTCCAGTTCACCGCGCCGCACAAGTGGCTGGCGCTGGCCACCGTGCTGGCCTGGGGCGCCGTCGCCTTCGGCAACGTGCCGGGCCTGCAGGTCTACGTGGTGAAGCAGGCGGAGCGCTTCACGCCGCAGGCGGTCGACGTGGCCTCGGGCCTGAACATCGCGGCCTTCAACCTCGGCATCGCCGGCGCGGCCTGGGCCGGCGGCCTGATCGTCACGCACCTGGGGCTGATGCACACGCCGTGGATCGGCGCCCTGGTGGTGCTGGTTTCGCTGGGCATCACGCAGTGGAGTGGCGTGCTGGACCGCCGCAGCGGAATCCCGGTGCGTTCGAGCGGCCCCGTGCCAGTCGGCCATTGACGCCCGTTTTCAACCGACCCATCCTCCCATTTCATCGACAAGGAACCCCATGAACACGAACACCATTCCCGCCTTCGGCCTCGGCACCTTCCGCCTGAAGGACCAGGTCGTCATCGACTCGGTCAAGACAGGCCTCGAACTCGGCTACCGGCTTGTCGACACGGCGCAGATCTACGGCAACGAAGCCGAGGTCGGCCAGGCGATCGCCGACAGCGGCGTGCCGCGCGACGACATCTTCATCACCACCAAGATCTGGACCGCCAACTACGCCAAGGACAAGCTGCTGCCCAGCCTGAAGGAGAGCCTCTCGAAGCTGCGCACGACGCACGTCGACCTGACGCTGATCCACTGGCCCTCGCCCAAGAACGAGGTGCCCGTCGCCGAGTTCATGGGTGCACTGATGGACGCCAAGGCGCAGGGACTGACGAAGCGCATCGGCATCTCCAACTTCAACATCGCGCTGATGAAGGAGGCCATCGCAGCGGTGGGCGCGGAGAATATCGCGACGAACCAGATCGAGCTGTCGCCCTTCCTGCAGAACCGCAAGGTCGTCGATTTCGCGAAGAGCCAGGGCATCCACATCACCTCGTACATGACGCTGGCCTACGGCAAGGCGCTGAAGGATCCGGTGATCGAGGCCATCGCGACAGCGCACCGCGCGACGCCGGCGCAGGTGGTGCTGGCCTGGGCCATGCAGCTGGGCTACGCGGTGATCCCGTCGTCGACGAAGCGCGAGAACCTGGCGAGCAATCTGCTGGCGCAGCAACTCACATTGAGCGATGCCGACATGGCGCAGATCGCCACACTCGACCGCAACGAACGCCTCACCAGCCCCGAAGGCCTGGCACCGGCCTGGGACTGACCGGCACGGTCCGTCAGTAGTTGAGCTTCGGGTACCAGTCGGTGCCCCGACCGTCGGGCGTGAGATCGAGGATGGACCAGAGCGACGCGATGTCCGGCGAATCGCGCGGGTCCTGGCCGGGGTCGGCCATTTCGCCGGTCATCTCGCTGGCCCAGAACAGCCGCACCGTGTCGCCATCGCGGCGGAACACGGTGAGCGCGGGGTATTCACTGCCGTCGGGCATGAGCACGCCCAGGTCCTTCGCCCAGTCGTCGCCGACCGTCTGCACGAAATTCAGGTCGCGCCAACCACGCTCCTGCGCGAAGGCGTATTGCCGTTCGACCGGCGAGCGCCCGAGGATCTTGAGCGCCACGCGCTGCTTGATGTCGGCGGCGTTGCCGTTCACCGCGCCGAGCCAGTTGGTGCACATCGGGCAGGGCCGCTCACGCTGCGGGCCATACATCCAGAAGTAGGTGACCAGCGTGTCCTTGTCGCCGAACAGATCGCGCAGCCCGACCTCGAAGGCCTGCTCGTCCTTGAAGCGGTAGTTCTTCTCGATGACGGGGCCGGGCGGCAGCGCCTGGCGCTGCGCGACCAGACGAGTGGCATGCCGTCGAAACTCGATCTCCTCGGCGAGCAGCGCCTGGCGGGCGGCGTCGTAGGCGGCAGAGGCGCCGGGAAAAGGCGTCCTGGCATGGGCGGCCAAGTCGGCCGCGGGTCGGCGTGCATCGGACATTGGATCGTGCTCCTTGGGTCGTCTCGTCGAGCAGGTTCGGCCGTCGACGGTCTGTCAGGCGTAGGCCAAGCGAAACGCCCGGCGACAGTCCCATCCTGCATCGCCATACACCTTCCTCACAAGATCGACATTCGATCGACCGTGGGCGCATCGCAATACATTTGCGCGTTATCCTCAGGCGCTGCGGCCGCTGGGGTCGCGCTGCCCACCCCCACGATGACAACCGCTCCCCGCACCGACACGCTCTACATCCAATCGCTGGCCAAGGGCATGCGCGTGCTCGAGTGCTTCGCGGACCATCCGTCGCCGCTGAGCCTCAACGACATTGCCACCTTCTGCGACATGGACCGCAGCGCTGCGCAGCGCATGGCGTACACGCTGGTGTCCCTGGGCTACCTGGAACGCGGCGTGAACGGCCGCGGCTTCGTGCTCGGCAAGAAGATCCTGGAGCGCACCTTCGACTACCTGCGCAGCGTGCCGCTGCTGGAGCGCGCCACGCCGCTGATCGTCGACGTGCAGAAGGAATCGGGCGAACGCGTCGAGCTGAGCCTGTTCGACGACCTCACCATCATCTTCGCGCTGCGCCGCCAGACCAAGCGCCAGACCTACACCACGACGCTGATCGGCCGGCGCCTGGCGACCATCCACACGGCCAGCGGCCGTGCCGTGATGTCGCACCTGCCAGCGGAGGCGGTCGACGACATCATCGCTCGCTCGACCGCCACGCCGCTCACCTCGCGCACCGTGACCGATCCGGCCCGCATCCGCGAACTGGTGGCACAGGCCGGGGCGGACGGCTACGCGCTGGCCTCCGAAGAAAGCATGCTGGGCGAGATCAACCTGGCCAGCGCGGTGCTCGACCACGAAGGCCAACCCATCGCGGCGATCGACATCTCCGGCTCGCTCGCCGACTGGACGGTCGAAGAATTCGCCAAGCGCTTCTCGCCGATGCTGATCGGCGCGACCCGGGCGCTGAGCGGCAAGCCCGGGCTGTCCTGATCGGCGCCTGATCGGTTTACAGCAGCCGCAGCGCCGCCTTCCACACGCGCTCGCAGTACGCCATCGCGGTCGGCCGCTCGAACTGCCGCGCCGTGCGCTCGCACACCTCGGCCGACGGGTAGACCAGCTCGTCGCCGCCCATCGTCGCCTTGACCTGCGCCTGGCAGGCGCGCTCGAGGAAGTAGATGTTCACGAAGGCTTCGGGGATGGTGCGGCCCGCGGCCAGCAGGCCGTGGTTGCGCAGGATCATCGCCTTGTGGGTGCCCATGTCGGCCACCAGCCGCTCGCGCTCGGCCAGGTCGAGCGCGATGCCTTCGTAGTCGTGGTAGCCCAGCCGGTCGTAGAAGCGCAGCGCATGCTGCGTGATGGGCAGCAGCCCCTTCTTGCGGCAGGCCACCGCCATGCCGTCGGCCGTGTGCGTGTGGATCACGCAGCTGAGGTCATGCCGGGCCATGTGGATGGCCGAGTGGATCGTGAAGCCGGCCGCGTTCACGCGGTTGGCGTCGGCGTCGCCGGGGTCGACCGGGTTGCCGTCGGTGTCGATCTTCACCAGGTCTTCGGGCCGCATCTCGTGGAACAGCACGCCGTAGCGGTTGATGAGGAAGTGGTGTTCCGGCCCCGGCACGCGCGCGCTGATGTGCGTGTCGATCAGGTCGGTCATCTTGAAGTGCGCGATCAGGCGGTAGAGCGCGGCGAGGTCGTGGCGCACCTGCGCCTCGGTGGGCTCGGCCGGAGCGGCGCTGGCGTCGGCAGCATGAGAAAGCGGAAGGTCGGCAAGGTTCATGGCGGGCTCGCGATGGGTTGGGAAGGAAAGGCGTCGTGCATGTCGGGCTGCGCGCGGATGAGCCGTGCCACGGCCAGGCCGTCGGGCTCGCCCAGCGCCTCGAGCGCCGCCACGACGCCGCGCCGGTCTTCGACCGACTTGTCCTGGTTCAGCTTCATCTTCCCCGACAGCGTCGTGATCGGGATCTCCAGCACGCCGATGACCTTCAGGCGCGATCCGGTATGCGACATCGGGATCGCTTCGAAATTCCACGCACCGCCCAGCGGCGTGTCGTAGCGCGCGACGGTGCGGCGCAGCGTGCGCATCACTGCCGCTTCCGACTCGTCGAGCACCGGCTTGCCGCGCGCGTGGATGAGCGTGTAGTTCCAGGTCGGAAAGGTCATCTGGTTCTCGTACCAGCTCGGCGAGACGAAGGCGTGCGGCCCCTGGAAGATCACCAGCACCTCGTTGGCCTCGCGCAGGTCGGCGTAGACCGGGTTGTGGCGCGCGAGGTGCGTGACCAGCGTGCCCTGCGGCCCCCGGTCGGCATCGAACAGGAAGGGCAGCGGCGTCGACTGGAGGCCGCTGCGGCCGTGGGTGACCAGCGTGGCGAAGCTCCACGCGTGCATGCCGGCATGCAGTGCGGCGATGTCGGATTCGGCGTAGGCCGGTTGTTGGTACATGGCGGATCCCCGGGCCTCAGGCGGCCGACTTCTCGCGCAGCCAGCGCGCGGTGTCCTCGAAGGCCTCCACCGCCAGGTCGGAGATCGACACCGCCTCGAGAAAGCTGTGGGCCGCGCCGGGGTAGACCTTCTTCCGCACGTCGTTGCCGGCCTCGCGCATCAGGCGGTCGAGCTCGATCATGTCGTCGTGTACCGGGTCGCACTCGGCCACCACCATCCAGGTCGGCGGTAGGCCGCGCAGGTCGGCGCGCAGGATGTCGATGCGCGGGTCGGTGAAGTCGGCGCCGCTGGTGAAGTGCATGGCGCGGAACCACACCATGCTCATCAGCGACAGGCCGTAGTCACCGCCACCGTACTGGATGACCGAGTTGCGGCACAGGTTGCTGCTCATGCTGCCGTAGTTCAGCACGATGCCCTTGAGCAGCGCTTCGCCGCGGTCGCGCATCTCCAGGCTCGCACCCATCGAGAAGATGGCGCCGGCCGAATCGCCGCCGACGAAGAGCTGCGACGTGTCGACGGCCAGCAGTTCGCCGTGGGCGGACACCCAGCGCAGCACGTCGGCGCACTCCTGCATCGGCCGCGGGAACTTGGCCTCGGGTGCGCGGGTGTAGTGCACGCCGATGACGACGATGCCGGCGCGCTGCGCATATTCGCGCATCACGCGGTCGTGCGTGTCCAGGCTGCCCAGCACGAAGCCGCCGCCATGCAGGTAGACGAAGACGCCGGGCAGCGCACGCACCTGCGGGTAGTGCGCGCGGATCAGCACCTCGCCGTGGCGCGTGGGCACCGTGTGCTCGACGCTATTGGCCATCACCGGGCCGCCCTCGACCCAGCGGCGGCGCACCGTCTCGGCGATGTCGCGCGCCTCGGCGATCGACACCGTTTCGCGCCGGCCGAAGCGGCTGGCGTCGGCGTCCATGGCGCGGACGAACTGCTCGACCTGCGGGTCCAGCTTAGAGCGGGTCGGGATGGGAACGGAAATGGCGGGGTCTGCGGAACGCATGGGGTCTCCAGGGAAGAATCGGTACGAGGGAAGCATCAGTAGCCGCGGCCCATGTCGACTACGTTGGCGAGCGGCTCGCCGGCGACCAGCCGGCGCACGTTGTGCGCGACCTGCTCGGCCACCACGGCCGACGACGCCATGGTCGCCATGTGGGGCGTGACGACCACGCCGGGCGCGCGCCACAGCGGGTCATCGGCCGGCAGCGGCTCCTGCGCGAACACGTCGAGCACGGCGCCGCGCAGCTGGCCGCTGTCGAGCGCGCCCAGCAGGTCGTTCGCGACCAGGTGTTCGCCGCGGCCGCAGTTCACGATGGCGGCGCCGCGCGGCAGCCTGTCGAAGGTGCGCCGACCGAGGATGCCGCGCGTGGCGTCGGTCAGCGGCAGCACGCAGATCAGCACATCGGTCTCGGCGAGGAAGGCATCGAACGCCTCCGGCCCGGTGAACATCGCCATGCCGTCGATGGCATGCGCGCTGCGCGACCAGCCGTTGACCGTGTAGCCCAGCGCGACGAGTTGCCGCACGATGGCACCGCCGAGCTTGCCCAGGCCCATCACGCCGACGCGGCACTGCAAGGCCGGCGTCTGCACCGGCCGCTTCCACACCGCCCTGCGCTGGTTGGCAAAGGCGACGTCGAGGCTGCGGTGGAAGTACAGCACCGACCACAGCACGTACTGCACCATGCCTTCGGCCAGCTGGGGGTCGACCACGCGGCACACCGGCAGGCCCCGCAGGTCCTGCCCCGCGACCACGTTGTCGACGCCGGCCGCGATGCTGTGCACCAGCTGCAGCTTCGGCATCTCGGTGTACACGCCGGGCGGCGCGTTCCAGCACATCGCGACCTCGGCTTCGCGGAAGGCCGGGTCGGGCCAGACCACGACCTCGAGCTCGGGCGCGGCGGCCTGCAGCAGCGGGCCGAAGTACGCCAGGTTGGCCGACTGGCTGATGAGGGCGACGCGCGTCATGCCGCGGCCTCCAGTGCCTCGGCGTGGGCCTTCTTGCCGGGAATGGCGGCGAGCAGCTCACGGGTGTAGCCGGCCATCGGTTGCTCGAACACCGCGCGTGCGGAGCCCAGCTCGACCACCACACCCTGCTGCATCACCGCGATGCGGTGGCACAGCCGTGCCGCGACGCGCAGGTCGTGCGTGATGAAGATGATGCTCAGCCCGAGGCGTTCGCGGATCTCCTCGAGCAGGTCGAGGATCTGCGCCTGCACCGACACGTCGAGGGCAGACACCGCCTCGTCGGCGATGAGCACCTCGGGTTCCATCATCAGCGCGCGGGCGATCGACAGGCGCTGCCGCTGGCCGCCGGAGAACTCGTGCGGAAAACGATCCAGCGCGCTCGCGTCCAGCTGCACCAGCGCCAGCATGCGCAGCATGCGTGCCTGCACGGCTTCGCGCGACTCGCCGTAGTTCATCGGCCCTTCGGCCAGCGAACCGCCGATCTTCATGCGCGGATTGAAGGAGCGGTACGGGTCCTGGAAGATCATCTGCACGCGCTTGCAGTGGGCACGCCATTGCGAGCGATTGAGGTGCGTCACGTCGATGCCGTCGAGCAGGATCTGGCCCGAGGTCGGTGCCGCCATGTGCGCCAGGCAGCGGCCCAGCGTGGTCTTGCCGGAGCCCGACTCGCCGACGATGCCCAGCGTTTCGCCGCGCGCCAGCGACAGCGTCACGCCGCCCAGCGCATTCACCACGCGGCGGCGCGAGGCGAAGAAGCTGGCCGTCTCGTAGCGCACGCGCAGGTCCTTGACCGACAGCACGGTGTCGGTCGTGCCGTCCTGCGGCCGGGCGCCGAAGTCGCCGCGCGGCACCGCTGCCAGCAGCTTCTTCGTGTAGGGCTGCTGCGGGTTGCGCAGCACCTCGGCGGCGCTGCCGCTCTCGACGATGCGCCCGTGCTGCATGACGATCACGCGGTCGGCGATCTCGGCCACCACGTCGAAGTCGTGCGTGATGAAGAGCACCCCGTTGTCGTGCTTGTCGCGCAGCTCGTTCAGCAGGCGCAGCACCTGCGCCTGCGAGGTGACGTCAAGCGCGGTGGTGGGCTCGTCCGCGATGATCAGCGCCGGCTTCATCGCCAGCGCCATCGCGATCATCACGCGCTGCCGCTGCCCGCCGGAGAGCTGGTGCGGGAAGGCACTGCGCAGCGTCTCGGGCGACGGCAGCTTCACGTCGACCAGCAGCGCCAGCACGCGCTCGGCCACCTGCGCCGCGTTGAGCGAGGGCTGATGGAACTCGAAGACCTCGGCGATCTGGTCGCCCACGCGCATCAGCGGGTTCAGCGCGGTCATCGGCTCCTGGAAGATCATCGCCATGCGGTCGCCGCGCAAGGCGCGCAGCTGGCCGCGCGTGCTGTGCGTGATGTCCCGGCCCTCGAGCAGGATCTGCCCGCTCTCCAGCGTGAGCACGCCGGGGGGCAGCAGGCCCATGACGGCACCGGCCGTGACCGACTTGCCCGAGCCGGATTCGCCGACGATGCAGACGATCTCCTTCGGTGCGACGGTCAGGCTGATGTCCTGCGCGGCGTAGGTGCGGTCGCTGGTGCCCGGCAGGCGCACGTGGAGGTGGCGGACTTCGAGGATGGGGGTGGTAGAAGTGGTCATCTCAGTTCCTGCCCTTGCGCGCCAGGCGCGGGTCGAGCCGGTCGCGCAGCGCGTCGCCGAACATGTTGATGGCCAGGATCAAGAGTGCCAGGAAAGTGCCGGGGAAAAGGATGATCCACGGCGCGCGCTGGAAGTACGGCCGCCCCTCGGCAATGATGCTGCCCAGGCTCGGCACCTCGGGCGGAAAGCCCAGGCCGAGAAAGCCCAGCACGGCTTCGGTGAGGATGGCCGCGGCGCAGACGAAGGTCGCCTGCACCACCAGCGGGTTGATGGTGCTTGGCAGGATGTGCCACACCAGCACGCGCAGCGTCGACGACCCCATGCCGAACGACGCTTCGACATACGGCTCCTCGCGCACCGACAGCACCACACTGCGCACCAGACGCGCGATGCGCGGCACCTCGGGGATGGCGATGGCCAGCACCATGGTCGAGATCTGCGCGCCGCCGAGCGCCACCATCGCGATGGCCAGCAGCAGGCCGGGGATGGCCATGATGCCGTCCATCAGCCGCATGATCGGCGCGTCGAGCCGGCGGAAGAAGCCAGCCACGAGGCCGAAGAGCAGGCCGACGATCACCGAGCTCACGCTCACCAGCACGGCCAGCGTGATCGACAGGCGACCGCCGTAGATGATGCGCGCGAACAGGTCGCGCCCGAGCGAATCGGTGCCCAGCCAGTGCGCGGCCGACACACCCTTGAGGCGGTCGCGCGGCGACAAGATGGCCGGGTCGTTCGCGGTGAGCAGCGGCGCGAACACCGACACGGCGATGAGCAGCAGCAGGAGAAGCAGCGACCACAGCATCACGCGGTCGTGCAACACCACGCGGGCGGCGGCACGCAGACGCGAGCGGGGTGGCGGAGAGAGGGCAACGGTCATGGTCATGACATTTCAGTAGCGAATGCGCGGATCGAGCAGCACGTAAATCAGGTCGATCGCCAGGTTCACGAACACGTAGATGAACGAGAAGAAAAGAATCGTCCCCTGCACCACCGGGTAGTCGCGCGCCAGCACCGCGTCGACGATCAGGCTGCCGACGCCGGGGATGTTGAAGATGGTCTCGGTCACGACCACGCCGCTGATGAGCGTGGTGATGGCCACGCCGACCACGGTGACGATCGGCGCTGCCGCATTGCGCAGCGCATGGCGGAACAGCACGTAGCGCTCGGGGGCGCCCTTGGCGCGCGCGGTGCGCACGAAGTCCTCGCCCAGCACGTCGAGCATGCTGGCGCGCGTGATGCGCGTGATGAGCGCAACGAACACGGTCGCCAGCGTCAGGCTCGGCAGCACCAGCTGGTACAGGAAGCGCCCCACGCCGTCGGCCAGCGGCGCGTAGCCCTGCACCGGAAACCAGTTGAGCGTGACCGAGAACAGCAGGATGAGCACGTAGCCGACCACGAAGGCCGGCACCGAGAAGGCCAGCACCGTCAGCGCCATCGTCAGGCGGTCGAAGGTGCGTCGGTGCCACCAGGCCGACAGCACGCCCAGCGGGATGGCGATCAGCACGGTGAGCAGCAGCGACGTGAGCGCGAGCGCGGCGGTCGGGCCGATGCGCGCGGCGATCAGCGAGGCCACCGGCTGCTTCGACACGATCGACGTGCCGAGGTCACCCTTGACCAGCGAACCCATCGCGATGCCGTATTGCACGGGCAGCGGTCGGTCGAGCCCGAGGTTGGTGCGGATCTGCGCGATGGTCTCTTCGCTCGCCATGTCGCCCGCAATGACGCGCGCCGGGTCGCCAGGGGCCATGCGTAGCAGCAGGAACACCACGGTGGCCACGATGAGCACCACCGGGATGGCCGCCACCAGCCGTTTGAGGACGAGGCTCAGCACGGGGCTCTCCTTGTCGAGAAGGCTTCGCGCGTCACTTGCTCGACCAGAACAGCGGCAGCTGCGCGTCGACCAGCTTGCCGATCTTCGGCGTGTAGGCCTTGTATTCGATGACTTCACCGAGCGGCACGTACATCACCTCCTCGTACGAACGCTTCTGGATCGCCTTGGCGATGTCGGCCCGCTTGGCCGGCTCGGTCTCGGTGGCGAACTGGTCGCGCAGGGCTTCCATCGTGTCGTCCTTGGTCCAGCCGGCGTAGCCGATCTCGCCGCGGCCGTCGAGGTTGGGGTTGGCCACCGGGTTGATCAGGTCGACCGTCGCCAAACTCGACTGGAAGATGCTCCAGCCGCCCTTGTCGACCGGGTCCTTCTTGGTGCGGCGGGCCAGCAGCGTGGTGAAGTCCATCGCCTGCATGTCGACGTTCATGCCGATGCTGCGCAGCGCCTGCGCCGTGATGGGTGCGATGTTGACCAGGCTGCGCACGTCGGTGGAATGCAGCACCACGACCTTCTCGCCCTTGTAGCCGCTGTCCTTGAGCATCTGCCTGGCCTTGGCCAGGTCGGGCTTGTGGACCTGCGGGGCGCCGTCGTCCGTCTTGTAGGGCGAGCCGCAGCTGAGCACCGCGCCGCAGACGCGGTAGCGCTTGGGGTCGCCGATGGAGGCGTCGAGGTAATCGAGCTGATACAGCGCGGCCATGGCGGCGCGGCGCACCTTCACATTGTCGAACGGCGGCTGCAGCCAGTTCATGCGCAGCGTGTACATGTTGGTCTCGCGGCTCTTGGGCTCGGCCTTGACGTTCTTCGCGCCGACGAGCTGTTCGAGCAGGTCGGGCGCGACGTTCTCGATGAAGTCGATCTCGCCGTTGCGCAGCGCATTGACCGCGGTCTGGCCGTCGGCGATGTTCACGACTTCGAGGCGGTCGATGGTCACGACCTTGCCGCCGGAGAAGTTGGCGGCCGGCTCCTTGCGCGGCACGTAGTCGGCGAACTTCAGGTACGTCGCCTTCACGCCCGGCTGGAAATCGCCCTGCACGAACTTGTACGGTCCGGAGCCGACCATCTCGGTGATCGCCTCGTTGGGCGAGGTTGATGCCAGGCGCTTGGGCATGATGAAGGGCACCGGCGAGCCGGGCTTGGCGAGCGAGTCGAGCACCAGGCCGTAGGGTTTCTTCAGCTGCAGCGTGAAGGTCGAGGCATCGACCGCGCTCATCTTCTCCGTCGTGGCCAGGAGGCGGGTTCCCAGCCCGTCGCGCGCCGCCCATCGCGTGATCGACGCGATGACGTCGTCCGACGTGACGGGCGAGCCGTCATGGAACTTCAGGCCGTTGCGCAGCTTGAAGGTGTAGGTCAGCTTGTCGGCCGAGAGCTTGTAGCTGTCGACCATCTGCGGCTGCGGCTTGCCTTCGTTGTCGAGCGAGAACAGCGTGTCGAACACCAAGTAGCCGTGGTTGCGCGTCACGTAGGCGTTGGTGAAGATGGGGTCGAGCACACGCAGCGGCGCATGCATCACGACCTTGACCGAGGTCTGGGCCTGCGCGGCGGTGGGCAGCGCGGGCAGGACCAGGGCCGCGCACAGGGCAGCAGCGAGGAGCAGGTTCTTCTTCATACGATTCCTTCGGGGAGGGGTGGGATGAAAGGGACAGGGAGGCGTCAAGCGGTCAGGCGAAGGCCGGACGGCGATGCGCCCACGGCGCGGCCTGTTCGAGCTGCGCCGACAGCGCCAGCACCAGGTCTTCGCGGCCGAAGCGGCCGATGAGCTGGGTGCCGATCGGCACGCCGGCGTCGGTCCAGTTCATCGGCAGCGTCGCAGCCGGCTGGCCCGAGGCATTGATGACGGCCAGGAAGGTCGCATAGCGCGACACCTTTTTGCGGAAGTCCCAGAAGCCGCCCCTGAGCGCGAGTTCGCCGAGCGGCATCGGCAGCTGCGTGAGCGTGGTGCTGACGACCAGGTCGCAGTCGCGCATCGCATGGTCGAAGGCGCGGCCGATGGCGTGCAGCCGCTGGATCGACTCGACGTACTGCGCGGCCGTGAGGCCCTGCCCCACCGCATAGCCGTCGCGGATGACTTCCTCGATGTCGTCGTCGCCGAGCGGCCGGCCGCGCAGCTTCACGCGGTTGTCGACCGCCACCACGATGTTCGACGCCAGCATGGTGCCGTGCGCGCGGATGAAGCCGTCGTAGTCGATGTCGGGCAGCGGCACCTCGACGATCTCGTGGCCCATGTCGCGGCACAGCGCGACCGTGCGGTCGACCGCGGTCAGGCATTCGGGCGCGATGGGGATGTCGTTCCACGCGTGGCGCCACACGCCGATGCGCAACGGCTTCGTCGGTGCGCGCGTGACCAGTTCGAGGTAGCTGCCTTCCTTCGGCGGCGCGCCGTAGGGGGCGCCGGGTTCGTAGCCGCTGATGGCGTCCATCGCGGCGGCGGTGTCGCGCACGGTGCGGCTCAACACGCCGTCGACCGCCATGCCGCCCCAGCCTTCGCCGCGGAACGGGCCCATCGGCACGCGGCCGCGCGAGGGCTTCAGGCCGTACACGCCGCAACTGGCGGCCGGCAGGCGGATCGAGCCGCCCCCATCGCTGCCGTGCGCGATCGGCACGATGCCCGCGGCGATCGCCACCGCCGCACCGCCGCTGGAGCCGCCGACCGAGCGGCTGCGGTCCCACGGATTGAGCGTCGGGCCGCCGTTGCGCACGGCCTCGGTCGACGGGCCCATGCACAGCTCCGACACGGTGCTGCGCGCGAAGGCCAGCAGGCCGGCCGCTTCGAAGCGCTCGGTCAGCGTGGCATTGACCGTGTAGGTGGTGTCGTCGAGCAGGCGCGAGCCGATGCTCGACGGGAAGCGCGTCGACGCCAGGCCCGAATCCTTCAGAAGGAACGGGATGCCGCCGAACACGCCGCGCTGCCGCCAGCCGTGCGCGAGGTCGATCGAGGCGTCGAAGCGCTCGTAGGTCAGCGCATTGAGGTCGGCGCGCTGGCGCGCGACGTCGATCGCGCAGCGCATGAGCGCCTCGGGGGTGGTCCTGCCTTGCGCCAACAGCTCAGCCATGGCCAGGCCGTCCAGCGACTCGTACGCTTGTGGATCCAGTGTCTTCATTCCTTCGTTTCCTGTCGATGTTCAATGTATTGCATTGCGATTCTTAAATATCGTATTTAGATAATGTTCGCCGATTCGGTGCAGCGGGGCAATCCCGGTGCGCCCCGTACTAACCCTGCTGTCCAAACGCCTTCAAAACGTGCAAGATGCCTTTTATGTATCACTTTGCGATACTTAAAGATTGCTAATCAATCTACATAAGCAAACTCCGTGCGCGCTTTTTCGCGGGCCACTACTTTTCACGTTTCCAGGATTTCCACCGTGACCTCTTCACCCCGCGTTCCCGGCGCCGCCTTCCTCCATGCGCCCGGCCCCACCCACCTGCCGAAACCGGTGCTCGACGCGATGAGCACGCAGCCCATGGAATTGGGTGACCCGGCGCTGGATTCGCTGATCGCGCGCTGCGAAAGCGGGCTGAAGCAGGTCTTCGGCACGGCGCACGACGTGTTCATGTATGCGGCGAACGGCCACGGCGCCTGGGAAGCGGCCATCACGAACATCGCGGCGCCGGGCGCCTGCGTGCTGATGGCGGGCAGCGGGCCGTTCGCCGAGACCTGGGCGCTGCACGCCGAGGCGCTGGGCGTGCGCGTGCGGCGCACGCCGTGGGTCGAAGGCCACCCGGCGAGCGCGCAGGCGGTGGAAGAAGCGCTGCGCGCCGATGAAGCGCGTGAAATCGTCGCGCTGTTCGCCGTGCACACCGACACGGCCAGCGGCGTGACCGGCGACCTCGCTGCCTTCCGCGCGGCACTCGACGCGGCCGGCCACCCGGCGCTGTTCGTGGTCGACGTGGTGGCCTCGCTCGGCGCAGCGCCTTTCGCGATGGACGCGCTGGGCGTCGACGTGGCCATCGGCGCGTCGCAGAAGGCGCTGATGATGCCGCCCGGCCTGTCCTTCGTCGCGGTGAACGACAAGGCGATGCAGGTCGCGCGTGCCAACACGCTGCCGCGCTACTACTGGGACTGGCAGCGCCGACAGAGCGAGCTGAACTACCGCAAGTTCGCGGGCACACCGCCGCAGGCGATGCTGTTCGGGCTCGAGGCCGCGCTCGCGCTGGTGGCGCACGAAGGCTTCGACGCCGTGATCGCGCGGCACCGCCTGCTGGCCGACGCGGTGCATGCGGCGGTCGAAGGTTGGAGCGAAGGCGGCGCCCTGTCCTTCCACGTGCAGGTGCCCGCCGCGCGGTCGGTGTCTGTCACCACCATCGCGGTCGCGGAAGGCATCGACCCCGAAGCGCTGCGCCGCGTGGCGCGCGAGCGCTTCCACGTCGGCATCGCCGGCGGGCTCGGCGCATTGGCCGGGCGCCTCTTCCGCATCGGCCACCTGGGCGACCTCAACGCACCGATGGTGCTCGGCTGCCTCGCGGGCGTCGAAGCCGCGATGACGGTGCAGGGCATTCCCTTCGGCCCCGGCGTGGCGCGCGCGGTGCGCGTGCTGGCCGCAGGCAGCGCGTCATGAGCGGGCCGCTCGAGGGCATTCGCGTCATCGACCTCACCTCGGTCGCAATGGGGCCGTATGCCACGCAGATCATGGGCGACATGGGCGCCGACGTGGTCAAGATCGAGTCGCGCGACGGCGACGTCTTCCGCCATGCCGGGCCGGCGCGCCACGCGGGCATGGGCGCGCCCTTCCTCAACTTCAACCGCAACAAGCGCAGCGTGGTGCTCGACCTCAAGTCGCCCGACGACGCGGCGAGCCTGCGCGCGCTGGTGAAAGACGCCGATGTGTTCGTGTCGAACGTGCGGCCCAAGTCGATGGCACGCCTGGGCCTGGACGACGCCGCGCTGCGCGCGCTCAACCCGCGGCTCGTCTACTGCGGCGCCTACGGCTTCTCGGAACAGGGCCGCTACGCGGGCCGGCCGGCCTTCGACGACATCATCCAGGCGATGAGCGGCATCGCCGCCATCCAGGCCAACGCCACGACCGGCGAGCCGGCCTACGTCAACACCATCATCGCGGACAAGACCGCCGGCCTGACCATCGCCTGGGCAGTGGCGATGGCGCTGTACGAACGCGAGCGCTCGGGCCTCGGCCAGGCCATCGAGGTGCCGATGTTCGAGACGCTGGTGGGCTTCGGGATGATGGAACACCTGGCCGGCCGCACCTTCGACCCGCCCGAAGGCCCGATGGGCTACGAGCGCCTGCTCTCCAGCGCGCGCCGCCCCTACCGCACGCAGGACGGCTTCATCGCGCTACTGCCCTACACCACGGCGCAATGGCAGCGCTTCTTCCGCCTGGCCGGCCGGCCGGAGGTGGCGGAAGACCCGCGCTACATGGAGCCCGCGCAACGCAGCCGTAACATCCACACGCTCTACGGCATGCTCGCCGACCTGGTCGCCGAGCGCAGCACCGCGCAGTGGCTCGCGCTGCTGGCCGAGGCCGACATCCCGCATTCGGAAGTGCTGTCGATGGACGCCGTGATGGCCGACCCGCACCTGCACGAGGCCGGCATGGTGCAGTCGCATCAGCACCCGACCGAGGGCGCGCTCACCGGGCTGGGCATCGCCACCCGCTTCTCGCGCACGCCGGGCAGCATCCGCCGGCTGGCGCCCACGCTGGGTCAGGACGCGATGGCCGACATCGCGGCCGAGTGGTCGGTGTCCGTTGGGTGCTGACATATTTCAGTTGAAGCAAAGGCTTGCGCGCGCGCAATGCCCCTGCAACAGCGGCTTGCGACAGTGGAGGCTCTGCACCGGGGCACTCCCGCACCGATGCGGTCCCCGACGCCAACACGCCGCATTTAACCCCAGGAGTCTCCATGACCGACCTCGCCGCCGCCAAGAAGCATCGCCTCGCACCGCTGACCACGCCCACGCCCCTGGGCACGGACGCTACCCGCGACATCTCCGCGGAACTCAACGCCCTGCTGGCCGACACCTTCGCGCTGTACTTCAAGACCAAGAACTTCCACTGGCACATGTCGGGCCCGTCGTTCCGCGACTACCACCTGCTGCTCGACGAGCAGTCCGACCAGATCTTCGCCACGGTCGACCCGATCGCCGAGCGCGTGCGCAAGCTGGGCGGCACCACGCTGCGTTCCAGCGGCCACGCCGTGCGCCTGCAGCGCCTGAGCGACAACGACGCCGACTTCGTGACGCCGGCGGACATGCTGGCCGAGCTGAGCCAGGACAACCAGCGCGTCGCCGCCTTCATGCGCGAGACGCACGCCCTGTGCGACCGCTACGGCGACGTGGCGACCGCCAGCCTGCTGGAGGTGTGGATCGACGAAGCCGAGCGCCGCACCTGGTTCCTGTTCGAAGCCGGCCGCCAGAGCTGAGCGTTGCGAGCGGATCCGCCGCTCAGGCGATGCGCCCGAACCAGAGCATCGACAGGACGGCGGCCGTGATCGCCACCAGCGCCGAGACCAGCGCGAAAAGTCCGCTGATCTCGGTCTCGCGCGTGAGCACCTGCACGCGCGACCCCAGGTTCTCGTAGACGCTGCGCAGAGCCTCGGCGGTGCCGGCGTGGTGGTAGTCGCCGCCGGTCATCCGCGCAACTTCGCGCAGCGTGGGCTCGTCGAGCTTCATGTAGATGGCCATGCCGTCGGGCGCGGCGACATCGCCTTCGACGGTGCCCAGCCCGATCACGTGGACGCGGACACCACGGTCGGCCGCCATCTTCGCGGCGGCCAGCGTGTCGACCCCCGTCGTGCGGCGGCCGTCGCTCAGGAGGATGATCGCCGCCGAGTTGTACGAACCCGGCGCCACCGGCGTGAAGGGCCGGGGCGGTGGCTTGGCCTTGTCGTCCAGGCTGCGCGCCCGCCGGTTGCCGTTGCTGCCAACGGTGCCCATGTCGGCAAGCTCGATGCCCTGCTCCGGGAACAGCTCCGCCAGGCTCAGCACGAGGGCGTTGCCCACCGCCGTGCCCATCTGCATCTGGAAGCCGTCGATCGCCGTGACCAGCGCCTCGCGGTCGAGCGTCGCGCGCTGCGCGACCTGGCTGCTGCCGGCGAAGGTGACGAGCCCGACCTCGATGGTCTTGGGAACCTCCTGCAGGAACAGCTTCGCCGCGTCCTGCGCCGCCACCAGGCGGGTCGGCTTGATGTCGCTCACGCGCATGCTGAGCGACACGTCGATGGCCAGCATGACCGTGGTGCGCGCCCAGGGCAGCGGCACACGCGCCACCGGCCGCGCCGCCGCCACCAGCAGGCCCGCGCAGGCCAGGAGCAGCAGGGCCGGCGGCAGGTGCCGCCGCCATTGCCGCCCGGCCACCGCCGCCTGCACCACGCCCAGGCTGCTGTAGCGCAGGGCCGCCTTGTGCCGGCGCCGCAGCAGCCACAGGTAGGCGGCGGGCATCAGCGCCAGCAGCAGCAAGAACCAGAGGTACCCAGGCCAGAGGAAGAACATGGCGGCGCGTGTCGGTGAACCTGCAGGGCGCCGGCAGCGGTGAACTGCGTCGACGGCCGTGCGCAAGCGTTTTCTCGCGGTGCAGCAATCGTGCCTGGGAAGGATTCATTGCGCAACCGGCCGGTGCGGCCGACCGTGGCGACACCTGCCGTCTATGCTTGACCTCGTCATGCGCGCTGGCGCCGCGGCTCAATGTGGAGCGTCTGCGCCTCTTTCGCCAACGCGACGGCCTGCTCGAGTTCGACCAGCGACAAGGCGCCCTGCAGGTCGACATCCCCGGCCCGCACGCTCGCCAGTGCATCCTGCGCGCCGGGGCCGCTCAGCCACGCGAAGGCCGAGGTGATCGATCCACCGCCAAACTTGGCGCGCAGCGCGGTCGCGGCGGCACGGCTCACGTCGGCGAAGGCCGCCTGGTCCGGTGCCGCGGAAGCGGCGCGAACCAGCAGGCAGAAGGCCTCGAGCTTGTCGGCCTCCACGCGCAGACGCCGGGCACGCCCCGCGCTCATGAGGATGCCGACCGGCAGGCGCATGCCGGGGAGAAAAAGGAGTCCAGGGTCATTGGTGTGCTTCGGAAGAAGCCTGCGATTGTCCGCCCGATCGGCCCTGGCTCGGCGCGTCAACCCTGGATGAACGCCAGCAGGTCCGCGTTGAACTTGTCCGCATGGGTGGTCGCGATGCCGTGCGGCGCGCCGGCGTAGACCTTCAGCGTCGCGCCCCTCACCAGCTTGGCGGACAGCAGGCCCGCAGCGCCGATCGGCACGATCTGGTCGGCGTCGCCGTGCACCACCAGCGTGGGCACGTCGATCTTCTTCAGGTCGGCGGTGAAGTCGGTCTCGGAGAACTGCTTGATGCAGTCGAGCAGGCCCTTGTGCGAGCCGGCCATGCCCTGCAGCCAGAACGAATCGCGCATGCCCTGCGTGACCTTGGAACCTTCGCGGTTGGCGCCGTAGAAGGGCGTGGTGAGGTCCTGGAAGAACTGCGAGCGGTCGGCGGTGACGCCGGCGCGGATGCCGTCGAACACCTCGATCGGCAGGCCGCCCGGGTTGCTGGCGGTCTTGAGCATCAACGGCGGCACGGCGCTCAGCAGCACGGCCTTGGCCACGCGCGTCGTGCCGTGGCGGCCGATGTAGCGCGCCACCTCGCCGCCACCGGTCGAATGGCCGACCAGCACGGCGTCGTGCAGGTCGAGCTTCTCGATCAGCGCGGCGAGGTCGTCGGCGTAGGTGTCCATGTCGTTGCCGTTCCACGGCTGGCTCGAGCGGCCATGGCCGCGGCGGTCGTGGGCGATCACGCGGAAGCCGCGCTCGGCCAGGAAGACCATCTGCGCGTCCCAGGCGTCGGCCGACAGCGGCCAGCCATGCGAGAAGACGACGGGTTGGCCGGTGCCCCAGTCCTTGTAGTAGATCTGGGTGCCGTCTTGGGTGGTGAGGGTGCTCATGTGATTGCTCCGGGGATGAACGGCCGAGGCCGCGAAGACCCGATGCTCCGGCGGCGCGGTTGCCGCCCGGTTTCATGCGGCAGCGCGCAGATTTCAGCTGTAGCGGCCGCCGCCATCATCACTGCGGCCGCGCAGTGCCTCGGCCAGGCGCGTGGCCAGCTCGCGCAGCGCGAGCGGCTTGTGCAGCACCGCGTGCACGCCGGTGGACTGGGCACGCGCCACCATGGCCTGATCCACCTTGCCGCTCATCAGCAGCACCGGCAGATCCGGCCGCCGCGCCCGCAGCAGGCGCGCCAGCTCGGTGCCCGGCATGCCGGGCAGCATCTCGTCGCTGAGCAGCGCGTCGAAGCGGTCGGGGTCGGCCTCGAAGGCCTGCAGCGCCCGCTCGGCCGAATCGAAGCCGACCGGCTCGTAGCCCAGGCCGGCCAGCGTTTCCTCCGCCAGCTCGACCAGGGCGTGCTCGTCGTCCACCACCATCACGACCTCGCCCTGCCCGGCCGGCCATTCGCCGGTGTCGGGCACCGTGGCCGGTGCGCACTCGCCGCACACCGGCAGCCAGACCGACACCTGCGTGCCTTCGCCGGGCACCGAGGCGACATCGATGGCGCCGCCGAGGTCGGCCACGATCCCGTGCACCACCGCCAGCCCGAGCCCGGTGCCCTCACCCTGCTTCTTGGTGGTGAAGAAGGGCTCAAAGATGCGCTGCAGCGCCTCGGGCGGGATGCCCACGCCGGTGTCGCGCACCTCCAGGCAGAGGTGCGGGCCGACGGACAGCTCGGTGTGCAGCAGCACGCGCGGCGCGCGCACGTCGACGCGCCGCAGCCGGATCGACACCGTGCCCGCGCCCTCGATCGCCTGGATCGCGTTGGTGCAGATGTTCATCGCCACCTGGTAGAGCTGCGTGGCGTCGCCCAGCACGGCCGCGTCGCCGGCGTCCAGCTGCGCCTGCAGGTCGACGCCCGCCGGCAGGGTGGACGCGAGCATCGCGACGATCTCTTCCATCAGCGTCTGCACATGCACCGGCGCACGGTCGGTCACGCCGCTGCGGCTGAAGTCGAGGATGCGCCGCACCAGCAGCCGCGCCCGTGCGCCGCCCTGCAGCACGCGGTCGATGTGGCGGCGCAGCGCGCTGCCGGGCTCGGCCTGCTGCTGGGCCAGTTCGCCGAAGCCGAGGATCGCGCCGAGGATGTTGTTGAAGTCGTGCGCGATGCCGCCGGCCAGCGTGCCCAGCGCCTCGAGCCGCTGGGTCTGCTGCAGCCGCGCCTCGAGGCGGCGGCGGTCGCGCTCGGCCTCGGCGTCGCGACGCAACTGGCGCAGCAGCGCCACGATGGTGAGCGCCACCAGCAGGCACACCACCCCGGTACGGATGCTGGCGCTCCACATCTCGTCGTACCAGGGGCGCAAGGCTTCGTCCTCGTCGCGCGTGATCGCCAGGATCAGCGGCAGCGTGCCCACGCCCACCACGGCGATGAGCTTGGAACGGCCGTCGACCGAACTGATGGCACGATCGATCAGCGCGCCGCCCTTGAGCGCCGACAGCTCGGGGAAACGGGTGCGCGGCGCGTCGGCCGGCTGCTGCACCACCACGCTGCCGTCGTCCTGCGCCAGCACCAGCGAACTGCCTTCGCCGAACTGGATGGCCGAATAGGCGCTCTGCAGCGCCTGCAGGGTGACGATGGCCGTCACCACGCCGTCGAAGCTGCCGTCGGGCCGGCTCAGGCGGCGCGAGATCACCACCGCCGGCGCCCGCTCGGTGCGCGTGACGATCGGCTCGTTGATGACCAGGCCGGCCGTGTCGGTGTCGCGCTGCTTGAGGAAGTACGCGCGGTCGGACACGTCGGCCAGCGGTTCCCCCGTGGGGCGCGAACGGAAGCGCTGCATGCCGCTCGCATCGACGATGGTCAGCACGCTCACCTGGGGCACGCCGACCGCGCGCGAATTGAGCGCGGCCACCACGGCCTCGGGCTCGACGCGCCAGGGAAAGTTCTCGTACCAACTGGCCGTGTCGCGCAGCAGCACGTCGACCGACTGCAGGTTGCGGTCGGCCTCGCCGGCCAGGGCGGTCGCAAGGTTGCCCAGTTCGCGCTCGTTGACCGCCATCACCTGCTGGTGCAGCCGCCAGCCGTCGTACGCGGCCGAACCGATGAACGCAACGATCAGCAGCAGGCCGCCGGCGATGACGCGCTCGCGCAGGTGGGCCGATGAACGCATGTCAGTGAGGGGGGCCGATGGCGTCGGCCACGGCATCGAGCAGTTCGCTGGACGTGCAGGGCTTGGACAGCAGCGCGGCCACGCCGAGCGACCTCGCCCGGTCGGAGCCGCCCGAGAGGCTGCGCGCCAGCTGCGCCGACAGGCCGATGATGGGCGCACCGGGGTAGCTCGCCCGCAGCGCACGCACGTGCGGCGCATCGCCATCGCGCAGCTTGGGCAGGTCGGCGATGACCAGCGCCACGCCGGCCAGGGGCGTGGCCGCGCCGCCCCGGGCCGTCTCCACGCCGTAGCCCGCCTGGGTCAGCCACTCGGCAATCAGGGCCTGCATGGCGATGTCTTCTTCGATCAGCACAACTTTCAACATGGAACGCACCCACGGCATGCGGTCGGCAAGGAGCCGCCACTTCTTCGGATGCCATTGGCGCACCGCCCCATGCCGGGGTGATTTCGGCCCGCACGGCCGTGTTTCATATGAAATATGGGGCAGTTGGTGCACGTAACGAATCTACATTACGCTCGCGGCCCATATGGCCAACCGACCTCACATCCTGGTCGTCGACGACGACGCCGCGATCCGCGATCTCGTCAGCACCTACCTCACCGACAACGAGTTCCGCGTGAGCGGCGCTGCCACCGGCGCGCAGATGAAGCAGGCGCTGGAGGACCACGTGATCGACCTGGTGCTGCTCGACCTGCGCCTGAACGGCGAAGACGGCATGCAGCTGGCCCGCGGCCTGCGCGACAGCGGCGAGATCCCGGTGATCATCCTCACCGGCCGCCTCGAGGAGGCCGATCGGGTGATGGGCCTGGAGATGGCGGCCGACGACTACGTGACCAAGCCCTTCAGCAACCGCGAGATGCTCGCGCGCATCCGCGCCGTGCTGCGGCGCTACCAGAAGCGCGGCGACGCGGCGCCCGGCGCACAAGACACGCAGCGCCGCGCTTACCGCTTCGACGGCTGGGAACTGAACCTGCTGGCCCGCCGGCTGACCGCCCCCGACGGCCGCCGCGTCGACCTGAGCAACGGCGAGTTCAACCTGCTGCAAGCCCTGTGCGAGGCACCGCAGCGCGTGCTGTCGCGCGACCGCCTGCTCGAGCTGTCGCGCCTGCACGGCGCCGAGGTGTACGACCGCTCCATCGACGTGCAGATCCTGCGCCTGCGCCGCAAGATCGAGGGCGACCCCTCGTCGCCCCGCTTCATCCAGACCGAGCGCGGCGCAGGCTACGTCTTCAACACACCGGTCGATGTGCTGAACTGATCGGGCAGGTAGCGTTCTCCCAGACGGCAGGAGGGTCGCCGCCGGCTGCCTAAGATGCCGCTGCGCCACCGATTCGCCCCATGACCGCCGTCGCCACCTCGCCCAGCCGCTTTGCCCGCCAGCTCGCGCGGCAGTACGGACTCGACGAAGTCGAGGCCTCGCGCGCGGGCACGCGTCCGCTGGACATGGCGCGCATGCAGTACGTGCAGCCGCATCTCTTCGTGCTGCCGCCGCTGCCGGCCGATGAGGCCTTCGTCGTCAGCGTCGAACTGTCGCGCGCCGGCAGCCGACGCTTCTTCCAGCAGGACGGGGAGACGCACCTGGGGCTGCTGGAGGCCGGCACGGTGCACATCGCCGACCTCGCGACCCGCCCGTCGGCCTACGTCTGCAGCCCATTCCATTCGGTGCTGTTCCGCATCACGCGGGCGGCGCTGGACGACTTCGCCCAGGAATCGGGGGTGGCGGCGGTCGGCGCGCTGCGGTGCGCGCCCGGCACCGCCGACCCGGTGCTCGCACACCTCGCGGCCGCCCTGCTGCCTTCGCTGCGGCGGCCCGCGGAGGCCAGTGCCCTGTTCCTCGACCAGATGGCGCTCGCCCTGTATGCCCACGTCGCACATGCCTACGGCGGCGCGGCGCCCCGCGCGGGCGGCACAGCGGGCCTGGCACCGTGGCAGGAACGCCGCGCCCGCGAGCTGCTCGGGGCCGACCTGGCGCACGATATGTCGCTCGCCGAGGTCGCCGCCGCGTGCGGCCTGTCGCGCAGCCACTTCGGCAAGGCCTTCAAGACCACCACCGGCCAAACCCCACACGCCTGGCGCACGGCGCAGCGCATCGAGACCGCGCAGAGAATGCTGCGCGACGACACGGCCTCGCTCCCGGAGATCGCCATCGCCTGCGGCTTCGCGGACCAGAGCCACCTGACGCGCGTCTTCGGCGCACGTGTGGGCAGTTCGCCGGCGGCATGGCGGCGCATGCGGCGCAGCTAGCGCCCGGCCTGCCTCAGAACGTCGTGCGCAGCGTCACGTTGAGGTTGCGCGGCTCGCCGTAGAAGTTCTGGTACCGCGTCGAATTGAGCCCGGCCCAGTAACGCTGGTCGAACAGGTTCTTGATGTTGAACTGCACGGAGGTCTTGTCGCTGATGCGGTAGGCCACCATCAGGTCTGCCACCGCATAGGCCTTCTGTTCCACCCGCACCGTGCCGCTCTGCACATGCTGCCGGCTCTGCGCGCGCAGGGCGCCGCCCACCGTCCAGGCGTTGAGCGCGCCCGGCAGGCGATGCACGCTGCTCAGGCGCAGCAGGTGCCGCGGCGTGAAGCTGCTGAACACGTTGCCCTCGGACACGGTGTCGTTGAGGTACTTGGTGACGTTGTAGGTGTAGCCCGCCGCCAGCTGCCACCCCGCCATCGGGCTGCCCGCGACCTCCGTCTCGACCCCCTGGCTGCGCACCTTGCCCGACGGCACGTAGCAGCTGAAGGCGGCGCCGCAGGGCGGCGGCGCGCCGGCATCGAGCAGCGGCCGGTTCTTCTGCTCGATCCGGAAAACGGCCAGCGACGCGTTGAGCCGCTTGTCGAAGAACTCGCGCTTGATGCCCGCCTCGTAGTTGGCCCCCACGATCGGATCGAGCACCTTCTGGTCCGCGCCCTTGGCGTTCTGGGCTTCGAAGATGTCCGCGTAGCTCGCGTAGACCGAGGTGTTCGGATCGATGTCGTAGACCAGCCCCGCATAGGGCGTGAGCACGTTGTCGGTGGTGCTGCGGATGTCGTAGCCCCAGGTCGCCGGCGCGACGCCCGCCGCGCGGTAGGTGTTCTCGTAGCGGCTCAGCCGCGCGCCGACGATCAGCTTGAGCGGGTCGCTCAGGCTCAGGCGCGCGGTGGCATAGCCAGCGTGCTGGCGGCCCTCTTCGGAGAAGCGGGACCGGTGCACCAGCCCACCTTGCGGGCGCGCATAGGTCGACGGGTCCCAGGCGAGAACGTTTACCAGGGTGTTCACGTCGTTCGCGAACACGTAGTTGTCCATGTGCATCTCGCTGCGCTGCGTCGACGCGCCCAGCACCAGCTCGTGGCGCCGGCCCAGCAGGCTGAACGGCCCGGTGGCGTAGAGGTCGAGTCCATCGGACTTCGTGTCGTAGTCGAACGGGCCGGACGACAGTCCGATGCCGATCAGGTCGGTCGTCGGCGACACCGGCCCGCTGCCGGCCGCACCTTCCTTGTACATGTCGGTGCGGTTGCTGCGCGCCGACACCCTGAACTTCCAGTCGTTGGCGAAGCGCTGTTCGAGGTCCGCATAGACGGTGGCGCGGTTGCGGTCGCTCAGGTTCCAGTCCGCGCCGAAATAGGTCGAGCGCGGCAGGCCGATGTCGCGGCCGTCGCTGTAGAAAGGCAAGCCCCACCACTCCTGCGCGCCCTTGGACTTCTGCGACGACACGCCCAGGCTCACCGTGGTGTCCCGCGTGAGGTCGGCCTCGAGCACGCCGTACAGCACGGTCTTGCGCTCGTTGACGACGTTCTGGAACGAATGGCTGTCGTCGTAGGCTGCGACCAGGCGGCCGCGCAGCGCGCCGCTCGCCACCAGCGGCCCCGAGACGTCGGCCTCGACGCGGTACGCGTCCCACGAGCCGGCGCCCATGCTCGCGCTCGCCTGGAACTCGCGGGTCGGCTTCTTGCGCACCAGGTTGATCGCGCCGCCGGGCTGGCCGTTGCCCTGCGTGAGGCCGGCCGCGCCGCGCAGGATCTCGACCCGGTCGTAGAGCGAGAGGTCGTCCTGCTGGCTGCTGATGCGCGCGCCGAAATCGGTGGCCGGCGTGCCGTCGGCGATGCCGTCGTACTGCTGCGCCACGCCGAACCCGCGTGCGGTGTAAATGGCGGTGTCGGCCTGGCCGGTCTGCACGGTGATGCCAGTGGCACCGCGCAGGGCCTGGTCGAGCGTCGTGGCGCCCTGGTCGTCGATCTGCTGGCGCGTGATGACCGAAACCGACTGCGGGGTTTCGCGGGGCGAAAGATCGAGCTTGGTCGCCGTGCCCATCGCACCGGTGGTGTAGGCGCCGGTGCCTTCGGTGGCGCTACGCTCGCCCTGCGCGGTCACGGTCACCTGGGGCAGCGTGCTGCCCGATGCGTCGGGCGCGGCGGCGGTCACGACCACGGCCGTGCCGTTGACCGTCGCCACCAGCCCGCTGCCCACCAGCAGGCGGTCGAGTGCCTGGCGCGGGGTCAGCCGGCCGGACACCGCGGGCGCCATCTTTCCCTCGACAAGCGCCGGCTGCACGATCAGTTCCATCCGGGCCTGCCGGGCCAGCGCATTGAGCGCCTGTGCCAGCGGCTGGACCGCCAGTTGAATCTCTTGCGTTGTCGCAGCGGCGTCGCCCGCGGACTGGGCATGCGCCGGGAACGCGCCGCCAGCGAGTGCCACGGCCAATGCCAGTGGGAGGGAACGAAAACGGAAACGAAAACGCGTCATGCAGCGATCTCCAGGAAGGTTTGAATAAGAAGCCTTCTCATGAAGACGCGCAGCGGCGCCCTGCCCCTACCCCCGCCGTCGACTATTTCAGGGCGTGCGACGCGAGAGGATTTCCGTGGCATCGCCGCGTGCCTGCAGTTGCACCGGCAGCACGGTCGGCAGCAGACGCAGGAAGTTGTCGAGCCGGCGTGGATCGAAGGTGCCGGTCAGGCGCAGCGACGCCGCCGCTGCATCGCCGAACACCAGACCGGTGGGCCCGTAGCGCTCGAACTCGGCCAGGGCCTGCGCCAACGGCACGTCGTCGAAGCTGACGCGCCCATCGCGCCATGGCGCGATGCCGGCGCCGGCCACCGGCACGACGGGGCCGAGCGTGCCGTCCGCATCGATCGCGACCTGTTGCCCGGCGTGCAACTCAATGGTGCCGGTGCCCGTGCGCCCGCCGCTCACGGGCGCGTCGGGGCCGCTCCGCGCGACACGCACCCGTCCTTCTTCCACCGCCACCCGCACCCCCCGCTCGCCGGGCACCCCGGGCGTGTGGCGCACCGAGAAGCGCGTGCCCACCACGGTGATGCGCAGCGACCCGGCGACCACATCGAAGGGACGCGACGCATCGCCGTGCACCTGGAACAACGCCTGGCCTTCCGGCAGCCGGACCTCACGGCGCTGGCGGTAGAGGGCCACGTCGATGCGGGTGGCGGTGTCCAGACGCAGGCGGCTGCCGTCGGGCAAGTCGATCTCGCGCTGCTGGCCACGTTGGGTTTCGAATTGCGCCGCGTACACGGGCTGCCGCTGCCAGTACGCCCAGCCACGGACACCGGCGACGCCGACGCAGAGCACGGCGAGCGCCAGCGCGAAACGGGGCACCTCGGCGGCCATGCCCCGCCAGCGCCGACGTGCGGTAGGCACGCCTTGGCGGATCGGTCGCGCCTTCTCGTCCTCCCGCGCCTTGTCGATCGCCAGATCGCGACGCAGCCGCGCGATGCCCTCGGCAGGCAGGGCATCCAGTGCGCGCCATTCGCCCTGCCAACGGGCAAAGGCGGTCGCATGCGCGGCACTTCGGGCCCGCCAGATCTGGAAGAGGGCCTCTTCATCGGCGTCGAGCCCCGCGCCACGGCGCACGAACCAGTCCAGCGCTTCGCCGTCGATGTCGGACGGCGAGGGAGGTCGAGAGGGTTGCGCGTGAAGCATGCGGATCAGTCGCTTCTGGATGTAGACGCACCGGGCGCACAAAACCCGATGCCGGGCCTCGCAGGGTGCAGGTAAAGATTCATGCGCGCTCCATCGGATTCGAACGCCCAGCCGCGGGGGAACTGCCGTCCATGGCGTCCTTGCATTGTCGGCAGGCCGTCAGTGCCTGCTTGATGTGGCGCTCCACCATCTTGACCGAGATGCCCATGCGCGCTGCCGTTTCCACCTGGGACAAGCCGTCGAACCGGTGCAGCAGAAAAGCCTCCCGGCAGCGCAGCGGCAACGCACCGATGACCGCCAGCAACGCATCGACGCCCTGAGCCGACGCGGCAGCCACGTCGGGCTGCCAGGCGCCGGGCGCCGCTAGGTGCTCGATCGGCGCCAGCGCCTCGTCGGCCGCACCGCTCGCGTCGGCTTCTTGCACGCCGCGCACCTCGCGGCGGCGGTGTCGGTCGATCACGAGGTTGCGGGCCGTGCGGTACAGCAGTGCGCGCGGTTCGTCCACCGTTTCGCCGGATCGCTGGAGCGCCAGCAGGCGCACGTAACTCTCCTGCGTCAGGTCGGCCGCGGCATCGCGGTCGTTCAGCCGACGGATGAGGAAATTCAGCAGTTCGCGGTAATAGCGTGCAGCCACGGATCGTAGAAAGCCAGAACGGACGGACGTCCGGTGAGCAGGCTGGCTAAGCACGTGGCTGACCTGATCGCGCCGAGGGGCGCGCGCTGCGGATTATCACGGACGCGGCGCCCGGCCACGCGCCTGCTGCGGCGCCGTACGGCGCTTCTCCCCGCCACCGAGGCAACGCTTGCCTTTGATGTGGCGAGGACTACAGTGCGTGGTGGCCCGCGCAACGCGCGAGCAGCGCGGAGGTCGACATGAACCAGGACCCGTTCGCAGAGCTGAAGCAACGACAGCGGGAGATGTGGGCGTCGTTCGCGCCGATGGCGATGTTCACCACGCCGGTGGCGGGCCACCTCGTGAAGTTCGCGCACATCGGTCCGGGCGACACCGTGCTCGACGTCGGCACCGGGACCGGCGTCGTCGCCCTGACGGCCGCGCGCGCCGGCGCACAGGTCACGGGGCTGGACCTGACGCCCGAACTCCTCGCGCAGGCGCGCGAGAACGCGCGCATCGCGCAGCGACACGACATCACCTGGACCGAGGGCGACGCCGAACAGTTGCCCTACCCCGACGCGTCCTTCGACGTCGTACTGAGTCAGTTCGGTCACCTGTTCGCGCCCCGGCCCGATGTGGCCATCGCGGAGATGCACCGCGTGCTCAAGCCCAACGGACGGATCGCCTTCGCCACCTGGCCGCCCGAGCATGTCGTGGGCCGGATGTTCACCTTCGTCGGTCGCCACTCGCCGCCACCGCCCGCCGGCGCGTCACCGCCGGCGCAGTGGGGCAACCCCCTGGTGATCGCGGAGCGCCTGGGCACGCGCTTCGATGCGCCCTTTTTCGAGCGCGGCACCATGTCGTTTCCAGCGCTCAGCAGCGAGCACTACCGCCTCTTCATGGAACGCTCCATCGGCCCGATGCAGAAGCTCGTTGAGCGGCACGCCGCCGAGCCCGCGAAGCTCGCGATGCTGCGTGCCGAATTCGACGCGATGGTCGCGCCGTACTACATCGACAACGTCGTGCGTCAGGACTACCTGCTGACGCGCGCGCAGGCACGGGGCTGAGCGCACTGGCGGCAGTGCCCAGTCGGTTGCACAGGGCGCTCAGCCCGGCAGGATCGCCGGCACCAGTTCCCGCTGCAGCCGCGCCCGCCACCACTTGAGCGCCTCGCCGGTGGCGGTGGGCTTCCACGCCAGCCAGAAGGTTTCTTCCGGCCGTGACTCCTCGCGGGCCAGCTCGACCAGCGTGCCGCGCGCCAGCGCCTCGCGCACGCAGTCGCGCGGCAGGAAGCCGTGGCCCAGGCCATCGACCTGGCAGGCGATCTTGGCCGCCATCGACGGCACCGTGAGCCGGCGCTGGCCCGGCAGCAGGCCGATGGTGCGGTCGGACAGCGCCCGCGCGCCGTCGCCCACCACCACCGCCGTGTGCTGCAGCAGGTCGGCCCGCGTGAGCGGACGGCGCAGCATGGCCAGCGGATGCGTGGGCGCTACGCAGAAGACGAAGGACAGGCTGCCCACGGCCACCGCCTTGTAGCCGCCGCCGGCCGGCCCGTCGCTGGCGGCCACGATGAGGTCGGCGCGGCCATCGCGCAGCGCCTCCCACGTGCCGGTCATCGTGTCGCAGCCGATGCGCAAGCGCGTGCCGCAATTCAGGTCCTCGAACGCGCGGATATCGTGGTTGAAGGCGCTGGTGGGGATGAGCGAGTCGTGCACCAGCCGCAGCTCCGACTCGAAGCCGGTGGCGATCTGCCGCATGCGCGATTCGAGCTCGCCGGCCGCGGCGATGAGCCAGCGCCCTTCCTTGAGCATCTCCTGGCCGGCCGGCGTGAGCGTGACGCGCGGCCCCTGCCGCACGAAGAGCGCCAGGCCAAGTTGCTCTTCGAGCTTGCCGATGGCGTACGAGATGGTCGAGGGCACCTTGTGCAGCCGCTCCGACGCGGCCGCGAAGGAGCCGTGGCGCGCGATGGCGTCGACCAGCTCGATCGCCTCCAGGGTGAGCTTCAGCATCGCCATGCCTCCAAATTAATCATCGAAAACATCGATCGATCATCCATAAACGTTTCAGCATCCGACGGGGCACCGGACGCGATACTTTCCTCACGCCACGAACTTCCCCACCTGAATTCCCTGCGATTGACTGCAGAGCAGGCGTCAGACGGATCGTGAATTTCATCGACAGAGAAAGACAAAGGAACGCATCATGCTCGAACTTCGCAAGGCCGACCAGCGCGGCGTCGCCAACCACGGCTGGCTCCGCTCCCGCCACACCTTCTCCTTCGGCCACTACCACGACCCCAAGCAGCAGGGCTTCTCCGATCTGCTGGTCATCAACGACGACCGGGTCGACCCGGCGCAGGGTTTCGGCACCCACCCGCACCGCGACATGGAGATCTTTTCGTACGTGCTCGACGGCGCCCTGGCCCACCAGGACTCGATGGGCACCGGCTCGGTCATCCGGCCGGGCGACGTGCAGATGATGAGCGCCGGCACCGGCGTGCGTCACAGCGAGTTCAACCACTCGAAGACCGACGGCGTGCACTTCCTGCAGATCTGGATCGTGCCGTCGGTGAAGGGCGCCGCGCCGCGCTACCAGCAGGTGCACTTCAGCGACGCCGAGAAGCGCGGCCGGTTGCGCCTCATCGCCTCGCCCGAAGGCACCGACGGCTCGCTCGGCGTGCACCAGGACATGCGGATGTACGCCGGCCTGTTCGACGGTGCGGAGAGCACGACCCTCGAGGTCGGCCCCGACCGTTACGCTTACGTGCACGTGGCGCGCGGCAGCGTCGAGGTCAACGGCGAGAAGCTGGGCGAAGGCGACGGTGTCCGCATCCGCGACGAGCGCCAGCTGCGCTTCGCCAAGGGCGAACAGGCCGAGGTGCTGGTGTTCGACCTGCGGCCGCACGAGCGGCCATCGATGTGAGGCATTGAGGCGCTGGCCACGCCGGGACGGCCACCGCGCTTACCGGGCGGCGACGTGCCGGCTCAACCCATCGCCGGTCGAGGTCACTGTCACGAACGCCTGGGGAAGACGGGAACGTGTGCCGGGCAGTTCCGCGGGCCGACGGCACAGACGGCGTGACCTAGGGCTTGACGCCGGCCTCCTTCACCACGGCCGCATACATCGACAGTTCCTTGCGAATGAGGGCGCTGAAGGCTTCAGGCGTGGAATGTCGGGGCATAAAGCCTCGCGCAGAGAGGTTCGATGCGACGTCGGGCATCGCAAGCACCTGCGCGACCAGATCGTTGAGGCGCCGGACCACTGCGAGCGGCGTCTTGGCCGGGGCGACCAAGCCGAACCAGAGCTGCAGATCAAAGTTGGGATACCCCGCCTCCGATAGCGTGGGTACCTGTGGCAGAAGAGGCGATCGACGTGCGTCGGCGATCGCGAGCGCGCGAAGCTGACCCGTCTCGACGAACGGGGCGCCATCCGCATAATTTCCAATCACCACGGGCACACGGCCGGCAAGCGATTCGTTGAAGGCTTGCGGCGTCCCCCTGGCGGGCACGTGGACCATGTTGATGCCTGCCGCACGGCTGAGCATCTCCATGATCAGATGCGCGGAAGTCCCGACAAAAGGCGATCCGTAGTTCACGCCCTCGGGCGTTCGGCGCGCCAGCGCCACCAGATCAGCCATGGTTTTCACCCCCGTCGCGCTGTTGATGAAGATCACGGTCGGCGCTGCACAGACCAGAGCGATCGGCTCGAACCCCTTGACGACGTCGTATGGAACGGACGGGTAAATGGCGGGCGAAATAACGAAATTGTTCGCCGTGAAAAGCAGCGTGTAGCCATCCGCCGGCGCTTTCGCCACAGCATCCGAGCCGATGATCCCGCCTGCACCGGGCTTGTTGTCGACGACCCAGGGCTGGCCGGTAAGTTGCGACATGGGCTGGCCGATGAGACGCGCCAGGATGTCCGCCGACGATCCGGCGACAGCCGGAACCACGATGCGAATCGGCTTGCCGGGAAAGCTCTCGGGTTGGGCATGGACCAGGCGGGCGGCAAGGGCGCCCATGCCAGCGACGAGCACCGCGCGTCGGGTCGAAAGGGGCATTGGCTCTTTCATGGAAGGCTCTCAGTAGATCTTGAAATCGATGTTGGGATTGGGGGCCTGGCTGACCGGCGACGGACGTGGGAGCATCTCCTGCTCCCAGGCGCTGAACGCCTCGCGCAGCGACGCGAGTATGTCGGGATGGGTGTCTCGAAAGTCCGCGTACTCCCGCACGTCGCGCTTGAGGTTGAAGAGGCGCTCGGCACCCGTGTCGAGCTGGTTCAGCCATTTCCATGGCCCCCGGCGGACGGCACTCGCTGTCGGTGTCCGCCAGTACAGCGTCCGTTCAAAGCAAGACATCTCGCCCGCCAGGACCGGAAGGAGGTCAACCCCGTCCAACGGATAGGCCGGGTCCGGACGTGCTGCGGCCGCGGCAAGGAACGTGGCCGTCCAGTCCATCGTGATGGCCACCTGGTCGCAGACCTGTGCCGCGGGTATACGGCCTGGCCAGCGCACGATACCGGGCACCCTGATGCCTCCCTCGCGCAGGAGACGGATGTATCCCGTCAAAGGGTAGTGGTACGAATAGCGTTCTCCACCGTTGTCGCTCGTGAACACCACCAGCGTGTCGCCATCGAGGCCCAGGCGTCGAACGGTGTCCAGGACCTGGCCGACGCCTTCGTCCAGCGCACGCATCATCTCCGCGTAGATTGCGATCGAGCCGCCCCCTGTGCCGGAAGAGCGTTCAACCGCATCCTCGCTGTCATGGAAAGGGGCCTCCCATAGCCAATGCGGTGCGGTGTAGTGGAGAGACAGGTAGAACGGCTGGTCGCAGTTCCGCGCGATGAAATCGGATGCGCGATCCGACAGCGCATGGGTGAGGTATCGACCGGGCTCCGACTCGGCTTCTCCGTCGCGGCCGAGAAAGCGTCCACTCTCGTCGCGGTAGCTGAAGTAGGCCGCCCCCGTGCTCTCGACCCCATAGAATTCGTCGAAACCAGACTTGAGCGGCCCGAAGTCTCCGCCCTCTCCGCAGTGCCACTTTCCGAAGAGGCCGCACCGATAGCCTGCCTGGCTCAGCAAGCGAGGCAGTGCTGGAAAACCTGGCTCCAAACCCAGCGTGCTGCCATGGATGCCGTGCAGCAAGGGCTCGGCAAGACCCGCGGGATGACGTGCAGGGTAGCGTCCCGTGAAGAATGAGATCCGGGTCGGCGAACAGGTGGCAGATCCCGAATAGCAGTCGGTCAGGCGCGCACCTTCTGACGCCAGCCGATCCAGATGCGGCGTCTGGTAGTCGGGACGCCCATAGCAGGACAGATCGCCCCAGCCGAGGTCGTCGGCCAGAATGAAGATGAGGTTCGGTTTGCGCATGGAGCGTGCAACAGTAGTGACACGACAATTCTTCCGACTGGAGCAGCTTTGGCCAATGACACGCAGCGCATGAACGAAATGCCGATGCACTTATGACGGGGGAAAGGCACCAGCACGAGGCGGCCACTGCACCGTCTGGAGGCGCCAGTCGACTTTCTTTTTCCGGTCTGGATCTCCCCTTGATCCGTGCCTTCGTGGTTCTGGTCGACGAGCAGAGCGTTTCCCGCGCGGCGGAGAAGCTCGGGCAATCGCAGCCGCAGTTGAGCGCCACGCTGCGTCGGATGCGCAGCCTCTTCCACGACCCGATCCTCGTGCGGGGGAGCCGCGGCATGATTGCGACCGAACACGCGTTGATGCTGCTCGAAACTGCGCGGCGCATGCTCGCTGACGCGCAGACGCTCATCGCGCCGATTCCGTTCGACTTCTCCCCCAAGGATCTCAAGCGACAGTTCCACATCGCACTGCCCGACTACCTCAGTGCGCCGGTGCTCGCTCGCATTTTTGCGGCGGTCCGTACCGAGGCGCCCGACTGCAAGCTCGTCGTGCGCTCATTACCGGGGAACGGGGAAAGCGTCTCGCTGCTGGAGTCTGGCGAGGTGGACGTTCTGATCGACTCGGAATTGGTCACCGCCGCACATGTGCGCCACAGGACGCTGTTCGAAGACGAGGTGATGCTGGTGGCAAACGCTCACCATCCGGACTTGAAAGACCCGCTCACAATCCAGGACTACCTGGGGTTGCCCCATATTGCGGCATCCCCGGGCTCGGGCCTGAGCCCTGGGATGATCGATCGAATGCTGCAGGAGCACGGATATGCGCGCAATGTGGTGGCATGGCTGCCGTACCTGAATACGATCCAGCCGATCCTTGCCACCACCGACCTGGTTTTCACCACGAGCGCCCATCTGGCGCGCTATCTCGCCTCACAAGGCGATCTACAGCTCAGGGCTCCTCCACTCTCGCTGCCACCGGTGCGCTATGCGCTGATGTGGCATGACCGAGTTCACCGCTCAACCGAGCATCAGTGGTTGCGTGAACTCATTCGGACAGCGGTCCGTCGAGAGACCGATCGAAGTGAGCATGCCTAGAGTCCGATTGCGCGAGCGGGACCGACGACTTCGCCATCCGCCATCGGCATCGCTTTCGGCAAGGCTCCCCGAGCGATAGGAACGGAACGATTCACACACCGTCCTCGAGCCGCTTCATGCCGATCAATCCTCGTGGAACGCCGCCCCGCTCGCCATGTGCAGCGCCGTGCGCACGCCGATCCACACGACCACGCCCGTGGCGACCGTCAGCGCGCACAGCGCGATGCCGGCCGTGTAGCGGCTCGGCCGCGCCTGGTAGTAGGCCAGGGTGGCGCCGGCCCAGCCGTCGGCCGGGAAGGTCATGGCCCACCAGCTCATGAAGAAGGCGCCGTGCGCCGCGTGGTGGATCAGCGTGGCCAGCAGGATGGCGATGAAGAGCGCCAGGCAATAGAAGATGTCGCCCATCGCCCCCGCGTGCCCGCCGGTGAACGCCAGGTACGACGACAGGCCGATGGACGGCGGCGCCAGCAGGATGAAGAGCGTGGGCATGCTGCGCTGGCTCATGGCCGGCACGAACAGCACGCGGTGCAGCACGATGGTGAAGAAGGCGAGCCACAGGATGAGGCCGACCGAGAAGAAGAACCAGCTGATCTCGACATAGCCCAGCGGCACGCCGCCGATGGGGATCAGGATGTTGCCCACCACCGGGATGAACCAGGCCGGGGTCAGCACGCCCTCGTCCTGCGCATGCAGGATCCAGCGCCGGATGAGCGTGACGGCCAGCACGAAGTGCAACACCGCACCGAACCACCACAGTCCTTCGGCCCAGCCGTGCGCATACGGGCGCAGGCCGATCGACAGCACCACGGCCGCCACCGAGATGGTGGGGAAGAAGCTCGAGCGCACCGGGTGCGCGAACTCCTCCCGCACGGCCGCCGAATGCAGCGCCAGCTTCAGCACGTGCGTGCCGGCCAGCACGATGAAGATCGCCACGGCCAAGCCGAGCAGCACTTCACCGATCAGCTGCGGCGCACCGAAGGCGCGATGCGCCATCGCCCAGGCGTTGGCCAGCCCGCCGATGCCCATCACCATGCCGAACATCGCGACCGACAGGCGCGCCAGCAAGGGTTGCTCGGGCACGGCCTGGCGTTCGTTCGACGGCGCCAGGACGGAAGCTTCGTTCACGACGGCTCCTCTGCCGCCTGCGCGCCATGGGCCGCGGCGCGCGCGTGCTTCATGTCCAGCGCGAGGAAGTGGTGCACCACCGGCTTGCCCGGCCCGATGTGGAAGCGGATGGCCTCGTTCTGCAGGTCGGCATCGGCGTTCGACACGCGCTGGTGCTGGCGCAGGTGCTCGGCCCACGATTCGACCAGGAACCACTCCATGAGGCACTCGCGGTCGTTGGTGTGCTCGGTGATGCCCCAGGCATAGGCGCCATCGCGGCGGCGTTCCAGCGACAGCTTCTCGAGCGCCTGCAGGAAGGCCGGCTGGTCCTCGGGGCGGATGCGGTATTCGATCTGCACCATGACCGGCCCGCGGTCGTGCGCCACCGGCGCGCTGAGCAGCGGCTCGGGCCAGTGGTTCGACGCCTGCAGGTCGGCCTCGCCGGTCGGCAGCCGGACGCGGTGGAAGACGAAGGCCACCACCGCCAGCCCTGCAGCGCCGATGAGCAGCGTCGTCGGCACGCCCAGCTCCTGCGCGATCAGGCCCCAGCCCAGGCTGCCGCCCGCCATCGCGCCGTTGAAGACGGTCAGGTAGATCGCCAGCCCGCGGCCGCGCACCCAGTTCGGCAGCACCGCCTGCGCCACGCCGTTGAGCGTGGTGAGCGCGATGATCCAGCCCACGCCCAGCAACAGCATGAGCAGCACCGCAACCCATTGCGGCGGCGCGAAGGCCAGCGCGCACATCACGACCGCCGAGATGAGCGAGGCCGCCAGCACCAGGCCGTCGGCATCGAGCTTCGCGCGCATCCGCGGCAGCAGCACCGCACCGAGGATGGCGCCCGCGCCGACGGCACCGAGCATCACGCCGTAGAAGCCGGCGGTGCCCTGGAGCATCTGGCGCGCCACCAGCGGCAGCAGCGCCCACACCGAACTGGCGAACAGGAAGAACACCGCGGCGCGCAGCAGCACCACGTGCAGCTCGCGGCTCGCCCTCGCATAGCGCAGGCCGGCACGGAAGGCGCCGAAGAACTGCTCCGACAGGCCGGTGTCGACCGTGGCCGGGCGCTTCCACCACAGCAGCGCGGCGATGACGAACACATAGCTCAGCACGTCGGCACCGTAGGCGAACGACGCCCCGAAGCTCGCCAGCAGCAGGCCACCCGCGGCCGGGCCGATGGCGCGGGCGATGTTGATGCCCAGCGAGTTCAACGCGACCGCGTTCTTGAGGTCGGACCGCGGCACCAGCTCCGGCACGATCGACTGCCACGTCGGCCCCATCAGCGCGGCGCCGATGCCACCGACGAAGGTCAGGGCGACCAAGTACTCGACCGTCAGCGTGTTCGTGTGCGACAGCACCAGCAGCGTGCCGCTCACGCAGGCCAGCATGATCTGGATGAAGATCAGGAAGCGCCGGCGGTCGAGGATGTCCGACAGCACGCCGGCCGGAATGGCCAGCAGAAAGATCGGCAGCGTGGCGGCGGTCTGGATCAGCGCCACCGCGGTCGGGCTGGCCGACAGCTCGGTCACCATCCAGGAGCTGGCCACGTCGCGCATGAAGCTGCCGACGTTGCCCAGCACCGTGGCGGCCCACAGCACGGCGAAGACCGGTCGGCGCAGCGGGGCGAAGCTGCCCGCCGTCGAGGCGCGCTCAGTGCTCATCGCGTCCCTTCAGGTCGTGCCAGGCCACCAGCAGGAAGCCGCCGACCAGGCCCCAGTGTTCGAAGAACGAATTCGCGACCATGAAGCGCTCGGGCATCGCCATTTCCCAGAAGCGGTTGGCCACGAAGGTGGCCATCAGCGTGAAGCCGGCGAGGCCCAGCGCGCCCAGCCAGCGGTAGAAGCCCGTGAGGATCATCAGCGCCGCGCCGAACTCGAACACGATGACCGCCACGGCCATCGGCCCGGCGGGCGCGATGCCGAAGTGGTTCATCTCGGCGATGGCCGACGGGAAGTCGGTCGCCTTGTTGAAGCCGCCCTGCAGGTAGGCGGCGCAGAGGAAGAGCAACGCGAGCCAGCGCACGGCCCGCGTGGTGAAGAGGTGGCGGATCGCGCTCATCCTCAAACGGCCCAGCAGGCGCAGCCCAGCGCGCCCCAGAAGCTCTTGAGGTCGGCGATGGGCAGCTGGCTGCTCCAGGCCGTCGCGTGCTGGTGGCCGTGCACGTTGCAGTCGTTGGCGCAGGCGCAGTCGGCCGCTAGGCGGCGCATCGCGGCCTGCATCGGCTTGCCTTCCTTGTCACCCCAGCCGGCGTAGCCGCCGAAGCTGCGCACCGGCGACCAGTCCGGCATGGCCGGCGGCGGCGCGCCGTCGTCGTGCGCCTGGAACGGGCCGGCCGCATACACCACCTTGCCGCCGACCATCGTCAAGAGCGCCGTGGTGTCGGCGATCTCGGATTCGGGGCAGGCGAAGAAGTCGCGGTCGGGCACGACCAGATCGGCCAGCTGGCCGGCCTCGATGCGGCCCTTCTTGCCGACCTCGTTGGAGAACCAGGTGACGTTCTCGGTCCACATGCGCAGGGCGGCTTCGCGGTCGAGGCAGTTGCGCTGCGGCGTGAGTTGCAGGCCACCCACCGTCTTGCCGGTGACCAGCCACGACAGCGACACCCACGGGTTGTACGACGCGACGCGCGTGGCGTCGGTGCCCGCAGACACCTTCACGCCCTTCTCCAGCATGCGCTTGACCGGGGGCGTGGCCTCGGCCGCACCAGCGCCGTAGCGCTCGACGAAGTACTCGCCCTGGTAGGCCATGCGGTGCTGCACCGCGATGCCGCCGCCCAAGGCCGCGATGCGGTCGATGGATTTCTCGGAGATGGTTTCGCAGTGGTCGAAGAACCAGTTCAGGCCCGCCAGCGGCGTGTCGCGATTCACCTTCTCGAAGACGTCGAGCGCGCGATCGATGGTCTCGTCGTAAGTGGCGTGCATGCGCCAGGGCCACTTGTTCTGCACCAGCACGCGCACGACTTCTTCCAACTCGCCTTCCATCTCGGGCGCCATGTCGGGCCGGGGCTGGCGGAAGTCCTCGAAGTCGGCGGCAGAGAACACCAGCATCTCGCCGGCGCCGTTGTGGCGGAAGTAGTCGTCGCCCTGCTTGTACTTGGACGTGGCAGTCCAGTTCAGGAAGTCCTGCTTCTCCTGCTTGGGCTTCTGCGTGAACAGGTTGTAGGCCAGGCGGATGGTGAGCTGGCCGGCGTCGGCCAGCTGCTGGATCACCTGGTAGTCCTCGGGGAAGTTCTGGAAGCCACCGCCTGCGTCGATCGCGCCCGTCACGCCCAGGCGGTTGAGCTCGCGCATGAAGTGGCGCGTGGAATTGATCTGGTATTCGAAGGGGAGCTTGGGGCCCTTGGCCAGCGTGGCGTACAGGATGCTCGCGTTGGGCTTGGCCAGCAGCAGGCCGGTCGGATTGCCGGCGGCGTCGCGCACGATCTCGCCACCGGGCGGCGCGGGCGTGTCCTTGGTGTAGCCGACGGCGCGCAGCGCGGCGCCGTTGAGCAGCGCCCGGTCGTACAGGTGCAGCAGGAAGACGGGCGTGTCAGGCGCCACGGCGTTGAGCTCGGCGATGGTCGGCAGGCGCTTCTCGACGAACTGGTGTTCGGTGAAGCCGCCCACCACGCGCACCCATTGCGGTGCCGGCGTGATGGCGACCTGGCGCCGGAGCATGCCCATGGCGTCGGCCAGGCTGCGCACGCCGTCCCAGCGCAGCTCGAGGTTGTAGTTGAGGCCACCGCGGATGATGTGCAGGTGGTTGTCGATCAGGCCGGGCAGCGCGGCGCGGCCCTGCAGGTCGATCACGCGTGTGCCGTCGCGCTTGAGAGGCAGCACGTCGGCGTCGCGGCCCACGTGCGTGAAGCGGCCACCGCGGATCGCGACCGCCGTCGCCGTGGGGTTGGCGCGGTCCAGCGTGGTGAAACGGCCGTTGTGCAGGATGAGTTCGGGGGGTTGGGCATCGACCATGTCGGGCGTCCTTGAAGAGCGTTGTTGCGCCAGGGCGGGCGCGGCGAGGGCCGCCCCCAGTGCGCCGAGGAAGTGACGGCGGGGCTGGGGGTTGGCGTTGTCGGTCATGCGTTGCGCTCCGTGGTCGAGGCGACGTCGGAAGCCACGGGCTGGGCCGGCTTGGCGCACTGCGGCAGTTCGCCGAACATGTGCGGCTTGACCTGGTGGTCCAGCCAGGAGCTGGCGGTCGGCGTGCTGTCGAACAGGCGCTTGACCAGCGGCGGCAACTGCTCGCCTGCCAGGATGCCCAGCAACCCGACCAGCGCGATGATCGGCGGCGCCGGCGAGCGCACGCTGAAGAGCGCGTAGATGACGCCGACCAGCACGCCCAGGGCGAGAGAAACGATGTACGGCTTCATCACGCGCTCCGTTCAACCCTCGTGGGCGTTGAACATGGTCTTGGCGTAGGTGATGCCCAGGCCGTACGCGCCGCCGAACTTCTTGGCGATGCCGGTGGTCATGTCGTAGCTGTCGGTGCGGGCCCAGTCGCGTTGCAGCTCCAGCAGGTACTGCAGCGAGGTCATGGGTTGCGCGCCGGCCTGCACCATGCGCTGCATGGCGCGCTCGTGCGCTTCGGTCGACACGTCGCCGCAGGCGTCGGCGATCACGTACACCTCGAAGCCCTGGTCGATGGCCGACAGGGCCGGCCCGACGATGCACACGCCGGTCCACAGGCCCGACAGCACGATGCGCGTCTTGCCGATCTCGTTGATCTTCTTGATCACGGCGGCATCTTCCCAGGTGTTCATCGAGGTGCGGTCGAGCATGGCTTGGCCGGGGAAGGCCGCCTTGATCTCGTCGAACATCGGGCCGGAAAAGCTCTTCTCGGCCACGGTCGTGAGGATGGTCGACACGCCGAAGCCGGCGGCCGCATGGGCGACCAGCGAGGCGTTGTTGCGCAGCGTGACGGCGTCGATCGAGTGCGTGGCGAACGCCATCTGCGACTGGAAGTCGATCATGACCAGCGTGTGGTCCTTGGGGGTGAGCAGCTTGGGGCCGGGCGTGGGGGTGGCGGTGATGGGCATGGGGAGGTCCTTCCAAAGGGGTGATGACAGGCGGATCGGGTCGTGCCATAAGTGGGCAGACCCCGCGGCGGCGGCGGCATGCACAGCCGCCGGGCATTGAAAAAGCAGTGCGAAGGCTACGGGGGCCAGGCGCTGCTGGCTTGAACAAAGGCGCGGCCTTTTTTCCGTTTGCGCGATCGTTACGCAACGATGTTTGAATGGCCTCACGCATGCAAGGACATCACGGATGAACGATATGAAATGGGCCTCGGGGCCCTCTGCCAGCGCGACAGCGCACGACACGCTCGGCTGCCAGTCGGCCCAGCTGAGCGACAGCCTGGAGTTCGCCGGCGCGGGCATCCGCTTCTACCGGAAGCGCTCGGACGACGCGCGGCTGGGCCATGTCGCCACGCCCGCCAGCAACCGCGGCTTCCTGGTCGGCGTCTCGCAGTCCGCCGGGCATCGGCGGCGCATCCTCCACGGCCGCCGCGCCGAGGCCTGCGGCTTCGGCCAGAACGCGGTGTACGTGCGCAACTTCGGCGACGACTACCGCGCCGACATGCAGAGCCCCTTCGACTTCCTGTTGCTGGAGATGTCGCACGCCGCGCTGGCGCAGGCCAGCGGCCGGTCACGGATCGATGGGCTGACGGCCGCGGCCGGTGCCGACGACCCCGTGCTCGCGCACCTGGTGGGCGCGCTCACGCCGGCGCTCACGCGGCCGGGCGAGGTCAGCCAGCTCTTCGTCGACCAACTCTGCCTGGCCATCGGCATCCATCTGAACGACCGCTACGGCGGCACGGCGCCGGCGGCGGCGCGCCCCGCGCAGGCCCTGGCGCCGATCCACGAAGCCCGCGCCAAGGAGATGCTGCGCAGCCACCTCGACGGCCGCATCGCCATCGCCGACGTCGCCGATGCCTGCCAGCTCTCGCGCAGCCACTTCACGCGCGCCTTCCGCCTCGCCACCGGCCAGACGCCGCACGACTGGCTGCAGGCGCAACGCCTGGCGCGCGCCCGCGAGCTGCTGCGCGCGTCGGACCTGCCCCTGGCCGAAGTGGCCACGGCCTGCGGCTTCGCCGACCAGAGCCATTTCACCCGCGTGTTCTCGCGGGCCGAGGGCGCGCCGCCCGGCCACTGGCGCCGTACATTTCACCGCTGAAAGAAGATCACGCATGAGCAAGCACTGCACCCACACCGACACCATCCACCACGTCACGCCCAGCGCGCGCGGCTGCGAGGAATGCCTGAAGTCCGGCAGCACCTGGGTCCATCTGCGCCTGTGCCGCAGCTGCGGCCACGTCGGCTGCTGCGACGACTCGCCCAACCGGCATGCACGGGCGCACTACAAGGAAACGGGCCATCCGATCATCGAAGGCTACGACCCGCCCGAAGGCTGGGGCTGGTGCTACACCGACCGCGTGATGGTCGAGTTGCCCGACACCACGCCCCAAGTCGGCCCGATCCCGCGCTACTACTGATCACGCGCCCTGCCAGCATGTCGACCCCTTCCCTCACCGAAGCACCGTTCGGCCAGCTGGCCGACGGCCGGGCGGTCACGCAATACACGCTGGACAATGGCCGCGGCCTACGCCTGAGCGCCATCAACGTCGGCGGCATCGTGACGTCGCTGGAAGTGCCCGACCGCAACGGCGAAAGCAGCAGCGTCGTGCTCGGCCTGCCCACGCTCGCCGACTACGTCGCGCGCAACCCGCACTTCGGCACCATCGTCGGCCGCTATGCCAACCGCATCGCCGCAGGCCGCTTCACGCTCGACGGCGAAGCCTTCCAGCTGCCGGTGAACGACGGTCCGAATTCGCTGCACGGCGGCCTGTGCGGCTTCGGCGCGCGCTGGTGGGACATCGCGCCGGTCGACACCGGCGTGCCGGGCGAAGTCGCCATCGCGCTGCGCCGCGTCAGCCCCGACGGCGAAGAAGGCTACCCCGGCCGCCTCACGGTGGAGCTGCGCTACACGCTCGACGCCGAGCAGGGCTGGCGCATCGACTACAGCGCCGAGACCGACCGGCCCACGGTGCTGAACCTGAGCCACCACGACTACTTCAACCTCGCGGGCAGCGGCTCGGTGCTCGACCATGTGCTGACGCTGCCGGCCAGCCGCTACACGCCGGTCGACGCCTCGCTCATCCCCACCGGCGTGGCGCAGGTGGCCGGCACGCCCTTCGACTTCCGCACGCCGACGCGCATCGGCGAGCGCATCCGCAGCCCACACGAGCAGCTGGTGCGCGCACGCGGCTACGACCACAACTGGGTGCTCGACCGGCCCGCCACCGGTATGGCGCTGGCCGCGCGGCTCGAGCACGCCGGGTCGGGGCGCGTGATGGAAGTGTTCACCACCGAGCCCGGCGTGCAGTTCTATTCGGGCAACTTCCTCGACGGCACGCTGGTCGGCCGCGCGGGCGCGGTGGTGCGCCAGGGCGACGGGCTGTGCCTCGAGACGCAGCACTTTCCCGATTCGCCCAACCAGCCGGGATTCCCGTCGACGGTGCTACGGCCCGGTGAGCGCTTCAGCAGCCGCACGCTGCACTGCTTCGGCCTGCTGCGCTGACGCGCAGCGAGCGCTTCAGCCGCCGAACCGTGGCGCCGGCAGCCCGGGGCTGTCGATGCGCACCGAGAACAAACCGCCGGCCAGCGGCTCGGCCACGCGTTGCGCATCGCCGAGGCCGCTGCAGGCGCTGGTGATGAACAGCGTGCAGAAGTCGTCGCCACCGAAGGCGCAGTTGGTGATGTGCGAGGTCGGCAGCACGATGCGGCACAGCTCCGCGGCGCTCGCTGGGTCGTGGCAGCTCACGCAGGCGCCGCCCCAGTGGGCGATCCAGAGCCGCCCGGCCGCATCGGTCGTCATGCCGTCGGGCACGCCGTCGCCGGGCGCGAAGCGCAGCCACTCGCGCTCGTTGGCCAGCGTGCCGGCATCCGGGTCAAAGTCGTAGGCCAGCACGCGGCCCTGCACCGTGTCGTTGAAGTACAGCGTGCGGCCGTCGGCCGACCAGGTCGGCCCGTTGGTGACCGCGAAGCCCTGCGCATGGCGCGTGCACCGGCCATCAGGGTCGAAGCGGTAGAGCGCGCCGGTCGGCGCCTCGCAGGCGAAGTCCATGGTGCCGCCCCAGAAGCGCCCTTGCGCGTCGCACTTGCCGTCGTTGAAGCGGTTGCCGGGCAGCAACGGCTCGGGCTGGTGCAGGTAGGCCGGCGCGCGTTCCGGCTGGGCCGGGTCGAAGAAGGCGAAGCCGCGGCGCAGCGTGACCAGCAGGCCCGGGGCATTCGCGCGCTCGGCCACCGCGGAGATCTCTTCGTCGAAATGCCAGCTCCGGCGCGCGCCGTCGTCGGCCTGCCAGCAGTGCAATGTGCGTTCGAGGATGTCGACCCAGTAGAGCGCGCGCTCGCGCGGCGACCACAGCGTGCCTTCGCCCAGGATGGCCTGGGCGGGCCAGAGGCAGCGAGCCTCGCCCAGGGGTCGGGGCGTCGAGGGCACGGGGGCAGGCGCGGTCATGGATGTCTCCGGTTCGGCAGTCGGACCGCTGCGGGTCCTTGACGCGGCGGATCGTATCAGGGCATATTGATATTGGAAAACATGAATACGCATATCCATTGATATGCAAATTGCAATACATCAGATTTGGAGACATCCGTGAACGCACCCGCCTTTCAGAAGAGCGCCGTCTTCCCCAGCCTGCGCGACCGCGCGGTCTTCATCACCGGCGGCGGCAGCGGCATCGGTGCCGCGATGGTGTCGGCCTTCGCGGCGCAGGGCGCGCGCGTGGCCTTCGTCGACATCGCCGAAGAGGCCAGCCGCGCGCTGGCCGCGCAGATTGCCGCGGCGGGGCACCCGGCCCCGTGGTGGCGCCGCTGCGACGTGCGCGACATCGCGTCGCTGCAGGGCGCCATCGCCGATGCGGCTGCCGAATTGGGCGACTTCGCGGTGCTGGTCAACAACGTGGCGAGCGACGACCGCCATTCGCTGGCCTCGGTCACGCCGGCGTACTACGACGACCGCATGGCCATCAACGAACGGCCGGCGCTCTTCGCCATCCAGTCGGTGGTGCCGGGCATGCAGCGCCTGGGCTTCGGCTCGGTCGTCAACCTGGGCTCGACCGGCTGGCGCGGCAAGGGCTCGGGCTACCCCTGCTACGCGATCGCCAAGTCGTCGGTCAACGGCCTGACCCGCGGGCTGGCGGTCGACCTCGGGCGCGACCGCATCCGCATCAACACCGTGTCGCCCGGCTGGGTCATGACCGAGCGGCAGGTCCAGCTGTGGCTGGACGACGAAGGCGAGCAGGCGCTCAAGCGCAACCAGTGCCTGCCCGACAAGCTGATGCCGGAGGACATCGCCCGCATGGTGCTGTTCCTCGCGTCCGACGACGCGGCGATGTGCACCGCGCAGGAATTCACCGTCGACGCCGGCTGGGTGTAGCAGCCCACCCCCGATGCGGCGCACTGCGTGTCGCCGCTGCCCCCTCAAGGGGGCGATACCAGCGGCCCGGCAGAGCCGGTTCCGCGGTATCCCTGGCATTGGGCTGCGCCGGTTTCATCCGATACAGGTGGTGCGCAGCGCCATGAAAACTCAGTCGGCCAGCGCCAGCTTGCGGTTGTAGACCGGCAGGCTGGCCGCCTGCAGCGCCCGCAGCATGACCTTCGCGGCCGGCGAGAGCAGCCGGTCGGTGCGGGTGATGAGGCCGAAGTTGTCCATGTGGCAGGGCATCTCCAGCGGCAGCAGCGCCACGATGCCGTGCGCCGCGTAGTAGCGCGCCACGTCGGCCGCGAGCACCGCCAGCATGTCGCTCTGCTGCAGCATGCGGGTGATGAAGAGCAGCGCGGCGGTCTCGACCGTGTTGATCGGCGGCGCCAACCCGTCTTCCTGGAACATGAGCTCGAAGCGGTGCCGCAGCACGCTGCCCGCCGGCGGCACGATCCAGCTGGCGTTGACCACGTCGCGCAGCGCCAGTCCCGACGTCCCCAGCAGCGGATGGCCCGGCCGCACCACGGCGCAGACCAGCTCCTCGGTGAGCGCCTGGTAGCGCAGCTGCGACTTGTCGTGCTCCTCCGACAGGCGGGCCACGAGGATGTCGAGCTTGCCCTGCTCCAGCCGCTCCAGCAGCACCGGGCTGGTCTCGATCTCGAGCGAGACCCGCAGGTTCGGCTGCTCGCGCTTGACTGTCGCCACCGCCGGGGGCAGCAGTGCGAGCGCCGGTGACGTGATGGCGCCGACATTCACCTGGCCGTAGCTGCCGGCCTTGAGCGCCTGCAGTTCGTCGTGCGCCTGGTTGAGGCTGCCCAGCGCGACCCGCGCGTGGCGGATCATGGTTTCGCCGTACCAGGTGGGCCGCATGCCGCGCGGCAGGCGCTCGAAGAGCGGTACTTCGAGCACGTCTTCCAGATCCTTCAGCAGCTTGGAAGCGGCCGGCTGCGTCATGTTCAGCACCTGCGCCGCGCGGTGGATGTTGCCCTCCTCGGCCAGCGCCACCAGCAGGAGAAGCTGGCGCGTCTTGAGGCGGGCGCGGATGAACCAGTGGGTGGTGGTCATGGGGTTTTCCAGAATCCGTCGATCGATATCGATTTTGACGAAAAAATGATTGGATCGATAACCAAATCATTTTTAGACTGGCCGCCGCTTCCAAGAACGACGAAGAACAACGAGACAAGCGCACGAGAGGTGCCCCGGTGAGACACGGCGAGATTCAGCAGAACGTTCGGCAGTACATCAACGGCCGCTGGGAAACCAGCGCGACGACCGGTGTCAGCGTGAACCCGTCCGACACCCGCGAGGTCGTGGCCGAGTACGCCCGCGCCGACCGCCACCAGGCCGAGCGCGCGGTACGGGCCGCCGCCGACGCCTTCCCGCACTGGGCCCGCAGCACGCCACAGCGGCGCGCCGACGTCCTCGACCGCATCGGCAGCGAGCTCCTCGAACGCCGCGACGCGCTGGGCCTGCTGATCGCCCGCGAGACGGGCAAGCCCCTGACGGACGCGGTCGCCGAAGCGGTGCAGGCCGGGCGCAGCGTGAAGTTCCTGGCCGGCGAGGCCCTGCGGCACGGCGCGGGCGACGGCTGGGGCACGCGGGCCGTTATGCGCGCCGGCCTGCAGGCCGACGTGTCGCATGCGCCGGTCGGCGTCGTCGGGGTGATCACGCCGTGGAGCAACCCGCTCGCGATCCCTGCCGCACAGGTGGCCGAGGCACTCGCCGCCGGCAACAGCGTGGTCTTCAAGCCGGCCGAACGGGTGCCGGCCTGCGGCTGGGCGCTGGCCGACATCGTCAGCCGTGCGGCGCTGCCTGCCGGCACCTTCAACCTGCTGATGGGCAGCGGCCGCGCACTCGGCCAGGCGCTGGTCGACAACCCGCAGGTGCAGGCGCTCAGCTTCGTCGGTTCCGCCGCCAGGGCCGAGCGCGTGCGGCTCGCGGCCACGGCCCGGCGCCTTCGGTTGCGGCTCGACACCGGCGGCCTCAACACGCTGGTGGTGCTGGCCGACGCCGACCTCGCGCAGGCGATCGATTGCGCGGTGCAGGGCGCGTACGGCGTCAATGGCCACCGCGGCAGCGCCTCGAGCCGCATCGTGGTCGAGGCGTCGTTGCACGATGCCTTCGTGGCGCGGCTGCGCGAGCGGCTGGCGACACTGCCGGTGGGCCATGCGCTCGAACGCGACACCGCGCTCGGCCCGCTGCCCGACGCGGCCGAACTGGCGCGCAACCTCGAGCAGGTGCAGCTGGCGCAGGGCGAAGGCGCGGAACGCGTCTGGGGCGGTGAAGCGATCACGCGTGCAACGCCCGGCCACTACATGAGCCCGGCGCTCTTCCTCGCGCGGCCGACGCATCGCATCGCGCGTGAAGCCCTGTTCGGCCCCATCGCCTGCGTGCTGCGTGCGGTGGACTACGAGGACGCACTCGCGCTCGCCAACGACACGCCCGACGCCCTGAGCGCCGCGCTGTGCACCCAGTCGCTGCGCCACGCGCTGCACTTCCGCCGCCATGCCGCAGCCGCGACGACGCTGGTGAACCTGCCGACCACCGCGGCGGACGACGCCATCGACCGGCGCGCGGCGCCCTTCTTCAGCACCGCGCGCACCGGCTACCTGCCGGCCTGACGCCAGCCCCTTTTCATCCGCGCTTTCCCTTCGACAACAACAGGAGACAGACCATGACCATGAACCGACGCACCGTCACCGCCAGCCTGGCGGCCGCCACCCTCGCCGGGCTGCTGCCCGCCACCGCGCTGGCGCAGAAGAAACTCGTGCTGGGCTTCGCCCAGGTCGGCGCCGAAAGCGAATGGCGCACTGCCAACACCGAGTCGATCAAGTCCGCGGCCAAGGACGCGGGCATCGAGCTCAAGTTCTCGGATGCGCAGCAAAAGCAGGAGAACCAGATCAAGGCGATCCGTTCGTACATCGCGCAGAAGGTCGACGTGATCGCCTTCTCGCCGGTGGTCGAGTCCGGCTGGGAAACGGTGCTGCGCGAGGCCAAGGCCGCGAACATCCCCGTGGTGCTGACCGACCGCGCGGTCAACGCCAAGGACGACACGCTCTACGTCACCTTCATGGGCTCGGACTTCGTCGAAGAAGGCCGCAAGGCCGGCCGCTGGCTGGTCGACAAGATGAAGGACCAGAAGGGCGACGTCAACATCGTCGAGCTGCAGGGCACCGTCGGCTCGGCCCCGGCCATCGACCGCAAGAAGGGCTTCGAGGAAATCGTCAAGGCCGACCCGAAGTTCAAGATCATCCGCTCGCAAACCGGCGACTTCACCCGTGCCAAGGGCAAGGAAGTGATGGAGGCCTTCCTCAAGGCCGAGGGCAAGAAGATCAACGTGCTGTTCGCGCACAACGACGACATGGCGATCGGCGCCATCCAGGCGATCGAGGAAGCCGGCCTCAAGCCCGCCAAGGACATCACCATCATCTCGATCGACGGCGTCAAGGGGGCCTTCGAAGCCATGATCGCCGGCAAGCTGAACGTGTCGGTCGAGTGCAGCCCGCTGCTCGGCCCGCAACTGATGAGCGCGGTGAAGGACATCAAGGCCGGGAAGCCGTTGCCCAAGCGCATCGTCACCGTGGAAGGCATCTTCCCGATGGAAGTGGCCGCCAAGGAACTCCCGAACCGCAAGTACTGAGGAACCGACCCATGAAACGCCATTTCCTCAAGACGCTGCTGGCCGTCGCCATGACCGGTGCACTCGGCGCCACCTCGCTGGTGCAGGTGGTGCACGCCCAGGACAAGGGCCCGATCGCCATCTCGATGCCGACCAAGTCGTCGGCCCGCTGGATCGCCGACGGCGCCAACATGGTCAAGTACTTCCAGGAGAAGGGCTACAAGACCGACCTGCAGTACGCCGACGACGACATCCCGAACCAGCTCGCGCAGATCGAGAACATGGTGACCAAGGGCTCGAAGGTGCTGGTGATCGCAGCGATCGACGGCACCACGCTGTCCGACGTGCTGCAGAAGGCGGCCGACAAGGGCGTGAAGGTGATCGCGTACGACCGACTCATCAAGGGCTCGAAGAACGTCGACTACTACGCGACCTTCGACAACTTCCAGGTCGGCGTGCTGCAGGCCGCCTACATCGAGAAGGCGCTCGACCTGAAGGCGGGCAAGGGCCCGTTCAACATCGAGCTGTTCGGCGGCTCGCCGGACGACAACAACGCCTTCTTCTTCTACAACGGCGCGATGTCGGTGTTGAAGCCCTACATCGACAGCGGCAAACTGGTGGTGCGCAGCAAACAGATGGGCATGGACAAGGTCTCGACCCTGCGCTGGGACGGCGCGGTGGCGCAGGCGCGCATGGACAACCTGCTGTCCGCCTACTACACCAAGGACAAGGTCGATGCGGTGCTCTCGCCGTACGACGGCCTGTCGATCGGCATCATCTCCTCGCTCAAGGGCGTGGGCTACGGCACGCCGAAGCTGCCGATGCCGGTGGTGACCGGGCAGGACGCCGAGGTGCAGTCGATCAAGTCGATCCTGAAGAAGGAACAGACCTCGACCGTGTTCAAGGACACGCGCGAGCTGGCCAAGGTCACGGTCGCAATGGTCGACGCGATGATGGCCGGAAAGCCGCCCGAGGTGAACGACACCAAGACCTACAACAACGGCGTGAAGGTGGTGCCCTCGTACCTGCTCAAGCCGGTGAGCGTGGACATCACGAACTGGAAGCCGGTGCTGGTCGACAGCGGCTACTACAAGGAAAGCCAGCTCAAGTGAGCATGTCCGGCGACACCCTGCTGGAGATGCGGGGCATCACCAAGACCTTCCCCGGCGTGAAGGCGCTGAGCCAGGTCGAGCTGTCGGTGCGCGCCGGCGAGATCCATGCGGTGGTGGGCGAGAACGGCGCCGGCAAGTCGACGCTGATGAAGGTGCTCAGCGGCGTCTACCCCTGCGACAGCTACGAGGGCGAGATCCGCTTCGAGGGAGAGCCGCGGCGCTTCCGCGGCATCGCCGACAGCGAGAAGCTGGGCATCATCATCATCCACCAGGAGCTCGCGCTGGTGCCGCTGCTCTCGATCACCGAGAACATCTTCATGGGCAACGAGATCGCGCGTGGCGGCGTGATCGACTGGTTCGCCGCGCATGCGAAGACGCGCGCGCTGCTCGCCAAGGTCGGCCTGGCCGAGTTGCCCTCCACCCTGGTCACCGACCTGGGCGTGGGCAAGCAGCAGCTGGTGGAGATCGCGAAGGCGCTGTCGAAGGACGTGAAACTGCTCATCCTCGACGAGCCGACCGCGAGCTTGAACGAACGCGACAGCGACGCGCTGCTGGCGCTGCTGCTGGAGCTCAAGCGGCAAGGCATCGCGTCGATCCTCATCTCGCACAAGCTCAACGAGATCGCCAAGGTGGCCGACGCGATCACCGTGCTGCGCGACGGCACCACGGTCGAGACCATGGACTGCCGCGCCGCGCCGATCAGCGAAGACCGCATCATCCGCGGCATGGTCGGGCGCGACATGGAACACCGCTACCCACAGCGCACACCGCGCATCGGCGAGACGGTGTTCGAGGTCAACGACTGGCGTGTGCACCACGCGGTGCACGCCGAGCGCGAGATGATCAAGGGCGTCGCGTTGAACGTGCGGCGCGGCGAGATCGTCGGCATCGCCGGCCTGATGGGCGCCGGGCGCACCGAGTTCGCGATGAGCGTGTTCGGCCGTTCGTACGGCCAGCGCATCAGCGGCACGGTGCGCATGAACGGCCAGGCGGTCGACGTGAGCACGGTGCGCAAGGCCATCGACCACGGCATCGCCTACGTGACCGAGGACCGCAAGGGCTACGGCCTGGTGCTCGAGGAAGACATCCGCAAGAACATCACGCTGGCGAACCTGGAAGCGGTGTCGACCGGCGCCGTCATCGACGAAGGCCGCGAATGGCAGGTGGCCGGCGAGTACCGGAAGGCGCTGCGCATCCGCTGCGCCGGCACCGACCAGCTGGTGGTGAACCTGTCGGGCGGCAACCAGCAGAAGGTGGTGCTCAGCAAGTGGCTGTTCGCCAAGCCGGAACTGCTGATCCTCGACGAACCGACGCGCGGCATCGACGTTGGCGCCAAGTACGAGATCTACACCATCATCGACCAGCTCGCCCAGGAGGGCAAAGGCATCCTGATGATCTCGTCGGAACTGCCCGAGCTGCTCGGCATGTGCGACCGGATCTATGTGATGAACGAAGGCCGCTTCGTCGCCGAATACCCGGTGGCCGAGGCCTCGCAGGAGCGCATCATGCGCGCGATCGTGAATTCAGGGAGTTCCGTCCATGTCCCCCAGTGACACCGAAGCGGCACAGCCCGCCGTCCCGCTGACACCCGCCGCCGGCGCCAAGCTGCATGCGGGTTTCCTCAAGAACAACCTGCGCGAATACGGCATGCTGATCTCGCTGGTCGCGATCATGGTGCTGTTCCAGGTGCTGACCGACGGCACGCTGCTGCGGCCGCTCAACCTGACCAACCTGGTGCTGCAGAACAGCTACGTGGTGATCATGGCGCTGGGCATGCTGCTGGTGATCGTCGCCGGCCACATCGACCTGTCGGTGGGCTCGGTGTGCGGCTTCATCGGCGCGCTGGCGGCGGTGCTGATGGTGCAGTACGACTGGGGCTATCTGCCGACGGCCATCGTCAGCATCCTGGCGGGTGCGCTCATCGGCGCGGCGCAGGGCTGGTTCGTGGCCTTCCAGAAGATCCCGTCGTTCATCGTCACGCTCGCAGGCATGCTGGTCTTCAAGGGCCTGACGCTCGCACTGCTGCAGGGCCAGTCGGTCGGGCCGTTCCCCGAGACCTTCCAGAAGCTCAGTTCCGGCTTCATCCCCGATCCGCTCGGCGGCGACACGATGCGCACCACGTCGCTGATCGTCGGCGCGCTGGCGGCCGCGGCCCTGGTGTTCTTCAAGCTGCGCGGCCGCGCCAAGCTGGCGGCGCACGGCATGGAGCAGGAACCCTACGCCTTCTTCCTGGTGAAGAACGTGTTCTTCGCGATCGTCATCCTGTTCTTCAGCTGGCTGCTCGCGTCGTACAAGGGCCTGCCCAACGTGCTGGTGGTGATGGCGGTGCTGATCGTCGTCTACGACTTCGTCACCAACCGGACCACGCTCGGCCGGCGCATCTATGCGCTCGGCGGCAACGAGAAGGCGGCGCGGCTGTCGGGCATCAAGACCCAGCGGCTGGCCTTCCTGACCTTCGTGAACATGGGCGCATTGGCGGCGCTGGCCGGGCTGGTGTTCGCGGCACGGCTCAACACCGCCACGCCGAAGGCCGGCCTGGGTTTCGAGCTCGACGTGATCGCGGCCTGCTTCATCGGTGGCGCCTCGGCGTCCGGCGGCGTGGGCAAGGTCATGGGCGCGGTCATCGGCGCCTTCATCATGGGCGTGATGAACAACGGCATGTCGATCCTCGGGATCGGCATCGACTACCAGCAGGTCATCAAGGGCCTGGTGCTGCTGGCCGCGGTGTTCATCGACGTCTACAACAAGAACAAGTGATGAGCACCGCCCGCGCCACCGCGCCCGTGCTGGAACTCGCCGGCATCGGCAAGTCCTTCTCCGGCATCTCGGTGCTGGAGGACGTGCAGCTGCGCCTCTACCCAGGCGAGATCCATGCGCTGATGGGCCAGAACGGCGCCGGCAAATCGACGCTGATCAAGGTGCTGACGGGCGTGCTGGCCTCCAGCGGCGGCGAGATGCGGCTGGCCGGCGAACTCATCCGGCCCGGCTCGCCGCTGGAGGCGCAGCAGCTGGGCATCAGCACCGTCTACCAGGAGGTGAACCTCTGCCCCAACCTGTCGGTGGCCGAGAACATCTTCGCCGGACGCTACCCGCGCTGCGGCATCGCGCAGGGCTTCCGCATCGACTGGGGCACGGTCAACGAGCACGCCCGCGCGCTGCTGGCGCGCATCGGGCTCGACATCGACGTGACGCGGCTGCTCGCGAGCTACCCGGTGGCGGTGCAGCAGATGGTGGCCATCGCGCGAGCGCTCGGCGTGTCGTCGAAGGTGCTGATCCTCGACGAGCCCACCTCGAGCCTGGACGACGAGGAAGTGCACAAGCTCTTCGACGTGCTGCGCCGGCTGCGCGACGAGGGCCTGGCGATCGTCTTCGTCACCCACTTCATGAACCAGGTGTATGCGGTGTCCGACCGCATCACGGTGCTGCGCAACGGCCGCTGGGTCGGCGAATGGCGCGCGGCGGACCTGGGCCCGCAGGCCTTGATCGCCGCCATGCTCGGGCGCGAGCTGGCGGCCCAGTCGGCGCGCCCCGAGGTGCTGCCATCGTTCGACGACACGGCGACGGCGCTGCTGCAGACCGAAGGCCTGGCGCAGGCCACGCAGCTGCAGCCGCTCGACCTGCGCGTGCGGGCCGGCGAGATCGTCGGCCTGGCCGGGCTGCTGGGCGCCGGCCGCACCGAGCTGGCGCGCCTGCTGTTCGGCATGGAGACGCCCGACCGCGGCGTGATCCGCATCGACGGCCAGGTGGTGAGCTTCGCCAGCCCGGCCGATGCGATCCGCCACGGCCTCGCGCTGTGCCCGGAAGAACGCAAGACCGACGGCATCGTGGCCGAGCTGTCGGTGCGCGAGAACATCGCACTGGCGCTGCAGGCGCGCATGGGCACCGCGAAGTTCCTGTCGCATGCCGAGCAGACGGCGCTGGCCGAGCGCTTCGTCTCTGCGCTGGGCATCAAGACCGCGAGCATCGAGACGCCGATCGGCCTGCTGTCGGGCGGCAACCAGCAGAAAGCCATGATCGCGCGCTGGCTCGCCACCGCGCCGCGCCTGCTGATCCTGGACGAGCCCACGCGCGGCATCGACGTGGCGGCGAAGCAGGAAATCATGGAACAGATCCTGAAGCTGGCCGCGGCCGGCATGGCGGTGATCTTCATCTCGTCGGAGATGAGCGAGGTGGTGCGCGTGGCGCATCGCATCGTGGTGCTGCGCGACCGGAAGAAGGTGGGCGAGCTGCCGGGCGGGTCGACCGAGGACGAGGTGTACGAAATGATTGCCGCGGCATGAACGTCTTCCTTTCGATCCAACGCGAATCGGGGCGGGATCACGCCGACGGGGTACCTTGCTCCGCGAATGTCCCCCGGCCTGCGGCCTCCTCCTTTATTTCGCTGCGCAAGGCACCCCATCGACGTGATCGAGACGCGCTGTGGTTGATCACCCGCTGCGCACCCCCATCGCGTCCACGTGTGCAGGGTATCGGGTGCTCCCCGCAGCGAAATAAAGGAGGAGCCGAAGGCGGGGGACATTCGCGGAGGGGAGTACCCGGTGGCCTGCGCACGCCGCACAACGTGTCCGGTATCGAATGACATGACTCAACTCGACAACAAGGCACAAAGCCCCATGGCCAACGCAATGCGCCACCGCCTCGCCTGGCCCCTCATCACGCTGCTGCTGTTGCTCGCGCTCAACACCGCCTTCAACCCGAGCTTCCTGCACCTCGAATGGCGCGACGGCCATCTCTACGGCAGCCTGATCGACATCCTCAACCGCGCCGCGCCCCTGGTGCTGGTGTCGCTCGGCATGACGCTGGTAATCGCCACCCGCGGCATCGACATCTCGGTCGGCGCGGTGGTCGCCATCGCAGCGGCGACCGCGGCCTGGATGATCGGCGGCGCGATGGGCGGCGACGTCGCCCGCTTCCCGATGCCCCTGGCCATCGGCGCGGCGCTGGGCGTGGCCCTGCTGTGCGGCCTGTGGAACGGCCTGCTGGTGGCGCGCGTGGGCATGCAGCCGATCATCGCGACGCTGATCCTGATGGTGGCGGGCCGCGGCATCGCGCAGCTCATCACCAACGGGCAGATCATCACGCTCTACTACAAGCCCTACTTCTTCCTCGGCGGCGGCTACCTGCTGGGCCTGCCCTTCTCGCTCTTCGTGGCGGCGGCGGTGTTCGCGCTGCTCTACCTGGCGATCACCCGCACTGCGCTCGGCCTCTTCATCCAGGCGGTGGGCATCAACCCGACGGCCGCGCGGGTGGCCGGCGTGCAGTCGCGTCGGCTGCTGGTCGGCGCCTATGCCTTCTGCGGCCTGTGCGCCGGCATCGCGGGCCTCTTGATCAGCTCGAACGTGAAGAGCGCCGACGGCAACAACGCCGGCCAGTTGCTGGAGCTCGACGCCATCCTGGCGGTCACGCTCGGTGGCACGGCGCTCACCGGCGGGCGCTTCAGCCTCGTGGGCAGCGCGATCGGCGCGCTCATCATCCAGACGCTGACCTACGCCATCTACTCGCTCGGCGTGCCGCCGGAGATCAACCTGGTCGTGAAGGCGGTGGTGGTGTTCATCGTGATGCTGCTGCAGTCGGCCGAGTTCCGCGCCACGGTGCGCGGCTGGGCGCTGCGCCCGGCCCTGGGCGAGGTACACCGATGAGCGCCGTGTTGCCCGAAACCACCGCGGCGCCGGCCAAGGCCACGGTGCCCGCGCCACGCCGCCGCGGCATCAACCCCAAGTACCTGCCGCTGACCGCGACCATCTCGCTGTTCGTGCTGATGGCGAGCTTCGGCTCCTTCGCCTACGACAGCTTCTTCTCGGCACAGGTCTTCCTCAACCTGCTGATCGACAACGCCTTCCTGATCGTGGTGGCGGTCGGCATGACCTTCGTGATCCTGTCGGGCGGCATCGACCTGTCGGTGGGCGCGGTGATCGCGCTCACCACCATGGTGTCGGCCGCGCTGGTCGAGCGCCACGGCTGGAGCCCGCTGGCGGTGATCCCGCTGGTGCTGGCGATGGGCACGGTGTTCGGCGCGTTCATGGGCTTTTTGATCGAACGCTTCCGGCTGCAGCCCTTCATCGTGACGCTGGCCGGCATGTTCCTGGCGCGGGGCCTCTGCTACCTGATCAGCATCGACTCGATCAGCATCACCAACGCGTTCTACACCGACGTGGCGCAGATCCGCATTCCGGTGTGGGGCGACGCGTCGATCTCGATCAGCGCGCTGATCGCCATCGTCGTGGTGCTCGCCGCCGTCTTCATCGCGCACTGCACCGCCTTCGGCCGCGCGGTGTATGCGGTGGGTGGCAGCGAACATTCGGCGATGTTGATGGGCCTGCCGGTGCGGCGCACGATCGTCGGCGTGTACACGTTGTCGGGCTTCTGCTCGGCGCTGGCCGGCGTGATCTTCACCTTCTACATGCTGTCGGGCTATGGCCTGCATGCCGTCGGGCTGGAACTCGACGCGATCGCCGCCGTGGTGATCGGCGGCACGCTGCTCACCGGCGGCGTCGGCTACGTGGCCGGCACGCTGTTCGGCGCGCTGATGCTCGGCATCATCCAGACGCTGATCTCCTTCGACGGTTCGCTGAGTTCGTGGTGGACGCGCATCGTGGTCGGCGCGCTGCTCTTCGTCTTCTGCCTGCTGCAACGCTTCTTCACGTCACGCGCCCCGCTGCGCTGACCCACCCCTCCTACCTCTCGCGCCACAGGACACCCCAGCATGTCGGACACCCCCAAGAAAAAACTGCGCTCGACCGCATGGTTCGGCACCGCCGACAAGAACGGCTTCATGTACCGAAGCTGGATGAAGAACCAGGGCATCCCCGACCACGAGTTCGACGGCCGCCCGATCGTCGGCATCTGCAACACCTGGTCGGAACTCACGCCCTGCAACGCGCACTTCCGCAAGATCGCCGAGCACGTGAAGCGCGGCATCTCCGAAGCCGGCGGCTTCCCGGTCGAGTTCCCGGTGTTCTCCAACGGCGAGTCGAACCTGCGCCCGACGGCGATGCTGACCCGCAACCTGGCGAGCATGGACGTGGAGGAAGCCATCCGCGGCAACCCGATCGACGCCGTGGTGCTGCTCACCGGCTGCGACAAGACCACGCCCGCGCTGCTGATGGGCGCGGCGAGCTGCGACATCCCCGCCATCGTCGTGACCGGCGGGCCGATGCTCAACGGCAAGCTCGACGGCAAGAACATCGGCTCGGGCACGGCGGTATGGCAGCTGCACGAGTCGCTCAAGGCCGGAGAGATCAACGAGCACCAGTTCTTTGCCGCCGAGGCCGGCATGTCGCGCTCGGCGGGTACCTGCAACACCATGGGCACCGCGTCCACCATGGCATGCATGGCCGAAGCGCTGGGCACCTCGCTGCCGCACAACGCCGCCATTCCCGCGGTGGATGCACGGCGCTACGTGCTGGCGCAGATGTCGGGCATGCGTGCGGTCGAGATGGCCAGGGAAGGCCTCACACTGTCGAAGATCCTCACGCGCGAGGCCTTCGAGAACGCGATCCGCGTGAACGCGGCCATCGGCGGCTCGACCAACGCGGTGATCCACCTCAAGGCGATCGCCGGGCGCATCGGCGTCGACCTCGAACTGGAAGACTGGACGCGCATCGGCCGCGGCACGCCCACGCTGGTCGACCTGCAGCCCTCGGGCCGCTTCCTGATGGAGGAGTTCTACTATGCGGGCGGCCTGCCCGCGGTGCTGCGCCGCCTGGGCGAGCACGACCTGCTGCCGCACCCCGGCGCGCTCACCGTCAACGGCCGCTCGCTGTGGGACAACGTGCGGGAAGCCCCGAGCTACAACGACGAGGTCATCCGCCCGCTGGACAAGCCCCTGATCGCCGACGGCGGCATCTGCATCCTGCGCGGCAACCTGTCGCCGCGCGGCGCGGTGCTCAAGCCCTCGGCCGCGACGCCGGCGCTGCTGCAGCACCGCGGGCGCGCGGTGGTGTTCGAGAACCTGGAGCACTACAAGGCGCGCATCGTCGACGAAGATCTCGACATCGACGCGAGCTGCGTGATGGTGCTGAAGAACTGCGGCCCCAAGGGCTACCCCGGCATGGCCGAGGTCGGCAACATGGGCCTGCCGCCCAAGCTGCTGCGGCGCGGCATCAAGGACATGGTGCGCATCTCGGACGCCCGCATGAGCGGCACCGCCTACGGCACGGTGGTGCTGCACGTCGCGCCCGAGGCGGCCGACGGCGGCCCGCTGGCCGCGGTGCGCGACGGCGACTTCATCGAGCTGGACTGCGCCGGTGGCCGCCTGCACCTGGACATCAGCGACGAGGAGCTGGCCGAGCGCCTGCGCTCGCTGGCCGCGCAGCCACCGGGCATGCCCGGCGGCTACCAGCGGCTGTATGTCGACCATGTGCTGCAGGCCGACGAAGGCTGCGACTTCGACTTCCTCGTCGGCTGCCGCGGCGCCGAAGTTCCCCGTCACTCGCATTGATCCACGCCATGACACACACCCTCTCCAACCCTCGCTACCGCGGCATCTTCCCGGTCGCGCCCACCACCTTCACCGAATCGGGTGCGCTCGACCTGGCCAGCCAGAAGCGCTGCCTCGACTTCATGATCGATTCGGGCGTCGATGGCCTCTGCATCCTGGCGAACTTCTCCGAGCAGTTCCTGCTGTCGGACGACGAGCGCGAGGTGCTCACCCGCACCGCCCTCGAACACGTGGCCGGCCGCGTGCCGGTGATCGTCACCACCACCCACTTCAGCACCACCGTGTGCATCGAGCGCAGCCGCCGCGCGCAGGCCATGGGCGCGGCCATGCTGATGGTGATGCCGCCCTACCACGGCGCCACCTTCCGCGTGCCTGAAGCAAAGATCTTCGAGTTCTATGCGCAGCTGTCGGACGCGGTGTCGATTCCGATCATGGTGCAGGACGCACCCGCCAGCGGCACGGTGCTGTCGGCCGCCTTCCTCGCGAAGATGGCGACCGAGATCGAGCAGCTGAGCTACTTCAAGATCGAGACGCCCGGCGCGGCGAGCAAGCTGCGCGAGCTGATCCGCCTGGGCGGCGAAGCCATCGAAGGCCCGTGGGACGGCGAAGAGGCCATCACGCTGCTGGCCGACCTGGACGCCGGCGCCACCGGTGCCATGACCGGCGGCGGCTTCGCCGACGGCATCCGCCCGATCATCGAGGCGCACCGCAGCGGCGATGCCGACCTCGCCTTCACGCTGTACCAGCGCTGGCTGCCGCTGATCAACCACGAGAACCGGCAGGCCGGCTTCCTCGCGGCCAAGGCGCTCATGAAGGAAGGCGGCGTGATCGCCTGCGACGCGCCACGCCATCCATGGCCGTCGATGCATCCGGAGGTGCGTCGCGGCCTGCTGGACATCGCCCGGCGGCTCGACCCGCTGGTGCTGCGCTGGGGCCGCTGAGCGCGCGGACTCCGGCCGGGACTACACCCAGCCGGCCTTCCGGAAGCGGTAGTAGAGGTAGCCGCACACCGCCACGATGAGCCCCAGCGCCATCGCATAGCCGTAGCGCCACTTCAGCTCGGGCATGTGCTCGAAGTTCATGCCCCAGATGCCGACGAAGGCGGTGCACACCGCGAAGATCGCGGCCCAGGCCGCCAGCCGCTTGGTGACCTCACCGTCGCTGATGGTCACCATCGACAGGTTGGCCTGGATGGCGGTGCCGATGGTGTCGCGCATCGCGTCGATGGTGCCGTTGATGCGGTTGAGGTGGTCGAGCACATCGCGGAAGTACTCCTGCGTGCCGATGCAGACCTGCGGCACCCGCCCGCCGTGCAGCTTGTTCGCGCCCTCCTGCAGCGGGGCGACCGCATGCTTGAGCACCGTCAGCCGCTGCTTCAGGCTGTAGAGGCGCTGGATGTTCTCGCGCGCACCGCCCTGCGTGAAGATCCGCTCCTCGATGGCTTCGAGTTCGACATCGAAGGCGTCGATGGCGGGGAAGTAGCGGTCGACCACCGCGTCCATCAGCGCGTACAGCACGAAGCCGGGCCCGTTCTTGAGCAGTTCGGGCTCGCGCTCGCAGCGCTCCCGCACCTCGGTGAAGCCGTGCGTGCTGCGGTTGCGCACCGACACCACGTAGTTGCGGCCGACGAAGACGTCGAGCTCACCCACCGTCGGAATGCTGGCGCGCGGCGCCGCCGTCTCGCCGTCCAGCAGGTGGAGCACGACGAAGAGCGAATCGCCGTATTCCTCGACCTTCGGGCGCTGATGGCCGTTCTGCGCATCCTCGACGGCCAACGGATGCAGGTCGAAAGCCCGCTGCACCCCGTCCATCTCTTCGGGCGTCGGGTCGTGCAGCGCCACCCAGACGAAGCAGTTGGGCAGCGCGACGTATTCGTTGATGCGGTCGACCGGGATGTCGGCCAGCTTGGTGCCGTTCTCGTAGACAACGCAGTTGATCAGCATGCAGAAACCTGGCTCGCGTGAGACGACCGGGGATCTTGCCATGTGGGCGCCCGAACCGCCTGACGGACGATGCCGCACCGCGATGCTGCCGATAATCCCCGGATGGTCCGCCCCACCCAATTCCTCCACCCGCAACGCGAGCCCGCGCCCGTGCGACCGGCCGCCACCCTCCTCCTGCTGCGCGACACGCCGGCGGGGCCGCAGGTGCTGATGACGCGCCGGTCCGACAAGGCCAGCTTCGGCGCGGGTGCCTACGTGTTCCCGGGCGGGCGCATCGACGACAGCGACGCGCAGGCCCATGCCATCGCGAAGCGCCGCGCCACCCAGAGCGACGTGCAGCTCACGCAGGCGATCGCGGCGCTGCGCGAGACCTTCGAGGAACTGGGCGTGCTGCTGGCCCACCACGCCGACGACGGACGCCCGGTGCAGGCCGCGGCCGTGGCGGCCATGGACCGCAGCACGGCGGATGGCACCACGTCCTTCGCCGCGCAGTGCGCCCGGCGCGGCCTGCTGCTGGCAACGGACCAGGTCTTCACCTTCGCGCACTGGGTGACCGACCGCGACCTGCCCAAACGTTTTGACGTGCCCTTCCTGGTCGCGCGCATGCCCGAGGGCCAGGTGCCGGTGGCCGACGAAACCGAGCAGTTCGAGCCGGTCTGGGTGCGCCCCGCCGAGGCGCTGGAACGCCACAAGGCGCAGCGCTTCCGGATGATGTTCCCGACCGTGCGCACGCTCGAGCGACTGGCCGCGTATGCCACGGTCGATGCGGTCCTGACCGACTGCGACCAGGAGCAGCCGCTTTTCACCAGCTGCCCACGCGCCGGCCTGCTCGACGGCCAGGAGGCGCGCTACATGGAGCACGAGCTGCCCTACGGCGAACTCGCGCTGGTCTGTCCCGACGGCCAGATCGTGCATGCGCTCGACTGGCAGACCGACACGCCGGTCGCCCTGCTGCGCAACCTGCGCCGCCTGACCGCGCCCAACCCCAGCGCCATGACCGGGCCCGGCACCAACAGCTACCTCGTCGGCGACGAGACCACGGGCTACATCGTGGTCGACCCGGGCCCGCTCGACCCCGGCCACATCCGGCGGCTGCACGATGCGACGGCCGGCGACATCCGCATGATCGTCTGCACCCATTCGCATGCCGACCATTCGCCCGCCGCACGGCCGCTGCAGGCGCTGTGCGAGCCGCGCCCGCCGATCCTCGGCCTGCCCTCGGCCCCCACTGCCCGGCCGAACGCGCGCTTCACGCCCGACCGCGCCCTGGTCGACGGCGAACACCTGGTGCTCGAAGGGCCGACGCCCGAGACCACCCACACGCTGCGCGTGGTGCACACGCCCGGCCATGCCGCCAACCACGTGTGCCTGGTGCTGCAGGAAGACGGCCTGCTGTTCTCGGGCGACCACATCCTCAACGGCAGCACCACCGTGGTCGATCCGCCGGACGGCAACATGACCGCCTACCTCGATTCGCTCGACCGGCTCGACGACGTCTGCCGCGTCGGCGGCGCCGACTTCATCCTGCCCGCGCACGGCTACGCGATCGCCTCGGCGCGCGATGCCATCGCCGCGCTCAAGATGCACCGCTTCCGGCGCGAAGCGCGCATCCTCGAAGCGATGCGCGAACACCCCGACGGCACGCCCGAAGACTGGCTGCCAATCGCCTACGCCGACGTGCCGCAGCGCATGTGGCCGATGGCCGCACGCTCGCTGGCGGCGCACGTCGCACGCATCCGTGAAAGAGCCCTCGCATGAACATCCTCCAGACCCGGGACGAGGGCATCCGCCTCGCCAAGCGCGTCGCGGCCGACATGAACTGCTCGCGCCGCGAGGCCGAACTGCTGATCGAGAACGGCGCGGTGCGCGTCGACGGCGCGGTGGTCGAGGTGCCGCAGGCGCGCGTCCTGCCGCAGCAGCGCGTCGAGATCGCCACGGGTGCCAAGCCGGAGCCGGTGCAGGTCGTGACGATCCTGTTGAACAAGCCGGCCGGCATGGCCTTCGACGCGCCGATCCCCAAGCTGCTGATACCAGGCCAGCGCAGCGAGGCCGACGATTCGCAGCGGCCCACGCTGCAACGGCACTTCGCCAACCAGCACTGCTTCACGCCGCTGGAAAAGGGCGCGAGCGGCCTCATCGTCTTCACGCAGGACCCGCGCATCGAACGCAAGCTGGTCGAAGACGCTGCGCTGATGGAGTACGAGGTGATGGTCGACGTGCGGGGTGAGGTGAGCCCGCAGGCGCTGCACCGCCTGAACCAGTCGCCCGTGGTCGACGGCCGCGCCATGCTGCCGGCCAAGGTCAGCGTCAACCGCCAGAACGAGGGCGTGACCGGCCTGCGCTTCGCGATGAAGGGCGCCTGGCCGGGGCAGATCGCGCAGATGTGCGACAGCGTCGATCTCAGCATCCTCGCGATGAAGCGCCTGCGCGTCGGCCGCGTGCCGCTCGCGGGTCTGGCGCCGGGGGAGTGGCGCTACCTGCTGCCGCACGAGAAATTCTGAAAATAAAGTGTGAAGCCCGCCGATAAGCCGGATTCTGTGCACCGGCGCCGTCTTGCGACGATGCCGGCGTGACCGCCATTACTCTGGGCCGCCGGTCGCCCGGACGGCTCGATGCCACCTACCCGCCAGCTCCGCGGAACCACGTCAACGCTGGCCTATTTGGTGTTGCTGCGCGCAGAGATTGCCCGTTTCACCCGAACTGAATCGGCTCGTCTCTGTTGCTCTGATCCTCACCTCGCGGTGGAGAGTCGTTAACTCCTGCGCTGTCCTGTGCAGTCCGGACGTTCCTCCAGTGCGGTCTTTCGACGCGGTGCCCGAAGGCCCCACCCCTTTCGGGCTTGCACCAGCGGCGGTCTGGCGTGCTTCACGGGACGGATTATCTCGCGACAATGGCTCCTTCCCGTTTTCGTCCACACCAGGAGACCGAAATCATGAAAGCCCAGAACATCCTCGAGACCATCGGCCGCACGCCGCACATCCGCATCCAGAAGCTTTTCGCCGGCACGGCCAAGGGCACGCAGCAGGTGTGGATCAAGTCGGAGCGCTCGAACCCCGGTGGCTCGATCAAGGACCGCATCGCGCTCGCGATGGTCGAAGACGCCGAGCGCTCCGGTGCGCTGAAACCGGGCGGCACCATCATCGAACCGACCTCGGGCAACACCGGCATCGGCCTGGCGATGGTGGCGGCTGTCAAAGGCTACAAGCTGGTCCTGGTGATGCCCGATTCGATGTCCGTCGAACGCCGCCGCCTGATGCTGGCCTACGGCGCCAGCTTCGACCTGACGCCGCGCGCCGGCGGCATGAAGGCGTCGATCGCGCGTGCCGAAGAGCTGGTCGCCAGCACGCCCAACAGCTGGATGCCGCAGCAGTTCGACAACCCGGCCAACGTGGCGGTGCACGTGCGCACCACGGCCGAGGAGATCGCAGCCGACTTCCCCGAGGGCCTCGACGCGATCATCACGGGCGTGGGCACCGGCGGCCACATCACGGGCGTGGCGAAGGTGCTGAAGGCGAAATGGCCGAAGCTGAAGGTCTACGCGGTCGAGCCGGTCGCGTCGCCCGTGTTGTCAGGCGGTGCGCCCTCGCCCCACCCCATCCAGGGCATCGGCGCGGGCTTCGTGCCGAAGATCCTCGACATGGCCTTGCTCGACGGCGTGATCCAGGTCGATGCCGACCCAGCGCGCGAGATGGCGCGACGCTCGGCCCGCGAAGAAGGCGTGTTGGTGGGCATCTCGTCGGGCGCCACGCTGGCGGCCATCGCGCAGAAGCTGCCCGAGCTGGCGGACGACGCCGTGGTGCTGGGCTTCAACTACGACACGGGCGAACGCTACCTGTCGGTCGAAGGCTTTCTGCCGGCCTAGCGCGACCCCAGCATCCCCCAGAGGTTGCAGCCGCCGGGGCAGTATTGCGGCGCAGCATTGGCGGCAATGGGGGTGGCCGGCGCGGCGGCCTGGCCTTCACGCGTGCTGTCCGGCAAGGGCGTTCCGCTCATGGCCAGAGCAGCGACGCCGCTGGCCACCAACGATTTCGTGACGATGAGCATGGATGTCTCCTGCAGTGATCGGTCGACCCACTCAAGATAGACCCATGGCACGCGCGGTGCACCCGTAGTTTCCCGGCTGACTTTTGCCTACAGGCGCGGCGCGGACGGCCTCCCTACAATAGGCGCCTCCGCGAACGCCACCTGCCCGATCATCACGGGCCGCACGCCATGCTCCGCCTCTCCGAAATCAAGCTCCCCCTGGATCCGCCGTCCGACGCGTTGCCACGCGCGGTGCAGGGCTTGCTCGGCGTCGATGCCGACGCCATCGCCAACATCCACGTCCACAAGCGCAGCTTCGACGCGCGCAAGGTCGACCTGCTGCAGGTCTTCATCGTCGACGTGACGCTGACCGACCCGTCGACAGAGCCGAAGCTGCTGGCCAAGCTGGCGGGCAACCCACGCGTGATGGTGACGCCCGACATGTCGTACCACCCACCCGCGCACGCGCCGGCCGATCTGCCGATCCGTCCCGTGGTGGTCGGCTTCGGGCCCTGCGGCATCTTCGCGGCGCTGATGCTCGCCAAGATGGGCTTCAAGCCGATCGTGCTGGAGCGCGGCAAGACCGTGCGCCAGCGCACGCGCGACACCTGGGGCCTGTGGCGCAAGAGCACGCTCAACCCCGAGTCGAACGTGCAGTTCGGCGAAGGCGGCGCCGGCACCTTTTCCGACGGCAAGCTCTGGAGCCAGATCAAGGACCCGCGCTTCCTCGGCCGCAAGGTGATGGAAGAGTTCGTCAAGGCCGGCGCGCCGCCCGAGATCCTCTACGTCGCGCATCCGCACATCGGCACCTTCAAGCTGGTGAAGGTGGTGGAGAACATGCGCGAGCAGATCGTGGCGCTGGGCGGCGAGATCCGCTTCGAGCAGCGCGTGACCGACGTGCACATCGAAGCGGGCCACCTGCGCGGCCTGACCGTGCTCGACCAGCGCACCGGCCTGTCGAGCGAACTGCGCTGCGACCACGTCGTGCTGGCGCTCGGCCACAGCTCGCGCGACACCTTCGAGATGCTGCACGCACGCGGCGTGCACATCGAGGCCAAGCCCTTCTCGATCGGCTTCCGCGTCGAGCATCCGCAGGGCCTGATCGACCGTGCGCGCTGGGGCCGCCACGCGGGCCATCCGCTGCTGGGCGCGGCGGACTACAAGCTGGTGCACCACGCGAGCAACGGGCGCTCGGTCTACAGCTTCTGCATGTGCCCGGGTGGCACGGTGGTCGCAGCGACCAGTGAGCCTGGGCGCGTCGTGACCAACGGCATGAGCCAGTACTCGCGCAACGAACGCAACGCCAACGCGGGCATCGTGGTGGGCATCGAACCCTCGGACTATCCCGGCTGGGAAGACGGGAAAACGGGTCATCCGCTGGCCGGCATGCTGCTGCAGCGCCAACTCGAATCCAACGCCTTCGTGCTCGGCGGCAGCGACTACCGCGCGCCGGGCCAGCTGGTGGGCGACTTCATCGCCGACACGCCGTCGACCGAGCTGCGCAGCATCAAACCCTCGTACAAGCCGGGCGTGACACCGACCGACCTGCACCAGGCCCTGCCGGCCTACGCGATCGAGGCGATGCGCGAGGCCTTTCCCGCGTTCGGCCGCAAGATCAAGGGCTTCGACACGCCCGACGCGGTGCTGACCGGCGTCGAGACGCGCACCTCGTCGCCCATCAAGATCACGCGCGGAGAGGACTTCCAGAGCCTGAACACGCGCGGCCTCTTCCCGGCCGGCGAAGGCGCGAGCTACGCGGGCGGCATCCTGTCGGCCGGCGTGGACGGCATCAAGGTGGCCGAGGCGGTGGCGCGCGCCGTGCTGCAAGACGCGCAAGCCCTGCGCGTGCCGACCTGACACCCCACCAGGGACACCCATGACGACCGACGATTTCCACTTCTACGAGCCCGCCCAGGGCCACGGCCTGCCGCACGACCCGTTCAACGCGATGGTCGGCCCGCGCCCCATCGGCTGGATCTCGTCGCAGAGCGCATCGGGCGTGCGCAACCTGGCGCCCTACAGCTTCTTCAACGGCTTCAACTACACGCCGCCGATCGTCGGCTTCGCCAGCATCGGCGCCAAGGACAGCCTGCACAACATCCGCGAGACGGGCGAGTTCGGCTGGAATTTGGCGACGCGACCGCTGGCCGAGCGGATGAACGCATCCTGCGCGGCCGTGCCGCCGGAGGTCGACGAGTTCGAACTGGCGGGCCTCACGCCCGTGGCGTCGCGCTGCATCGCGGTGCCGCGCGTGGCCGAGAGCCCCGTGTCCTTCGAGTGCAAGCTCACGCAGATCGTGCAGCTCGAAACCATCGACGGCACGCAGGTGCCCACCTGGCTGGTGCTGGGCCAGGTGGTGGGCGTACACATCGCGCGCCGGCTGCTGAACGACGGCATCTACGACACGGCGGCGGCCGAGCCCATCCTGCGCGGTGGCGGCCCGGCCGACTACTTCACCGTCACCCGCGACAATCTCTTCAAGATGTTCCGTCCGCGCTGAGCGCGGCGCCATCGCCCTTCACGCTGCGCCCGGCGCGCGGCCTCACACGAACCGAATCGATGACCGAAGCTCCCGACCACACCACCGCGCCGACGAGCGACGCACCTGCAGCGATCGCACCTGTCGCGCCCGTTGCTGATACATCGTCGACCGAGATGCCGTCGCCCGACACACCATCGACCGACGCGCCTGCCCGGAAGCGCTCGCGCGGTGGCCGCGGCCGCCGTGGCGGCAAGGGCGAACGCCCGGCGGCCGAAGCGGGCCAGGCGCCCGCAGCGCAGAAGGCACAGCAACCGGCTGGCCAGCAGCCCGCACGCAAGAACGGTGCGCCCGCGCCGCGCAAGGTGCACCCGGTGCTCGAACGCCTGTTCGAGCTGTACCCGCAGCTCTTCGGCGCGCGCTTCCGCCCGCTCAAGCTGGGCATCTACCAGGAACTGCTCGCCGCCCACGGCGACGAGTTCAAGGCGGAAGATCTCAAGCTCGCGATGGGCCTGCACGCCCGCTCGACCCGCTACCTCGAATGCGTGGCCGCCGGCCATCCGCGCCACGACCTGCAGGGCAACCCGGTCGAGCCGGTGGCGCCCGAGCACATCCACCACGCGATCCTCGAAGTGTTCCGCCGCCGCCAGGGCCGCACCAAGGACGACCTGAGCGGCCAGCTGCGCGACCGCATCATCGCGGCGATCGAAGCCTCGGGCGTGGGCCGCGAGGCCTACGCCGAACGCGTGCGCGCCCGCGACGACGCGTCGAACGCTGCGCTCGACGACGCCCTGGCCGAACTGGCGCGCCAGGCCGCCAAGCGCGAAGCGCTGATGCGCGCCTTCGAGGCCAGCGGCAAGACCGAGGCCGAATTCGCCGACATGTACGGCATGGACCCGAAGGAGGTCGCGCGCACGCTGCAGCGCGTGCGCAAGGACCAGGCGACGGAGGCCGAGCGGGCAACGAAGGCCGCGCAGGCGGCCGAAGCGCCGGCCCAGCCGGCAGCAGCCTCGCCGGAAGCGAACTAGAAAGTGACCTTCACCGAGGCGGCGCTGCGCGTCGCCTCGCCGTGGAACACGGCCTCGATGTTGTTGCCGTCCGGGTCGAGCACGAAGGCGGCGTAGTAGCCGGGGTGGTAGGGGCGTTCGCCCGGCGCGCCGTTGTCGCGGCCCCCATGCGCCAGGGCGGCGCGGTAGAAGGCATCGACCGTGGCGCGGTCCTTGGCCTGGAAGGCCAAGTGGTGCCGCCCGGTCAGGTGGCCCTGCGCCGCCTCGCTGTCGGCGGTGGAGACGAAGAGCTCGTCGGCCCAGAAGTAGCCGTCGGCGGTGCCGCCCAGCGGCACCCCGATCGTCGCGAAGACGGCGGTGTAGAAATCCTGGCTCGCCTTCAGATCCCGCACGACCAGCTGGATGTGGTCGATGAGGCGGCCCCGGTGCAGTTCCTGTGTCTCCATGCGGTACTCCAGTTCATGCGATGAGTGACCCGGTGAATGCCCGCGCGGCGGCCCCGCCGCCGCCCTGCATCAGCCCTGCGCGTTCTGCAGCGCAGCGATGCGCTCTTCGATGGGTGGGTGCGTCGCGAAGAGCTTGCCCACCGCGCCGGTGATGCCCATCGCCTCGACCGCCTTCGGCAGTTCGCCGGCCGGCAGGCCGCCCAGCCGGGCCAGCGCGTTCATCATCGGCTGCTTGCGGCCCATCAGCTGGGCGGCACCGGCATCGGCGCGGAATTCGCGCTGGCGCGAGAACCAGGCCACGACGATCGCGGCGGCGAAGCCCAGCACGATGTCCAGCACGATGGTGGTGACCATGTAGCCGATGCCCGGGCCCGAGCTGCGGTCGTCGCCGCGGCGCAGGAAGGAATCGACCGCATAGCCGATCACGCGCGACAGGAACACGACGAAGGTGTTCATCACGCCCTGGATCAGCGTCATAGTGACCATGTCGCCGTTGGCGATGTGGGCGACCTCGTGGCCAATCACCGCCTCGACCTCTTCGCGCGTCATGTTCTGCAGCAGGCCGGTCGACACCGCGACCAGCGACGAGTTCTTGAACGCGCCGGTGGCGAAGGCGTTGGGCTCGCCCTCGAAGATGCCGACCTCCGGCATGCCGATGCCCGCCTTGTCGGCGAACTTGCGCACGGTCGCGACGATCCAGGCCTCGTCGGGCGACTGGGGCGCGTCGATCATGCGCAGGCCGGCCGTCCACTTGGCCATCGGCTTGCTGATGAGCAGCGAGATGATCGCGCCGCCGAAGCCCATGACGAGCGCGAAGCCCAGCAGCGCCGTGAGGTTGAGCCCGTTGGCCGTGAGAAAGCGGTTGACGCCGAGCAGGCTGGCGACCACGCCCAGCACGGCGACCACCATCACATTGGTCAGGACAAACAGAAGAATGCGTTTCAAGTTGATTTCTCCGTGGGGAAACTGTCGCTCAATTGGGGGCGGCGCAGCCCGCTTCAAGCGGCCTGGCGGCGCGGGCCCGAGGGCGTTGTTGTCGGTTCTGAAGGCCGGCGCGGACGAAAGACGTCGGGGTCATCATAAAAGCAAAGGCTCGTGTTCTCGGGCCACCAGCCGGGCACGCCGATCACCGGCAAGGGCACGAAAGGCTTGGTCGCCAGGTGCGTCGCCGACAGCGCGTCGGCCATGCATTCGTCGCGAGGGTAGATCGACTGGCTCGCGCCGGGGGCGAAGAGCACATGCGCCGTCAGGCCTTTGCGCGGCGTGGCCAGCTTCTCGAGCAGCGCATGGCCGAAAAGGAGGAGGTGCGCCTCGGCCCAGCGTGCGCGCTCGGTGACGAACAGGCGGTGCCAGTCGCGCGCGACCAGCGCCTCCCACAGCACGGGCGGCGCGTCGAGCACCGCGCCGTTCTCGTCGAACAGGGTCAGCGCGTCGCGCAACGGGCCGCGGCGGGCGCCGACGCCGTGCTGGTCGATCTCGGCAGCCTGCAGTTCGTTCAGGCGACGCTTGGCCTGCGGAAAGTGCAGCCACGCCAGGCCGTTGAAGAAGTCGTGCAGGTTGTCGCGCGTCGGCACCTCGCCGGTGCGGAAGATGTGCGCCTCGTAGGGCTCGCCGGGCGGCAGCGCGTCCTGCGCCACGAAGCGCACCGGGGGCGACAGGGTGGCCGCCTGCAGTGCGGCAGCGACGGTGTGGTGCCGCGCGTGGTGCTCGGCGGCCGCGCCGAGCGTCCGGCAGTGCGCCAGCCACGGGCGCGCCCAATCGACGCGCACCGTCGTCAAGCGTCGGAGGCACCCAGCCAGCGGATGCGGTCGGGCTGCTGCAGCACGGCGAACTCCGAGGTCAGCTTGTCGAACAGCTTGAGCGAGCTGCCGTGCTTGCCCAGCAGGCCGGCCGCGCGCAGCGCCTGCGCCGCGTCGTTCAGCGCCACGTCGTTGCCCTTGCGCAGGTTCGGGACCGCCTGCAGGATGAATTCGGCGGCCTCCGATACCACCGGCTCGCGTCGTGCCGGGGCCTTCACGGCCTTGGTGGTCTTGCGGGCTGTTTTCTTGGCGGCCGGGGCGGCGGCGGTTTTCTTCGCGGGCGCGGCCTTGGCGCGTGCCGTCTTGGCCGCTGCGGCTGGCGCCGCAGCGGTCTTGCGGGCCGGCGCAGGCGCGACCGGTGCGGCGCGGGCGCCGTGGTGCTCGAGGTCGATGAATTCGTCGTACACCGCCATCGTGTCCTCGCCGGTCTTGCCCTGCTGGCCGATGCCGCAGACCCGGCAGCCGGTCTCGCGCAGGCGGATCACCAGCGGCGCGAAGTCGGAGTCGGACGACACCAGCACCACCACGTCGGGCCGCTCGGTGATCGCCAGCGCCATCGCGTCGACGGCCAGCGCGATGTCGGTGCTGTTCTTGCCCGCCGAGAGGTTGACCATCGGCCGCACCGACAGCCGCTTGAACAGGCCCTGGTGCTTGAGCGCCGTCTCGGCGTTGCCGTAGGCGCGGCGCAGGTGCACGGCGCCATGCTCGATCAACGTGCGCTGCACGGCCTGCTCGATGACGTCGGCCGAGACGTTGTCGGCGTCGATCAGGAGCATGACCTTGGGGGTGGTGTTCATTGCAGTTTCCAGTTGAGCGTCTCGCCGCCGCCCAGGGGTTTGAGCGTCGCCTCGCCGTAGGGCACGGTCTCTGGCACGGTCCACGTCTCGCGCTTGAGCGTGATGGTGTCGGTGTTGCGCGGCAGGCCGTAGAAGTCGGCGCCGTGGAAGCTGGCGAAGCCTTCGAGCTTGTCGAGCGCACCCGCGTTGTCGAAGGCCTGGGCGTAGAGCTCGATCGCGTTCAGCGCGGTGTAGCAGCCGGCGCAGCCGAGCGCGTGTTCCTTCAGGTGGGCGGCGTGCGGCGCGCTGTCGGTGCCCATGAAGAAACGGTCGCTGCCGCTGGTGGCCGCCTCGACCAGCGCGACGCGGTGCGTCTCGCGCTTGAGCACCGGCAGGCAGTAGTAGTGTGGGCGGATGCCGCCGGTGAAGATCGCGTTGCGGTTGTAGAGCAGGTGGTGCGCGGTGATGGTGGCAGTGGTGAATTGGCCCGCGTCGCGCACGTAATGCGCGCCTTCCTTCGTGGTCAGGTGCTCGAAGACGATCTTCAGCTCCGGCATGTCGCGGCGCAGCGGGATCATCACGCGGTCGATGAAGACGGCCTCGCGGTCGAACAGGTCGATGGCCGGGTCGGTCACCTCGCCGTGCACCAGCAGCAGCAGGCCGTGCTTCTGCATGGCTTCGAGCGTGGCGTAGGTCTTGCGGATGTCGGTCACGCCGGCGTCGCTGTTGGTAGTGGCGCCGGCCGGGTACAGCTTGAGCGCCTTCACACCCGCATCGGCGGCGCGCGCGATCTCGTCGGCGGGCAGCTTGTCGGTGAGGTACAGCGACATCACGGGCTCGAAGCCGCGCTCCGCGGGCATCGCGGCCAGGATGCGCTCGCGGTAGGCCAGCGCCTGGTCGGCGGTGGTCACGGGCGGACGCAGGTTCGGCATGATCAGCGCGCGGCCCACCTGGCGGGCGGAATGCGGCACGACGGCTTCGAGGGCGGCGCCGTCGCGCACGTGCAGGTGCCAGTCGTCGGGGCGGGTGAGGGTCAGGGTGTCGGCGGGGCTTGTCTTCATGCCTGGCATTGTCTCTTGGGCGCACGACCGGCTGGCACGCAATGTGCACGCCCGACGGAATCGATAAACGATTCGTCGGTATACCCATACGCTATGGCCAGCAAGACGCCTGCTCGCACCGCACGCCGCCCCACGGCGTCGCCCTCACCGTCGGCCCGGTCGCCGGACCCGCTCTTCAACCAGTCGCTCGAGAAGGGCCTCGCCGTGCTGCGCGCCTTCGACGGTGCGCACCGCACGATGACGCTGGCCGAGCTGGCCGAGCGCACCGCCATGAGCAAAGGCTCGGCGCAGCGCACCGTGCACACGCTGCAGGTGCTCGGCTACGTGGGCAAGCATCCGCAGACGCGGCGCTTCCAGCTGCTGCCGCGCACCATCGAGCTGGGCTACAACTACATGGCGGCCAACGCGCTCATCCAGACGGCCAACCCGTACCTGGCGCAGCTCGCCAACGCCAGCGGCGAGACGGCCAGCGTGACCGAGCCGGTCGGCACCGAGATGGTCTACGTTGCACAGCTGGTGACCTCGAAGTTCATTCCCGTGCAGACGCCCGTGGGCATGCGCATTCCGATGTACTGCACCAGTTCGGGCCGCGCCTGGCTCAGCAGCCTGCCCGACGAACAGGTGCTGGCGCTGCTGCAGGCCTCGGACCGTACACCGCGCACGCCGGCCACGCTCACCGACGTGAAGGCCATCATGGCGCGCATCGTCGAATGCCGGCGCGTGGGCTACGCAACCAATGCCGAGGAACTGTTCCTCGGCGACATGGGCATCGGCGCACCCATCCTCAACCGCAAGGGCGAAGCGCTCGGCGCCGTGCATGTGTCGCCGCCCACCAGCCGGTGGACGCTCGAAGAAGCTCAGCGGAAGCTCGCGCCGATGGTGATCGAGTGCGCGCGCGCCATCTCGAGCGCCGTGGCGCACTGAAATCGCCCCTTTTTATCGTTTAAGCGTAGATAGATATCGATAAACGATTTTGCCAATGCGATTAGCTTTGGCATGTCACTTGCTTCGTCAACCGCTCACCCGCAACTCAAAGGTCGACCTCCCATGAAGTTCCATTCCTTGTCGCCGCTGCCCGCCCCACGCTTCGGCGCGCGCACCGGCGCCTTGCTGATCGCTGCCCTGTCGCTCGCGAGCACCGCCGCGCTCGCCCAGGAAAAGGTGATGCGCATCGCCATGACGGCCGGCGACATCCCGCGCACCTCGGGCCAGCCCGACCAGGGCTACGAGGGCAACCGCTTCACCGGCATCCCGATGTACGACAGCCTGACGCAGTGGGACCTGAGCTCGGCCACCAAGGCCAGCGTGGTGATCCCCGACCTGGCCGTGTCGTGGGCCGTCGACGAGAAGGACCGCACCAAGTGGATCTTCAAGCTGCGTCCCGGCGTCAAATTCCATGACGGTTCGCCCTTCAACGCCGATGCCGTGGTCTGGAACGTCGACAAGGTGCTGCGCAAGGACGCGCCGCAATTCGACCCGGCGCAGATCGGCGTGACCGCCTCGCGCATGCCCACGCTGCGCACCGCGCGCAAGATCGACGACCTGACCGTCGAGCTCACCACGTCCGAACCCGATTCGTTCCTGCCGATCAACCTCACCAACCTGTTCATGGCCTCGCCCGTGCACTGGGAAAAGAAGCTGGCCGCCGTGCCCCCGAGCGTGACCGGCACCGCCGAGCGCAGCAAGGCCGCCTGGACCGCCTTCGCGGCCGACGCCTCCGGCACCGGCCCGTTCAAGGCCTCGAAGTTCGTGCCGCGCGAACGCCTCGAGATCGTGAAGAACCCCGACTACTGGGACGCCAAGCGCCGCCCCAAGATCGACCGCGTCGTGATGCTGCCGCTGCCGGAGGCCTCCTCGCGCACCGCCGCGCTGCTGTCGGGCCAGGTCGACTGGATCGAGGCACCGTCGCCCGACGCGCTCGAGACCATCAAGGGCCGCGGCTTCAAGCTCTACCAGAACCTGCAGCCGCACCTGTGGCCGTGGCAGTTCTCGATGCTGCCGGACTCGCCCTTCGCCGACAAGAAGGTGCGCTACGCCGCCAACCTGTGCCTGAACCGCACGGCGCTCAAGGAACTGCTCGGCGGCCTGATGGTCGAGGCCACCGGCGTGGCCGAGCCCGGCAACCCGTGGCGCGGCAACCCCAGCTTCCAGATCAAGTACGACCCGGCCGCCGCCAAGAAGCTGATGACCGAAGCCGGCTACTCGGCCGCCAAGCCGGTCAAGGTGAAGGTGCAGACCTCCGCGTCGGGCTCGGGCCAGATGCAGCCGCTGCCGATGAACGAGTTCATCCAGCAGAGCCTGAAGGAATGCTTCTTCGACGTGCAGTTCGACGTGGTCGAATGGAACACGCTCTTCTCCAGCTGGCGCCTCGGCGCGAAGGACCCGGGCGCCCATGGCGCGCACGCCACCAACGTGAGCGCGGCGACGATGGACCCGTTCTTCGCGATGGTGCGCTTCGTGAGCACCAAGGCCTTCCCGCCGGTGTCGAACAACTGGGGCTACTTCAGCAACCCGGAAGTCGACGCCCTGGTCGACAAGGCCCGCACCACCTTCGACGACAAGCAACGCGACGTGGCCCTGGCCGCGCTGCAGGCGCGCATCATCGACGAGGCGCCGTTCCTCTTCGTGGCACACGACGTCGGTCCGCGCGCGCTGTCGCCGAAGATCAAGGGCGTGGTGCAGCCGCAAAGCTGGTTCATCGACCTGGCCACCATGTCGATGGATTGAACGGGGCTCGCCCCCAGGTCGCTGCGCACGTCGTGTCGCGACTCCCACCCCCTACCGGGGGCAACACCAGCGGCCCGGCAAAGCCGGTTCCGCGGTGTTCCTGGAATGAAGGCCGTCCCTTAGAGACGGCCTCTGAATAAAAAGCGCGCCCACATGATCAGTTATCTATTGCGCCGCATCGGCTACGCCCTGCCCATCATGCTGGGCGTGTCCTTCCTGTGCTTCATGCTGGTGCACATCGCGCCGGGCGACCCGCTGGTGTCGATCCTGCCGGCCGATGCCTCGGTCGATCTGCAGCAGCAGATGATGAAGCTCTATGGCTTCGACCGGCCCTGGCCCGTGCAGTTCGCGCAGTGGATCTGGCGCGCGCTGCACGGCGACCTGGGCACCTCCATCGCCACCGCGCGGCCGGTGACCCAGGAAGTCTTCAAGGCCGTGGGCAACACCTTCATGCTGGCCGCCCTGGCCACGCTGATCGGCTTCGCCTTCGGCTCGCTTTTCGGTTTCGTCGCCGGCTACTTCCGCAACTCGTGGATGGACCGTGCGGCCTCCTTCATCTCGGTGATCGGCGTGAGCCTGCCGCACTACTGGCTCGGCATGGTGCTGGTCATCATCTTCTCGGCCAAGCTCATGTGGCTGCCTGCCACCGGCGCCGGGCCCGACGGTTCGGGCCTGTGGAAGTGGGACGCGGAACACGTCAAGTACCTGATCCTGCCCGCGGTCACCATGTCGTTCATCCCCATGGGCATCGTCGCGCGCACGGTGCGCGCGCTGGTGGCCGACATCCTGTCGCAGGAGTTCGTGATCGGCCTGCGCGCCCGCGGGCTCGGCGACTTCGGCGTGTTCAAGCACGTGGTGAAGAACTGCGCACCGACCGCCCTGGCCGTGATGGGCCTGCAACTGGGCTACCTGCTGGGCGGCTCGATCCTGATCGAGACCGTGTTCTCGTGGCCGGGCACCGGCTTCCTGCTGAACCAGGCCATCTTCCAGCGCGACCTGCCGCTGCTGCAGGGAACAATCCTGGTGCTGGCGCTGTTCTTCGTCGGGCTGAACCTGATCGTCGACGTGCTGCAAACCATGTTCGACCCACGCATCGAAAGGGCCTGAACGATGTCCGCCACCCTCACCTCTGCCGCCGGCCCGGCGCCGTCGGCTCCCCTCCAGGCCGTGCGCTCGCGCAGCCACGGCGCCAACGTCATGCGCCGCCTGGTGCGCAACCCGGTCGCCATGACCGCCGCAGCCGTGATCCTGCTGCTGATCCTCGTGGCCATCTTCGCGCCATGGCTCATGCCGGCCGACCCCTTCGCCACCTCGATGTTCAAGCGGCTGCGGCCGGTGGGCACGCCGGACTATTTGCTGGGCACCGACGAATTGGGCCGCGACCTGCTGTCGCGCCTGATGCTCGGTGGGCGGCTGTCGCTCTTCATGGGCATCGCACCGGTGATCATGGCCTTCGTGATCGGCAGTGCGCTGGGCATCCTCGCGGGCTACGCGGGGGGCAAGGTCAACACGGTCATCATGCGTTGCATCGACGTGCTCTACGCTTTCCCGTCGGTGCTGCTGGCCATCGCGCTGTCGGGCGCACTGGGTGCGGGCATCACCAACGCACTGATTTCGCTGACGGTGGTGTTCGTGCCGCAGATCGCGCGCATCGCCGAGAGCGTGACCACGCAGGTGCGGCGCAGCGACTACGTCGATGCGGCCCGCGCGTCGGGCGCACCGGCCCTCACCATCGTGCGGCGGCATGTCTTCGGCAACGTGATCGGGCCGATCTTCGTGTACGCGACCAGCCTGATCTCGGTGTCGATGATCCTGGCCTCGGGCCTGTCCTTCCTGGGTCTGGGCGTGAAGCCGCCGCAGCCCGAGTGGGGCCTGATGCTCAACACGCTGCGCACCGCCATCTACAGCCAGCCGCTGATCGCCGCGCTGCCCGGCGTGCTGATCTTCGTCACCTCCGTGTCCTTCAACATGCTGGCCGACGGCCTGCGCACGGCGATGGAGGTGAAGCAATGAACGACATGACCACCACCACCGCGGCCGTCGACCCGCGCGACATCGGCGGTCCCCGCCAGCCGCTGATGCGCGTGCAGGCCCTGAAAAAACACTTCCCCCTCAAGCGCAGCGGCCTGGGCTTCGGCCCCAAGTCGGCAGTGCGCGCCGTCGATGGCGTGAGCTTCGAGATCCGCAAGGGCGAGACGCTCGGCGTGGTCGGCGAATCGGGCTGCGGCAAGTCGACCACCGCACGCCTCCTGATGCAGCTCATCGTGCAGGACAGCGGCGAACTGGTGTTCGACGGCGCCACCGTCGGCGCACGCGAGCTGCCGCTGCGCGACTTCCGCCGCCAGACGCAGATGGTGTTCCAGGACAGCTATTCGTCGCTCAATCCACGCATGACGATCGAGGACTCGGTCGCCTTCGGGCCGACGGTGCACGGCGTGTCGTCGCGCGATGCGCTCAACCGTGCGCACGACCTGCTCGCGCGTGTCGGCCTGGAGCCCGCGCGCTTCGCGGGGCGCTACCCGCACGAGCTGTCGGGCGGCCAGCGCCAGCGCGTGAACATCGCGCGCGCCCTGGCGCTCGAGCCGCGCCTGGTGATCCTCGACGAAGCCGTGTCGGCGCTCGACAAGTCGGTCGAGGCGCAGGTGCTCAACCTGCTCGAAGACCTCAAGCGCGACTTCGGCCTGACCTACCTCTTCATCAGCCACGACCTGCATGTGGTGCGGTACATGTCGGACCGCGTGCTGGTGATGTACCTCGGCCAGGTGGTCGAGGTGGGCACCGCGACGCAGGTGTTCGACGCGCCGCGCCACCCCTACACGCGCGCGCTGCTGCGCTCGATGCCCAGCGGCGACCCGATGCAGCGCACGACCGAGGCGCCGCTCTCGGGCGATCCGCCCAACCCGATCGACCCGCCCTCGGGCTGCCGCTTCCACACGCGCTGCGCCTTCGCGCAAGCGGTGTGCAGCCAGACGCAACCGGACTTCATCGAGACCGCCGCGGGCCACGGTGCGGCCTGCCTGCGCTGGCAGCCGGGCTCGGGCTACGTGCCGCCGCCCGATTTCCCGGACCTCGCCGACACACCCACGGAGGTGGCCCATGTCTGAGTTCGCGGTCGAACTGAAGGACCTGCGCGTCGAGTTCCACGCGCCGGGCAAGCGCATCGAGGCCGTCAACGGCGTCGACCTGCAACTGCGCCAGGGCGAGGTGGTGGCACTGATCGGCGAATCGGGCTCGGGCAAGAGCGTGACGCTGCGCACCGTGATGCGGCTGCACCCCGAGCGCAACACGCGCATCACCGGCACGCTCGCGGTCAACGGCAAGAACGTGCTCGGCATGAACCCGCGCACGCTGGCGGACCTGCGCGGCAAGGAGGTCGCGATGATCTTCCAGGAGCCGCTGCTGGCGCTCGACCCGGTCTACACGGTCGGCGCGCAGATCATCGAAGCCATCCGCCGCCACGAGGGCGTGAGCCAGGCCGACGCCCGCGCGCGCGCCCTGGCGCTGTTCGAGAAGGTGCGCATCCCGAGCCCCGAGCGGCGCCTCACGGCCTACCCGCACGAGATGTCCGGCGGCATGCGGCAGCGCGCGATGATCGCGCTGGCGCTGGCCTGCAACCCCAAGGTGCTGCTGGCCGACGAGCCCACGACCGCGCTCGACGCCACGGTGCAGATCCAGATCCTCCTGCTGCTGCGCGAGCTGCAGCGCGACCTCGGGCTGTCGGTGATCTTCGTGACGCACGACATCGGCGCGGCCGTCGAGGTGGCCGACCGCATCGCCGTGATGTATGCCGGGCGCATCGTCGAGGAAGGCACGGCGCGCGACCTGATCCTCGCGCCGCGCCACCCCTACACCATCGCACTGCTCAAGAGCCGCGCGCACGGCGCGATGACGCGCGGCACGCGGCTCGAGACCATCGGCGGCTCGCCGCCCGACCTGTCGGCGCTGCCGCCGGGCTGCGCCTTCGCCGCGCGCTGCACGCTGGCCACCGAGGCCTGCCGCGCGGCGCAGCCGCCGGCGGTGGAGGTGTCGCCGGGGCATCATGCGCGCTGCATCCGCACAGACGCTGCGGCCGCCATCGCACCCGTCTGATGAACCCCCCCCGAAGCGGCGCACTGCGTGTCGCCGCCTCCCCCTCAAGGGGGCGATACCAGCGGCCCGGCAAAGCCGGTTCCGCGGTATCCCCGGCACTTGGCCGCGCCGGTTTCGTCGGCTGCGCGCGGGTTGCAGCGCCATGAAAAACTGATATCGCCCGACTGAACATAGGATCTCCGACCATGCACCTGCACGACCCCGCCCACGCCTTCGTCCCCTACCCCAACGTGCCCGTGAAGAGCGCCGCCACCGGCCCGCTGGCCGACCTGCGCTTCGCTGCGAAGGACCTGTTCGACGTGGCCGGCTACCCGACCGGCGGCGGCAGCCCCTTCGTGCTGGCGATGTCGGGCATCAAGACGCAGACCGCGCCCGCGGTGCAGGCGCTGCTCGACGCCGGCGCGCATTTCGTCGGCAAGACCGTCACCGACGAGCTGGCCTTCTCGATGACCGGCAACAACGCGCACTTCGGCGCGCCGATCAACGGCGCCGCCAAGGACCGCATCACCGGGGGTTCGTCGTCGGGCTCGGCGTCGGCCGTGTCGTCCGGCCTGTGCGATTTTGCGCTGGGCAGCGACACCGGCGGCTCGGTGCGCGCACCGGCCAACCACTGCAAGCTCTACGGACTGCGCCCGACGCACGGCCGCATCAGCCTCGAACGGGTGCTCGACCTGGCGCCCAGCCTCGACACCTGCGGCTGGTTCGCACGCGACGTCGGCACCTTCGCGCGCGTGGCCGACGTGCTGTTGGGCACCGACCCGAAGCCGCTGCCCACGGCGGTGCGCCTGCTCTGGCCACAGGACGTGTGGGCGATGCTCAGCGCACCGGTGACAGAGGCGCTGGCGGCACCGGCGGACCGCATCCAGTCGGTGCTGGGCAAGGCGGCACCGGTCGCACAGATCGCGCTCGATTCGTGGGACGCGATGTACTGGAACTTCCGCTACATCCAGGGCCGCGAATCGTGGCTCACCGACGGCCCGATGATCGAGCGCTTCGCGCCGCCGCTGGGACCCGGCGTGGCCGAGCGCTTCGCCTGGTCGCGCGACGTGACCGATGCCCAGGTGAACACCGCGCGCACCTTCCGCATCGCCTTCCGCGAGAAGCTGTCGGCGCTGCTCGGCGACGACGGCGTGCTGCTGATGCCGACGATGCCCGACATCGCACCGCTGCGCAGCGCGGCCGAGAGCACGCTCGAGGATTACCGCAACGATTCGATCCGCATGCTGTGCGTGGCCGGGCTCAGCGGCTTCCCGCAACTGTCGATGCCGCTGGCAGATCGCGACGGCGCGCCGCTGGGCATCTCGCTGCTCGGCCCGGCGGGATCGGACCGCTCGCTGGTCGCGCTGGCGGAACGCATCGGCGATCGCTAGGAATTCTGCGGGTAGTTTTGCTTCATCGGCGGCAGGTCGAGCATCGCTTCGCCTGGCCCGGGGTGGGCCGCCTCGGTGACGGGATCGTGGTCGAGCAGCACGGCATCGAAGTCTGTCGATGCGAAGCTCGCCGGCACATGGATGCCCTGCGCGTCCTTGGTCACCAGCCCGCGGCTCTCCATGTCCTTCATGGTCTTGTTGACCATCTCGCGCGAGATGCCCGAGTACGACGCGATGATGGTCTGGGTGATGCGCTTGTCGTAGCCGCCGCGCTCGGCCGGCGCCCATTGCGTCAGTTCGTGCAGCACGCGCCCCACGATCTTCGTGGCGGAGGAGGTCGTCACCCGGCGCAGTTGCGTGCGCAGCATGCCGATGCGCCGGGCCTCGAGTTCGAGCAGGCCCAGCGCCAGCCCGGGATATTTCGTGCACAGGGCGCGCAGGTGCTTCACGGGCGCCGCATAGATGACGCAAGGCAGCGCCGCGACGAGGGTCGCGGGACACTCGAACGTGTCCCCGGCCCACGACGGCGGCAGGAAGAAATCGCTGCGCTGGATGAAGTCGGTCGTCACCTCCTCGCTGCTCTCGCGGCTGTGCCGGGCGACGCGAAGCAGGCCGGTGGCAACGCAATACACCTGCTGGCACGGTTCACCCGCCGCCCTTACCAACTGGTTCCGCTTGTAGGTGAGCAGTTCGGTCGCATCCCGGAGTGCATCGCGATCTGCCTGCGACAGTGGCGTGAAAAGGGGATGAAGGTACATGGGCTCTCCGGTCAGGCTGGTGTCGGACTCCCTTTCGCTTCGGCTTGCGCTCGACGAGGGTAGCAGCCGCCGCCCCCGTGGGTCATGGGTGCGGCGGCGTTCGTGGGTGCCGACGTCGGCAGGGCCGCCCGCGGACCGCCCAGGTAGTAGCCCTGCATCCACCGTGCACCGGCGCGCAGCGCGACACCCAGGTCCTCGGCCCGGTCCACGCCCTCCACGACCGTGCAGGGTGCGAGGTTGGCGCAGAGCGCCAGCGCGTGCTTCAGGCTGTCGAAGCCGAACTGGCTTTCGCCGGCCCGCCGGATGAACTGCGCTTCCAGTTTCACGATGTCGGGCTTGCACGCCTGCAGCACGCCCAGGCTGGCCGCGCTCGCGGCGAAGTGGTCGATCGCGATCCGGCATCCGCAGACGGCCAGCCTGCGGCAGAAGTCGCGCATCGCCTCCGCGTCCTGCCACTGCGCGCCGGCCCAGCCGACCTCGACCACCAGGCGGCGTGCCACCTGCGGCTCCTGCGCGAGGGCATGAAACGCCGTGGCCCACCAATGGTCCAGCCGCGCGCTGTTCGCGGAGATGTTCAGGCTCATGCCGGCCTCGGGGCTGCGACGCAGGGCATCGAGAATCTGGTTCGCCGCCATGCGGTCGAGTTCGCGCGTCAGCTGGAGCCTTTCCAGGCAGGGCAGGACGCTGCCGAGCGCGACTGGCGCGTCGGATCGGCCGGGGGCTGGAAGAAGGTGCACGCAGCCTTCGCGATAGAGCGTGTCGGCCGACGCATACGCGTCGATGACCGGCTGCCAGCGCATCTGCATGCGGCCGGCCCGTGCGGCCTCGAGCACCGCCACCGCCGTCTCCATGTCCGCACGGTAGCGGGCGCGCCAGTTCTTGGACGGGAGCTCCTGGAAGTCGGGGGCAGGCTGCGCCGCCCACAGCACCAGGTCGGTCTCGGCGGCGTCCATGGTGCGCGGATCGGGGACGTCGATCCAGCCGACGTGGAGCCGCGCCAGCGCGGCCATCGCCTGGAAGCGGACCGCCTCGCCGGCGACGGCACACAGCAACTGCTCGAGGTCCGCGTTCATCGGCGACGCATCGGTGGAGGCGAGGGGCAGCGTGCCGCGCTCGGACCAGATGAGGAAGCAGTCGTCGCGCAGCGTCAACACCCGGTCGCCGGCCCTTGCGCCGACGAAGGCGATCAGCCGGCGCGCCACCTCGCGGCTGGTCGCGGCGGCGAACTCGGCGCCGAAGGCTTCGTCCAGGTGCGGGAGGTTGCCGATGAAGACGAAGGCGCAGGTCTGCCGGCGCGACAGCGTGCGGCCCCAACCGTCCGGGCGCCGGTGCGCGCGCGCCGGGGCGGCCGCGCTGCGCCGGAGCCGATCGCACGCCGCGGCCGTCCACGGCCACAGGCTGCGCAGCGGCCGCCCCAGGGCGCGCAGGAAGGCATCGACCGAGGCCGGCGGCGCCGGTACCTCCGTCAATGTCTCGAGTGAACAGGTCTGCATCACATCATCCCTTGTGTGGTGTTGTCGTCGCAGGCCCATGGTAGGAACTCGTCGACCGCGACGCATCGCCGTTCTTGGGCACTTTGTGGGGCGGATCACAAACCGATCCATCTATGCCGTGATGCGACCGGCCAGCACGGCCGGCGGAGCGCGGCTAAGGAAACCCCCGATGGAGCCGGGGGCCGTATTGACTACGATCCGCGCACCCCGGGCGCCGGGCTGCGTACTCCCGGCATCCGCGTCGGCGGCGCTCCTACGTTCCACACAGCACCGATGTCCACCCCTCCCGAGTCCGGCCCCACGCTGGACGCCGCCAGCCCCCTCCCCCCGCAGATCGAAGCCGCCGACGAACCGGCCCAGGTGCCACTGGCCATCGAGGACTGGGCCACGGTGATCATCATGGGCCTGCTGGCCTGCATCACCTTCGCCAACGTGCTGGTGCGCTACTTCACCGACTCGTCCTTCGCCTGGACCGAGGAGTTCTCGGTCTTCCTGATGATCCTGCTGGCCATGGTCGCCGGCTCGGCCGCGGTGGCGCGCGACCGGCACATCCGCATCGAGTACTTCTCCGAGAGCGGCTCGATGGCGCGGCGCAAGCGCCTGTCGCAGTTCGGCGCGGTGCTGGTGGCGGCCCTCTTCTTTCTGATCGCCGGGCTCAGCGTGCGCATGGTGTGGGACGACTACCGCTTCGACGAGACCTCGCCGGGCATCGGGGTGCCGGCCTGGTGGTATTCGATCTGGCTGCCGGTCGTGTCGACCGCGATCGCGCTGCGGGCCGTCGGGCTCTTCATCCGCCGTGGCCGCCGCGACGACCGAGGCGCCGAATGATCGCGACGCTGCTGTTCGTCGCCTTCGTCGTGCTGATGCTGGTCGGCGTGCCGATCGGCGCGGCGCTGGGCCTGGCCGGCGCGGCCTGCATCGCGCTCGCCAACGCCGATGCGCAATGGTTCGGGCTCCTGGCCGTGCCGCAGAACTTCTATGCGGGCCTGGGCAAGTACCCGCTGCTGGCGATCCCGATGTTCGTGCTGGTCGGCTCGATCTTCGACCGCTCCGGCGTCGCGCTGCGGCTGGTCAACTTCGCGGTGGCCATCGTCGGCCGCGGGCCGGGCATGCTGCCGATGGTCGCCATCCTGGTGGCGATGTTCCTCGGCGGCATCTCGGGTTCGGGCCCGGCGAATGCGGCCGCGGTGGGCGCCGTGATGATCGCGGCGATGTCCCGCGCCGGCTACCCGCCCGCCTTCTCGGCCAGCGTGGTCGGCGCGGCAGCGGCCACCGACATCCTGATCCCGCCCTCGGTCGCCTTCATCGTGTACTCGGTGCTGGTGCCGGGCGCGTCGGTGCCGGCATTGTTCGCCGCCGGCATGATCCCGGGCATCCTGGCCGGCTTGGCCCTCATCATTCCGGCCGTATGGATGGCGCGCAAGCACAAGATGGGCGCGCTCGAGGCCAGCATGCCGCGGCCGGCGTTCTGGAAGAGCTTCCGCGAAGCCACCTGGGGCCTGGCCGCGCCGGTGCTGATCCTCGGCGGCATGCGCGCGGGCTGGTTCACGCCGACCGAGGCGGCGGTGGTCGCGGTGTTCTACGGGCTCTTCGTGGGCATGGTGATCTACCGGACGATCCAGGTGCGCGACCTCTTCGTCATCCTGCGCGAGGCGGGCGAGCTGTCGGCCGTGATCCTGCTGGTGGTGTCGCTCGCGGGCATCTTCGCCTACTCGCTGTCGACGCTTGGCGTGATCGACCCGGTGGCCAAGGCCATCACCAACTCGGGCCTGGGCGAATACGGCGTGCTGGCGCTGCTGATCGTCATGCTGATCACCGTGGGCATGTTCCTCGACGGCGTGTCGATCTTCCTGATCTTCGTGCCGCTGCTCTGGCCCATCGTGCAGTTCTACAAATGGGATCCGGTCTGGTTCGGCGTGATCCTCACGCTGAAGGTGGCGCTGGGCCAGTTCACGCCGCCGCTGGCCGTCAACCTGATGGTGTCGTGCCGCATCGCCAACGTGCGCATGGAAGAGACCGTGCGCTGGGTCGGGTGGATGCTGTTCGCGATGTTCCTGGTGATGGTCGCCGTCATCGCGTGGCCGCAGTTGGCGCTGTGGCTGCCGAACAAGCTGGGGTATTGAGATGCAGCCGAGCAGCCAGTGGTTGGGGCGGGATCACGCCGACGGCGTACTCTGCTCCGCGAATGTCCCCCGGCCTGCGGCCTCCTCCTTTATTTCGCTGCGCAGAGCACACCATCGACGCGATCCGGACGCGCCGGTGGTGATCGCCGGCGGCAGCCTGCCCACAACGTGCCCACGTGCGCAGGGTATCGGGTGCTCCCCGCAGCGAAATAAAGGAGGAGCCGCAGGCGGGGGACATTCGCGAAGGGGAGTACCCGGTGGCCTGCGCACGCGCCCCCAAATGTTCAACGTGTAGTTCGTGTTCGAAAACAAATAGGAGACTTACATGAAATTCCGCCGCACCCTGCTCGGCCTCGCGCTGGCAGCAACCGCCCTTGGCTTCACCACCGGCGCCATGGCGCAGGCCGCCTACAAGGCCGAATACAAGATGTCCCTCGTGCTCGGCCCGCCGACGCCCTGGGGCCAGGCCGGGAAGATCTGGGCCGACCTCGTGAAGGAGCGCACCCAGGGCCGCATCAACATCAAGCTGTACCCGGGCGTGTCGCTCATCCAGGGTGACCAGACACGCGAGTTCAGCGCGCTGCGCCAGGGCGTGATCGACATGGCCGTGGGTTCGACCATCAACTGGTCGCCGCAGGTCAAGCAGCTCAACCTGTTCTCGATGCCCTTCCTGATGCCCGACTACGCCGCCATCGATGCGCTCACGCAGGGCGAGGTCGGCAAGGAATTGTTCGGCGTGATCGACAAGGCCGGCGTCGTGCCGCTCGCCTGGGGCGAGAACGGCTACCGCGAGATCACCAATTCGAAGCGCGCCATCAAGTCGCCCGACGACTTGAAAGGCATGAAGATCCGCGTGGTCGGTTCGCCGCTCTTCGCCGACCTCTTCACCGCGCTCGGCGCCAACCCGACGCAGATGAGCTGGGCCGACGCGCAGCCTGCGCTGGCGAGCGGCGCGGTCGACGGGCAGGAGAACCCGCTGTTCCTCTTCACCGTGTTGAAGATGCAGAACGTCGGCCAGAAGTTCGTGACCACCTGGGGCTACGTCGCCGACCCGCTGATCTTCGTGGTCAACAAGGAGATCTGGGCCTCGTGGACGCCCGCCGACCAGGCCATCGTGAAGCAGGCCGCCATCGACGCCGGCAAGCAGGAGATCGCCATCGCGCGCAAGGGCTTGGTCGAGGCCGACAAGCCGGTGCTCAAGGACATCGCCGGCATGGGCGTGACCGTGACGCAGCTGTCGCCGGCCGAACGCGAAGCCTTCGTGAAGGCCACGCGCGCGGTCTACGCGAAGTGGAAGCCGACGGTGGGCAACGCGCTGGTCGAGAAGGCCGAG
>NZ_JASZYB010000002.1:0-50000 GCF_030317205.1 Variovorax sp. J2L1-78 | reverse complement strand
CGGAGAAGCCTGCAAGTGATAGCACAAGACATAACGGAACAGTTTGGAAAGACTGGCCATAGCGGGTGATAGCCCCGTACGTGAAATGACCTGTGTGGTACTAAGCTTGCGACAAGTAGGGCGGGACACGAGAAATCCTGTCTGAATATGGGGGGACCATCCTCCAAGGCTAAATACTCATCATTGACCGATAGTGAACTAGTACCGTGAGGGAAAGGCGAAAAGAACCCCGGGAGGGGAGTGAAATAGATCCTGAAACCGCGTGCTTACAAAAAGTAGGAGCCTCGTAAGGGGTGACTGCGTACCTTTTGTATAATGGGTCAGCGACTTACATTCAGTGGCAAGGTTAACCGAATAGGGAAGCCGTAGAGAAATCGAGTCCGAATAGGGCGATCAGTCGCTGGGTGTAGACCCGAAACCAAGTGATCTATCCATGGCCAGGATGAAGGTGCCGTAACAGGTACTGGAGGTCCGAACCGACTAGTGTTGCAAAACTAGCGGATGAGCTGTGGATAGGGGTGAAAGGCTAAACAAACTTGGAAATAGCTGGTTCTCTCCGAAAACTATTTAGGTAGTGCCTCAAGTATTACCATCGGGGGTAGAGCACTGTTTTGGCTAGGGGGTCATGGCGACTTACCAAACCAAGGCAAACTCCGAATACCGATGAGTACAGCTTGGGAGACAGAGCACCGGGTGCTAACGTCCGGACTCAAGAGGGAAACAACCCAGACCGCCAGCTAAGGTCCCTAAAATTGGCTAAGTGGGAAACGAAGTGGGAAGGCTAAAACAGTCAGGATGTTGGCTTAGAAGCAGCCATCATTTAAAGAAAGCGTAATAGCTCACTGATCGAGTCGTCCTGCGCGGAAGATGTAACGGGGCTAAGCCAGTTACCGAAGCTGCGGATTTGCAATTTATTGCAAGTGGTAGGAGAGCGTTCTGTAAGCCTGTGAAGGTGCGTTGTAAAGCGTGCTGGAGGTATCAGAAGTGCGAATGCTGACATGAGTAGCGTTAAAGGGGGTGAAAAGCCCCCTCGCCGTAAGCGCAAGGTTTTCTACGCAACGTTCATCGGCGTAGAGTGAGTCGGCCCCTAAGGCGAGGCAGAGATGCGTAGCTGATGGGAAACAGGTCAATATTCCTGTACCGATATATAGTGCGATGTGGGGACGGATCTTAATAGGTCATCCAGTTATTGGATTATTCTGGTTTAGTTGGATGTAGGCGTGCATTAGGCAAATCCGGTGCACATATACCGAGGCCAACGATCGAGCGGACTTGTCCGTGAAGTGACTGAACGAGGTTCCAGGAAAAGCCACTAAGCTTCAGCTATATACGACCGTACCGCAAACCGACACTGGTGCGCGAGATGAGTATTCTAAGGCGCTTGAGAGAACTCAGGAGAAGGAACTCGGCAAATTGACACCGTAACTTCGGAAGAAGGTGTGCCCTATTAGTGTGTAGTGAACAACGAAGCATGAATGGGTTGCAAAAAATCGGTGGCTGCGACTGTTTATTAAAAACACAGCACTCTGCAAACACGAAAGTGGACGTATAGGGTGTGACGCCTGCCCGGTGCTGGAAGATTAAATGATGGGGTGCAAGCTCTTGATTGAAGTCCCAGTAAACGGCGGCCGTAACTATAACGGTCCTAAGGTAGCGAAATTCCTTGTCGGGTAAGTTCCGACCTGCACGAATGGCGTAACGATGGCCACACTGTCTCCTCCTGAGACTCAGCGAAGTTGAAATGTTTGTGATGATGCAATCTCCCCGCGGAAAGACGGAAAGACCCCATGAACCTTTACTGTAGCTTTGTATTGGACTTTGAACAGATCTGTGTAGGATAGGTGGGAGGCTTTGAAGCAGGGTCGCTAGATCTTGTGGAGCCAACGTTGAAATACCACCCTGGTGTGTTTGAGGTTCTAACCTAGGTCCATTATCTGGATCGGGGACAGTGCATGGTAGGCAGTTTGACTGGGGCGGTCTCCTCCCAAAGCGTAACGGAGGAGTTCGAAGGTACGCTAGTTACGGTCGGACATCGTGACGATAGTGCAATGGCATAAGCGTGCTTAACTGCGAGACTGACAAGTCGAGCAGATGCGAAAGCAGGACATAGTGATCCGGTGGTTCTGTATGGAAGGGCCATCGCTCAACGGATAAAAGGTACTCTGGGGATAACAGGCTGATACCGCCCAAGAGTTCATATCGACGGCGGTGTTTGGCACCTCGATGTCGGCTCATCTCATCCTGGGGCTGTAGCCGGTCCCAAGGGTATGGCTGTTCGCCATTTAAAGAGGTACGTGAGCTGGGTTTAAAACGTCGTGAGACAGTTTGGTCCCTATCTTCCGTGGGCGCTGCAGATTTGAGGAAGCCTGCTCCTAGTACGAGAGGACCGGAGTGGACACACCTCTGGTGTATCGGTTGTCACGCCAGTGGCATTGCCGAGTAGCTAAGTGTGGAAGAGATAACCGCTGAAAGCATCTAAGCGGGAAACTCGTTTCAAGATGAGATCTGCCGGGGCCTTGAGCCCCCTAAAGAGTCGTTCAAGACCAGGACGTTGATAGGTCAGGTGTGGAAGCGCAGTAATGCGTTAAGCTAACTGATACTAATTGCTCGTGCGGCTTGACCCTATAACTTTGATCAATCTGATCAAGGTGTTATGCCAAGTTGACGCATTCAAAATAATTCGCCAAAAGCTGATTCCAAACTCTATGAATTCGTTTGCTTGATCACAGATCAAGCTGACAACCCTTTATGCCTGATGACCATAGCGACGTGGTACCACTCCTTCCCATCCCGAACAGGACAGTGAAACGCGTCAGCGCCGATGATAGTGCGGGTTCCCGTGTGAAAGTAGGTCATCGTCAGGCTCTTACAGCCTAGAAAGCCCCAACCAGTCGGTTGGGGCTTTCTTATTTGTGCGTCGCAAATCCGGATTAGCTCAGGCGTTATCGATGGTGCCGGCCGATCGTTTTGCGGCGCCTGAGCGGATGAGGTCGTCCAACATCTCCTCCGCAAGCGCTGAGAATTCCCATTCAGGGAAAAACCGCCGGTGAATTGCCTGAAAGTAAGGCGTTCCATCTCGCCAAGCGCGCCATTCGTTTTCCGGCATGCGTTGCGCGTCCAGTAGTTTGAATTTGATCAATACCTTGAAGGCATGTCGGGCATGCTTTCCGGGGTCTGACATCAGGCCGTCCAGACGCCGACGGGCGCGATCCAAGGCTGCGCTTGTGTCGCCGAAGACGGGCCCATGTCCGGGAATGACAGTCCGGGGATTCAAGGTGGCGATCGGGTCGAGCGTTGCGGCGACTTCATCGAACGATGGCTCGCCCACGAGTTCGGGAAAGACGACGCCGAAGCCATTTCCCCACAGCGCGTCCGCGGAGATCAAGGTGCGGCTCTCGGACTCGAACAGCACGATCGAATGTGGATCATGTCCTGGGGCGCTGTGAACTTCCCAGTCATGCCTGCCAAGACGACGTCGCATGCCGGATAGCAGCACCCCATCGGCGCGAAAGCGCGGACACCGTTGTCCCGTCGCGCGGTAGCTGAGCGCCGCTTCGTCCCATTGCGCGACAGTGTCCGCATCCCCCGGAGGAATCTCGGTGTGGAGTGACGCATATCGCGCTTGCAGCGCTGCATTGCCGCCGCAGTGATCGCTGTGCAGATGTGTGTTCACCAACAGCGCAAGTGGGCGGCCGCCCAATTCCCGCTCGACCAGATCGACGGTCTGCGCCGCATGCGCCACATAGCCGCTGTCGACCAGCACGGGCGCATCGCCATCCAGCAGCACATTGTTCGAAGACAACCAGCCGCGCTCGAAAACAGACACCCCGCTGGGCAGCGCTGTCGTCACGGCTGAACGGATGCCATGTGCACGCGAAGCTGTCGACGCAGGATCTTCCCCACGTTGCTTTTGGGCAGCGCATCACGAAACTCGATGCTTCGCGGACGCTTGTAGCCGGTCAGGGCTTGGGCGCAATAGCGCAGCACGGCGTCTTCCGTCAGCGCCGGATCCTTGCGGACGACGAAGACCTTGATCGCCTCGCCCTGCTTCTCGTCCGGAATGCCGATCGCCGCGCATTCGAGCACACCGGGGCACAGCGAGATCACGTTCTCGAGTTCGTTCGGAAAGACGTTGAAGCCGCTCACCAGGATCATGTCCTTCTTGCGATCCACGATGCGGCTGTAGCCGTCCGCCTGCATCAGGGCGATGTCGCCCGTGCGCATGAAGCCATCGGCGGTGAAGGCGGCTGCCGTCTCCGCCGGTTGCCGGTAGTAGCCCACCATGACATTGGGGCCCTTGATGCACAGCTCACCGGCCTGGCCCTCAGGCTGCGTCCGGCCTTCGTCGTCCTTGATCGCGATCTCGATGCCCGGCAAGGGCAGGCCGATGTTGCCGGTGAAGTGCGTGTTGCTGACCGGGTTGTTGGTGCCGATCGCACAGGTCTCGCTCATGCCCCAGCCTTCGATCATCGGGCAGCCGGTGACCTCGAACCACCGCTGGGCGGTGCCTTCGGACGCTGCCATGCCGCCGGCCTGCGACACGAACAGCGTCGAGAAGTCGAGCTTGGCGAACTCCGGGTGCATCAGCAGCGCGTTGAAGAGCGTGTTGACCGCCGGCAGCATGTGGAACGGCCGCTTCCTCAGCACGGCGACGAACTTGTCGAAGTCCCGCGGGTTCGGGATCAGCGTCAGGTGCGAGCCCTGGCGGATCGCCAGCAGGCAGAGCGTGAGCGCGAAGATGTGATACAGCGGCAGCGCCGCGATGCTGTTGACCTTGCCCAGATCGCCCGCGCGTGCCAGCGCCGGCGTGAACCAAGCCTCGGCCTGCAGCGTCGCGGCGACGATGTTCCGGTGTGTCAGCACAGCGCCCTTCGACAGGCCGGTGGTGCCGCCCGTGTACTGGAGGAAGGCGATGCTGTCGAGCGTGCTCGTGTCGGGGCCGAGTTCACGGCCCGCGCCGTCGGCCAACGCCTGCGTGAATGGGGTGACGGTCCGGCCTTCCAGGGGCAGCTTGTACGGCGGCACCATGCGCGCCAGATGCCGCACGGCCACCGTGATCCAGGTGCCGTACAGACCCCCCAGAAGATCGCCCATCGCCGTCACCACCACGTGCTGCAGCGGCGTGCGTCCGATCACCTGCTGCAGCGTGGACGCGAAGTTCTCGAGGATGACGATCACCGTCGCGCCCGAGTCCTTCAACTGGTGCTCGAGCTCCCGTGCCGTGTACAGCGGATTCACGTTCACGCAGGTGTAGCCGGCGCGCAGCACCGCACACATGGTGGCGGCGAACTGCGGGATGTTCGGCAGCATGATCGCTACCCGCGCGCCTGCCTCCAATTCCAGCGACTGCAGCCAGGCGCCCAGCGCCTTCGATTGCCGGTCCAATTCCGCATAGCTGGTCCAACGCTCCATGCAGACCGAGAACGGCCGCTCGGCGTGGCGCTGGAACGACTCGTCGAACATCTGCGCCAGCGAGCGGTACTGTTCGGGGTGGACCTCGTGCGGCACGCCGGCCGGATAGCTCTTCAACACGGAGGGTTGCATGCGTGCTCCTTTGGAGCCCATTGTGCGAGGCGCCGTGTCGATACCACCCCGGGGCTTGCCCCAGGATGGCGGGGCTCGGTCTACTTGAGCCAGCGGTCCATCACGCGCTGCATGTCGCCGCTGGCCTGCGACAGGTGCAGCCACTGGTCGACGTAGGCCTTGAAGGCCACGTCGTCGCGCGGCAGCATCCACCCCATCTCGCCGTACTGCAGCGGTTTCTCGGGGTTGATGGCGCACAGGCCTGGCTTGAGGCGCTGCTGCGTGATCGCCTCGGCCGATTCGGTGACGAACACATCGGCACGGTTGGCCAGGATCTCGTCGAAGATGGTCACGTTCTCGCCGTGCATCGTCATCTTCGCGCGCTTGAAGTTCGCGCGGGCAAAGCGCTCGTTGCTGCCACCCGGATTGAAGATCACACGCGTCTGCGGCTGGTCGATCGCCGCGACCGTCTGGTACTTCGCGACGTCCGTACAGCGCGCGATCGGCGTCTTGCCGTTCACCATGTAGGGCGCGCTGAAGAAGGCGCGCTTTTGGCGTTCGGTCGTCACCGAGACGCCGCCGACGGCGATGTCGCACTTGTCGGCGACCAGGTCCGGCAGCAGGTTGGCCCAGGTGGTCTTGACCCACACCGGCTTTGCGCCCAAGCTCCCGGCGAACGCGGTCACCAGGTCGACATCAATGCCTTCGAAGGGGGCGTCGGCCTGCTGGAAGGCGAAGGGCTTGTAGTCGCCGGGCGAGCAGACGCGCAGCGTGGTCGACTTCTGTACGGTGTCCAGGCGCGAGGGGGCGGTGCCGGCGGTCGGCGTCATGGCGCATCCGCCGAGGACGGCAGCAAGCGCCAGGCCGGCAAGAGATGGAAAGCAAGAAAAGCGGGACATCGCGACTCCTTGGAGGCAGAGAAAAGCGCCATTGTGCGCGGGACCGCCGGAGTGCCAAAGGATGCGCGAACGCAACGTTTCGTTGAATTCTCTGGGGTAAACACCCCAATCCGTGCGCTTCGTCTCGCTCTGTGAAACCGGTATCTTGTGATCTAGGGATAAACCCTTATATTTGACGCATGAACCCCGCCAAGGCCTTTCTCCGTGCCTCGCTCGGCCTCGGATCCTTCCTGAAGGCCCCGGTCGTCGACGCCCAGGCGCGCGGTCGCGCCACGCCGGCGCCCGTCATGGTGCCCATCCGCAGCATCGGCCCGCGCGAGCGCGGTCGCATCGCCGCACACCTGCTGGCGCTGAGCCCGCAGGACCGCTACCTGCGCTTCGGCTACGCCGCGTCCGACGAACAGGTGCAGCGCTACGCCGACGGCCTCGACTTCGAGCGCGACGAGCTCTTCGGCATCTACAACCGCCGCCTCGAATTGATCGCCATGGCCCACGTGGCCTTCGCGCCGAGTGGCCAGCCGCGTGAATGCGCCGAATTCGGCGTCTCCGTGGCGAGCCATGCCCGGGGTCGCGGCTACGGCGCCCGCCTGTTCGAGCGCGCCGTCGTGGTTGCCCGCAACGAAGGCGTCGGCATGCTCTTCATCCATGCGCTGAGCGAGAACGCCGCGATGCTGAAGATCGCCCGCAAGGCCGGTGCCACCGTGGTGCGCAGCGGTTCCGAATCGGAAGCGCACCTGCAACTGCCGTCGCCCACGCTCGACAGCCGGTTGAACGAGATCGCGCTGGAACACTTCGCCGAAGTCGACTACCAGCTCAAGGCCCGCGCCAAGCAGTTCTGGTCCTTCCTGGCCGGCGTCCAGGAAGTGCGCAGCGGCATGCGTGCCGCGCGCGAGAAATCCGCGCCCTGACACCGCCACGGCGCGGGTGTCAAATCAATCCGGTATCCTTGCACCTCCCCAACTCCGCCCTCCCGCAGTGGCCGACCCTCACCCTGAACGCATGCCCGTCGAACGGGAAGACAAGCGCGGCTTCCTTCAGAAGCTGGCCGAGTTCATTCACCCCGGACCGGATTCCCGGGACGAGCTGATCGAAACCCTCGCAGACGCTGAAGACAACGATGTGATTGGCGCCGAGTCGCGCGTGATGCTCGAAGGGGTGCTGCGCATGGCCGACATGACGGCCGGCGACGTGATGGTCGCCGCACCGCGCATGGACCTGATCAACATCGACTCGCCGTACGACACCCTGCTGCACGGGGTGATCGACACCGCGCACTCGCGCTTCCCGGTGTACGAGGGCGAAAAAGAAAACATCATCGGCATCCTGCTCGCGAAGGACCTGCTCAAGCTGCAGCGGGCGCCGGGCCTGAACATCCGCGCGTTGCTGCGGCCGGCCACCTTCGTGCCCGAGAGCAAGGGCCTGAACGACCTCCTGCGCGAGTTCCGCGGCAACCGCAACCACCTGGCGATCGTCATCGACGAGTTCGGCCGCGTGGCCGGGCTCATCACCATCGAAGACGTGCTCGAGCAGATCGTCGGCGAGATCGAGGACGAGTTCGACATCGCCGAGGACGAAGGCGACATCTTCGGCCTGGCCGACCACACCTACCGCGTGTCGGGCGACACGCCCATCGAGCGCGTGGCCGAGGCCTTCGGCATCACCTTCGACGAAGAAGCGCTCAACGAAGACTTCGACACCATCGGCGGCCTGATCGCGCACGAGATGGGCCACGTGCCGAAGAAGGGCGAGCACCATGCGCTGGGCGGCTTCGATTTCGTCGTGCTGCACACCAAGGGCGGCGCGGTGCGCTGGTTCAAGGTTTCGCCGGCGCGCGGCAGCGACGCATCCGATTGAGCGCGTCGATGGCCGCGGCGGCCCACGCGCCTTCGCGTGCCGCCTTCCTCGCGCGCATCGCGCTCTTCGTGGCGGCGGGCCTGGCGCAGGCCGTCGCCATCGCGGCGCCGTGGAACGGCCGGCCACTGTGGTGGCTGCAGCTGCTGTCGCTGGCGGTGCTGGTGTGGCAGCTCGACGTGCTGCGCGCCGACCCCCGGCCGAAGCGCTGGCGCAGCGCTGCACTGCATGGCTGGCTCTTCACCACCGCCTGGCTCTGCGGCACCTTCTGGTGGCTCTTCGTCTCGATGCACACCTACGGAGGGATGGCGGCGCCCCTCGCGGCCACCGCGGTGCTGGCCCTGGCGGCGGCGCTCGCGCTGTACTACGCGGTGGCCTGCGGCGTGTTCGTGGCGATCGCGCCGCGACATCCGGTGGGCGCGGCTCTCGTGTTCGCCGCGCTCTGGACGCTGGGTGAGCTGCTACGCGGGAGCTGGTTCACCGGCTTTCCCTGGGGTGCGGGCGGCTATGCGCATGTCGACGGCCCGCTGGCCGTGCATGCCGCCTGGCTGGGCGTGTACGGCATCGGCGCGGTCGCAGCCGCCATCGCGGCGCTGGCCGTGCTGGCGCTGCGTGGCCGAACGTGGCACGGCGCCGCGGCGCTGATCGTCGTGCTGGTCGCGGCGCCCTATGCGCTCGATCTGCTGCGCGACGACCCCGATGCGCCGTCCAACGCGCGCGGCAGGCTGGGCGTCGCGCTGCTGCAAGGCAACATCCCGCAGGACGAGAAGTTCATCCCCGGCGGCGGCATCGCCACCGCGCTGCGCTGGTACGGCGAGCAACTGCGCGACGCCACCGCGCCGCTGGTCATCACGCCCGAGACCGCGCTGCCGTTGCTGTCGTCCCAACTGCCGCCGGGCTACCTCGAAGCCATCGCGGCGCGCTACGCGAGCGGCACGCAGGCGGCCATCGTCGGGCTGCCGGTGGTCGGCATGGGCGGGGCAAGCCACGACTTCGCCGGCTACCGGAATTCGGTGCTCGGCTTCAAGCCGGGCGAGGCGCAGCCGTACCGCTACGACAAGCACCACCTCGTGCCCTTCGGCGAATTCGTGCCGGGCGTGTTCCGCTGGTTCACCGAGCTGATGAACATCCCGCTGGGCGACTTCCGCAGCGGCGGGCTGGCGCAGGCGCCCTTCGTCTGGCAGGGCCAGCGCATCGCGCCGAACATCTGCTACGAGGACTTGTTCGGCGACGAGATCGGCGCGAACTTCCGCAACGCGGCGACGGCGCCGACGATCCTGCTCAACGTCAGCAACATCGCGTGGTTCGGCGATACCGTCGCCATCGACCAGCACCTGGCCATCTCGCGCATGCGGGCCCTCGAATTCGAGCGGCCGATGGTGCGTTCGACCAACACCGGCGCCACCGTCGTCATCGACCACCGTGGCCGCGTGACCGATGCGCTGCCGCGCCTGACGCGCGGGGTGCTCACCGCCGAGGTCGAAGGCCGGGCGGGCCTCACGCCCTATGCGGTGTGGGTCTCGCGCCTCGGGCTGTGGCCGTTGTGGGGCCTGTCGCTGCTGGCGGTGGTTGCCGCCGTGTGGCAGCGCCGGCGCGATCAGCGCGGCAGGTAGGCCGTCGCCTCGATCTCGATCACCAGCGCGTCCCCGGGCAGGAAGCGCGACACCTCGACCACGGTGCTGACGGGCGGCTCGCCCGGATAGAACAAGCCACGCACGCGGTTGTACGCGGGGTACTGACGGATGTCGCGGAAGTACTGCACCAGCTTCACCACGTCGTTCATCGTGCCGCCGTGCTCCGCCGCCAGTTGCCGGATGCGTTCGAGCACGAACCAGCTCTGCGCGACGATGGGCGCCTCGTAGACGTCCACCGACATCTGGCCGGTGACGTAGCCGAGCGTGCGCAGCTCGTCGCGGGCGATCGGCGGCAGATCTTCATACGAAGCAACGGCCTGGCGCCTAGACGGGTCGACCGCCACCACGCCGCTCATGAAGACGAAGTCGCCGACCCGTTTGGCGGCGGCGTAGTTCGCCATGGGCGCGCCCATGACCGGCACGTTGCCCGAGCTCATGCGGACACCACCGGCCAGTCGCGCAGCTTGCCCGGGTTGAGCAGCCCCAGCGGATCGAAGCGCGCCTTCACTGCGAGGATCTCCGGCGGCAGCGCGCCGCCGGCCTTGCCGTCTTCCACGATGAAGGTGTGCGGGTTGTTGATGCGGATGCCGCGGTCGCGGTGGATGGCGATGATGTCGTTCAGCCGCTCCTCGGTCGTGAAGCGCACCAGCTGCAGTCCGCTGCAGGTCAGGAGCCCGTCCAGGTTGCGCAGGAACTCGATGTGCATCATCACCTCGCCCGCCAGCAGCGCTTCCATCTCGGTGATCTGCTGGATGTACTGGCCGGGCGTGAAGCTGCTCTGCAGGTAGGTCAGCGACTTGTCGATGCGCAGCGCATGCAGCGTCGTGTGGTTCCAGGTGAACTCCATCAGCGTGCGGTTGCTCTTGGCCACCTCGGCGGCGTCGCGCCGGTAGGTCACGGTGCCGCCGTGCGCGGCGACCAGGTCCTTCAACGCGTCCTCCGCCGGCGCGTCGACCAGCGAGAGCACCGCATGGCAGCCCTTCGGCAGGTACTCCGCAAGCTGGCCCAGGTGGTCGGGCACCGGGCTGCCGAAGAAGGCGACCTCGCGCTTGTCGATGCCCGGCGCGCGTGCCAGCGCGTCGGCAAAGGCCAGGGCGGTGTCGAAGCGCTCGAAGGTGACCAGCGTTTCCAGCCACGGCCGCGCCGGTGCCAGCGCCACTTCGACCTCCAGCACCAGGCCGTTGGTGCCCCACAGGTGGTGCATGCGCAGCGCCTCGGCGCCGCGCAGCTCGACGATCTGAGGTTCGGGTTCGATCGTCATCGCGCGGATGCCCAGCACGTTGCCGGGTGCGCCGAGCGGCCCGTAGTTGATCGAGCCGACACCGCCGAAGCCGCCACCGAACAGTCCGCCCAGCGTGGCGCTGCGGAAGGTCGAGGGGATGCAGCGGAACTCGTGGCCGGTGGGCCGCGTCGCCTTCTCGATGTCGCCCAGGCGGATGCCGGCCTGCGCGCGGGCCGTGCCGCCGCGCACCCAGCACATCGCGTTGTAGCCGGTCATGTCGAGCACCACGCCACCGGCGAGCGGCGTCGTCTGGCCGTAGTTGCCGGTGCCGCTGCCGCGGATGGTGATCGGCAGCTTGCGGCGCGCACAGGCGCCGACCAGGCGGCGGATCTCGTCCTCGGTGCGCGGGCGCACCACCGTGTCGGCGCGCTTGTCTTCCAGTTGGCGCTTGAGCACCGGGCTGAACCAGGCGAAATCCTGCGACAGGCGCGCGACGCGGCCCGGGTCGTTGATCCAGTCGAGGTCGGGGAGTTCGAGCTGCAGCTGCTCGATGGCGGGGACGGGAGCGTTCATGGCAAGGGTCGTGTCAATCTTGAGAAATTTCGCTGGCGTGCCAGGAGCCGAGGGCAAGCTTCGACAGCCATGCCATCAGCACGAACAGGCCCACGCCGGTGAGCGAGATGAGGAGCAGGGCCGCGAACATGCGCGGGATGTTGAGCTGGAAGCCGGCCTGCAGGATCTGGTAGGCCAGGCCCGCGCCCGAGCCGCCGGTGCCGGCGACGAATTCCGCCACCACCGCGCCGATCAGCGCGAGGCCGCTGGAGATGCGCAGCCCGCCGAAGAAGTACGGCAGCGCACTCGGGATGCGCAGCCGCACCAGTTGCTGCCAGCGCGATGCGCGGTTGAGTTTGAAGTAGCTCTGCAGGTCGGGGTCGATGCTGCGCAGGCCCAGCGTGGTGTTGGCGATGATCGGGAACAGCGCCACCAGCGCGGCGCACACCGTCATGGCCGCCACCGGGTTCTTGACCCAGATGATGATCAGCGGCGCGACCGCGACGATGGGCGTCACCTGCAGCAGCACGGCGTACGGGAACAGGGCCGTCTCGATGCGCTTGCTCTGCACGAACAGGAAGGAGATCAGCACCCCCGCGACGGTCGCGAGCACGAAGGACAGCAGCGTGATCTTGAGCGTGACCAGCAGGGCATTGCCGAGCGGCACCCAGTCCTTGATGAGCGTTTCCATCATCAGGTAGGGCGAGGGCACCAGGTACGGGGGCAGTTCCATGCCGGTGACCAGGCCCTGCCAGATCGCCACCAGCACGACCCCCACCATCACGGGATAGAACACCCGCTGCACGCGCGGCTGCTTGAGGAAGGGCACACGCACGGCGGGGCGCGTGCGGGACGTGACGGCGCTCATCGGCTCGTCTCCTCGTGGGCGCCGCTGGCGCGCAGCAGGCTGTCCTGCAGCTGCTTGGCGTAGCGGCTGAATTGCGGCGACACCATGAAGTCGGGCGTGCGGGGGTAGGGCTCGTCGATGGTGAACTGTTCCACCACGCGGCCGGGGCGCGCGGCCATCATGATCACGCGGCTCGACAGGAAGACGGCCTCGTGGATCGAGTGCGTCACGAAGATCACCGTGAGCTTCTTCTTGCGCCACAGGTCGAGCAGGTCGGCATCGAGCCGGTGGCGCGTGATCTCGTCGAGCGCGCCGAAGGGCTCATCCATCAGCAGCAGGTCGGGCTGCGTCACCAGCCCGCGGGCGATCGACACGCGCATCTGCATGCCGCCCGACAGCGCGCGCGGCAGGGCGCCGGCAAACTTGTCGAGCCCGACCAGTTCCAGCGCTTCGGCCACGCGCGCATCGGCCTCCTTGCGCGGCACGCCGGCCAGATCGAGCGGCAGGCGCACGTTGGTCTGCACGCTGGCCCAGGGCATGAGCGTGGCCGACTGGAACACGAAGGACAGCTTGTGCGGACAGTCGTGCAGCTCCGCGACCGGCTTGCGCCAGACCAGGAGGCGGCCGTCGGTCGGCTCCAGCATGCCGGCCACCATCTTCAGCAGCGTGCTCTTGCCGCAGCCCGAGGGGCCGAGCAAGGTGATGAACTCGCCCTCGGCGATCTTCAGGTCCACCGGCAGCAGGGCCTGCGTGCCATTGGGGTAGGTCTTCTCGGCGGACAGGATTTCCACCGCCGGTGTGGCGTGGGCCCACGCGGTCGGCGGTGCGAGGGTGTCGGGTTCGACGCGGTTCATTCAAGAGCCTTTCGAGGGGGCCGTGCCGTGTGCGGCCGGCCCCTGGGTTTCAGGGCGTGGACAGGGCGCACTCAGGGCGCGTTCAGGGCAGAACCTTGGCGTCCTTGATGAACTCGGTCGTGTAGGTCTTGGCCAGTTCGATCTTGGCCGGGTCCAGCAGCTTCGAGGCGACGAGGAAGTCGTAGCTCGCCTTCGAGCGCGCATCGGTGATCACGCCGATGCCCAGCTTGGCCGCGTCGCCGCCGGTGATCATCCCCATCTCCTTGAGCTTGGCCACGCTGTAGGCCAGCTGGTCGTCGGTCATGTTGGGGTTGTCCTTCTTGATCAGCGCGTTGGCCGGTGCCGGGTTCGCCAGGTAGCTCTTCCAGCCTTCGGCCGAGGCCTTCACGAAGGCGGCGACCTGCTTGCTGCGGTCCTTGACGGTCTTGTCCATGCACGACACGGTGGTCGCATAGGCGGGGAAGCCGTGGTCGCTGAACATCAGCACGTTGGCCTTCACGCCGGCCTTCTGGATGGCGTAGGGCTCCGAGGTCAGGTAGCCCTGCTGCGCGGCGTTCTTGTCGGCGACGAAGGGCTGGATGTTGAAGGTGTAGGGGCGGGTCTGCTCGTCGGTGAAGCCGAACTTGGCCTTCAGCCACGGCCAGTAGCCGCGCTGCGCCTGCGCGCCGATCAGCAGCGTCTTGCCCTTGAGGTCTTCGAACTTCTTGACGTCCTCATGGGCGATCAGCACCTGCGGATCTTTCTGGAAGTACGCCGCCACGGTGACGACCGGCACGCCGCCCTCGCGCACCTGCATCATCTGGATGTCGCTCGAGCCCATGATGCAGTCGGCCTGGCCGGCCGCCATCATCTGCGTGATGTTGACCTGCGGGCCGCCCATCTTGATGGTCACGTCCAGCCCGTGCTTCTGGTAGATGCCTTCGGCCACGGCCTGGTAGAAGCCGCCGTGCTCGGCCTGCGCGTACCAGTTGGTCATGTAGGTGAACTTGTCCTGCGCCTGGGCGGGTGCAGCGGCGGCGAAGGCCAGCGCAGCGGCGCCGGCGAGGGAGGCGAGACGGAAGACGGAAGGTTGGCGCATGGAGTGGACCTCTCGAAGTGCGGGGTGAAGAAAATGCGTGGAAAAGACGAAGGAGCAATGCAAGGAGCGCGCCTCAGGCGGGGTGGCGCAGCCCCTCGGCGGTCTGGATGAAGCCGGTTTCGTGGCCCCGGCCCCAGGTGGGCTCGTCGCGCACGATCCAGCGCAGCGCATACAGCTCGGTCAGCGCTTGCACCCAGCTGTCGGACAGCGTGTCCAGGATCTCCAGGCCCTGCGCGCGGGTGGCGCTGGTCGGGTCGCCGATCACGCCGCTCGGCCCGAAGTCGCGCGCCGTCCAGGCGCAGGCCGGGCGGCCGTCGGCCGACAGCAGCTTGATCGGGAAGGGCGGCGGGAAGTTGGCGGCCGCGCGTTCCATGTGCACCGTCTCGGGGGCCAACGCCAGCATCAGCGCGGTCTCGGAATGGCCGGCGTGCATCGACAGGCGCTTCTCCTGATCGCTGATCTGCTTGCTCGACGCATTGGGCAGGCGCGATACGCCGTGCGGCACGACCACGAAGTCCCCGTGGCGCAGGCGCAGTTCGCGCGCGGCCATCTCCAGCACCTGCGGCTGGCCGCCATGGCCGTTGGCGAACAACAGCTTGCGGAAGCCCGAGCGGTAGACCGACTCGCCGATCTCGATGATGGTCGACAGCAGCGTGGTGCCGGTCAGCGTCATGGTGCCGGGGAAGTGCAGGTGCTCTTCCGACTTGCCGTAGGTGATGGTCGGCAGCGCGAAGGCGCGCACCTCGGCGGGGAGCTTTTCGAGCGCCTTGCCCATCACGCCGGAGCTGATCACGCTGTCGACCGAGCAGGGCAGGTGCGGGCCGTGCTGCTCGATGGCGCCGCAGGGCAGCACGATGACGGTGTTCTCGCGGTCGGGCAGCGCGTCGATCTCGGTCCAGCTCAGGTAGGGCAGGAAGCGGTGCGGGGGGATGTAGCCGTGGAGCATGGGTGTCCTTGTCGTGTCGTGTTGCTATTGGGGAAGGAAGGGCGTGGCGTCGCCTTGCGTCACGTGGCCGTCGCGCAGCACCACGCGCTTGGCGGTGCGCGACGGCCAGCCGTGGCGGTCGGCGTCGGTGAAGAGCACCAGGTCGGCGGGCGCACCGACCAGCGTCGGGCGGGCAATGGGCGCGCGCTGCAGCCAGTCGCTGCGGCAGAGTGCTTCCGACCAGGTGTCGAAGGGTTCGTCGAGTTGCGCCACGAGGGCGGCCGTGCCCAGCGCCTCGACCGGGTCGAAGCTGCCGAGCCGGCAGAATGGGTCCTGCACGTTGTCGCTCGCGAACAGCAGTGGGATGCCGCGCTCGCGCGCTTCCTTGACCAGCGTGATGCCGCGCAGGCGCGGCGTGCGTCCGGTGACGGCGTCCTGTAGCAGCAGGTTGGTCGCAGGCAGCGAGACGATGGTGATCGGTGCGCGCGCCACCGCGTCGAGCGTGGCCAGGGCCTGCGCCTCGGGCTGCACTGCCAGCGCGCAGACGTGGCCGCAGACCACGCGGCCTTCATAGCCGATCTCGCGCAGGAGGCGCGCGGTGGTCTGCAGGCCGACGGCCGCGGCGTTGAGTTCCTCGTCGACGTGCAGGTCGATGTCGAGTTCGCAGGCCTGCGCCGCCACCAGCAGGTTGCGCAGCGCGGCCTCGCTCCAGTTGGTGGAGTGCACGAAGCCGCCCAGCAGGGCGTGCGGGCCGGTTGCCTTCACCTGTTTCGCCAGGCGCATCGCCTGGGCGGCGTCTTCGAACAGCGGCAGCTTGATCAGGCTCACCTGTTCGAGCCGGACCCTGCCCGCCCATTCCTGCGCCAGCTCGGCCATCACGGGCCAGGCCATGGGCGTCGCGTCAGGCTCCCACCAGTCGACGTGCGTGCGCAGGTGCGTGGTGCCGCATTCCCACGCCCATTGCAGCCCGCGCGCGGCGCGCTCGCGCACGTCGGCGGGCGTCCAGTGCACGCGGTCGTTCAGCATCGCGTCGATGGCGCCGAGCAGTCCCGGCTGCACCTCTTTCATGCGCGGCAGCGTGAAGGCCTTGTCGAGGTGCGTGTGGGCGTCGGCGAAGCCGGGCAGGCCCAGCGTGCCGGCGGCATCCCAGGCCGCGGCGGACGGCACCGGCGCCTGTGCGGCCGGTTGCACCGACCGCACGCGGCCCGCGTCGATCGCAAGGCGCGCCAGCACGGGGACGCCGCCCTGCTGCGGCCAGTCCGACGGCAGCAGCCAACGCGGCAGCAGCAGGTTGTCGATCACGGTCGGCGTGTGCATCGGGTGCTCAGGCAAAACGTGCCATCGCCTGGCCGACGCGCGCCTTGAAGCGCGTGAGCTGCGGCTCGGTCGCGATGTTCATGTGGTAGTGCGCGTGGTAGTCGACACGCGCGGCCTGGCCGGTGAGCCGCTTCATGTAGCGCGTGACGATCTTGCGCGGCGGGTCGCCCATGTACCAGGCGACCCAGCGTGGGCGGCCGTAGGTCACGACGGCCGAGATGCGCTTGATGTGCGTGAGCATCGGCTTCACGTTGGCCGGGTCGCTGATGTCGAAGGCCACGCCGGGCATGAAGAGCCGGTCGAAGAAGCCCTTGAGCATGGCGGGCAGGCCGAAGCACCAGGTCGGGAAGCAGAAGACGATGGCCTCGGCCCGGTTCAGCCGGTCGATGTACGGCTGCAGCGGAATGCGGTTGCTCGGCACCTCGTGGTAGCCCAGGCGCTCCTCGCGCGAGAGCACCGGGTCGAAGCCCTCGGCGTACAGGTCGCAGTCGTCCACCTCGTGCCCGGCGGCGCGCAGGTTGGCCAGCACCTCCTGGTGCAGGGCCGAAGCGAAGCTGGTTTCGACCGGATGGCAGTAGACGACGAGCACGCGCATGGTGTTTGACCACTTAATCAGAGCAAGTGGTCAGATTCATGCAAAGGGCGTGCCAGCGCGGGCGCACCGAAATGGCGCAGACGCCCGGGCGCGGACCGGGGCGACCCGCTTCAGCCGGTCGATGGATTCAGCGGCGGCAGATGCCGAGCACGACTTCCTGCTCGGTGCAGGGTTTGGTGCGCACCGGCGCCGTGCCGAGCGGCGGCAGGCCGACCGACGCCACCGCGCGCTGCGACGCGCAGGCACGCAGGCGCTTTTCCATGGGCGCGAAATAGCGCCAGCCCGGGCCGAGCGGCGGCAGCTCGAGCCGCACCTGCTTCCACTTGGGGTGGCCCTGCGCCTGCAACTGGTCGAAGTTGGCACACAGCGCGTCGGCGAAGCGGGTGAGGTCGCCGACCGTCGCCCGCAGGCCGTAGTCGTAGGTGACGAGGTAGGCCTGCACGCTCAGCGTCGGCACGTCGGCGCCCAGCCAGTTGGCGTAGCTGGCCGCGCGGATGGTCGCGGCCTGGTAGGTGCCAAGGGCGCGCCCGATCTCGGCGGCGGCGTCGTCGCGCCGAAGCAGCTTGATGAAGCGACGCGCCTCTGGCTTCATCTCGGTGAAGAGCTTCGCGGGCTGCCCGGCCACGATGACTGCCACGTCGATGCTCTTCTCCACCGTCAGCTGGGCCAGCGCCTCCTCGTTGGCGAGGTACTGCGCGCTGCTCGCCGGCAGCGGCACATCGAACATGCGCTGGTAGAGGGTGCGCGCGGTGAGGGCCGTACCGCTGCCGATCGGCCCGACGCCGATCTTCTTGTCGCGGATCTCGTGGATGGCGTTCAGCGGCGAATCGGCCCGCACCACGAAGTAGATCTCTTCCTCGTACAGCGGCATGACGAGCCGCAGCGGCCGGATGATGTTGCCCGCCTCCGCGTTGCCGGCCTTGGCCTCGTCGAGGAAGGCCTGGTAGACGTCGGACTGCACCAGCGCCAGCTTCACGCCCGGCTCGAAGCGCATGCGCAGCACGTTCTCGGCCGAGCCCTTCGACTCCAGCACCTCGAGCCCGATGCCCGCCGGCGGTGCCACCCACTTGGCCAGGTCGCGGCCGACCTGGATGTAGGTGCCGGTGCTCGATGCCGTGACGATCTTGTAGTCGGCGGCCGAGGCCCCGATGGCGCCGATCAGCGCCAGGCCCGGCAGCAACGCCGCCCGTGCGACGCGCCGGAGCAGAGTGCGGGCATCAGGGGGCATATCCACTCCTTGCGGTGTTCGCCGGCTGGCACAGCGCCAGCGCGACCAGCGCCGGATTGCAGGCACCCGGCTGCGCCGCAGCGGCGGGTGGCGGGGTGATGGCGCCGACGATGTGCACGCTGTCGTCGACAGCGGCCGGCTCGGGTTCGGGGCGCGCCGGCGCATGGAAGCCGAGCGCCAGCGACGCGCGGCGTGCCGCTTCCTGCAAGCGCTCGCGCCGCTGCGCTTGTGCCTGTTCGTGCTGGCCGAGGGCCTGCCGCGCCGCCTGCACCCGGGGGTCGTCGGCGTGTGCGGTGCCGACCAGGCCGAGCGCCTGTTTCGCCGCTGCGAAGTCGCCGCGTGCCACGGCCGCCTGCATCTGCGTCACGCTGGCCTCGAAGGCCTGTTGCGCCGCGCCGTGGCCCTGCCGCCCGGAATAGACGTAGTCGAACGCGAGCCCCACGCCGAACAGGCCCAGGACGAGCGCGAGGCTGACCATCAGGCGCCGGGTGGCCTGGGCGTCGGCGGACCAGCCGGACGACGCGTCACGGGCCGGCGTGGCGCCGTATTCCAGGGCGGGGTGCGCCGTCGATGCGGCGGGAAGGTAGGTCATCACCGCCGCGGGTGGCAGGGCGGTCTGCGGTGGCTCGTCCGCGTCGTCGAGCGGCAGCACGGTGTCCGGGGCATCGGCGGCGCCCTGGCCGAGGTCGTGCAACGACTGCACCAGCGCCGCGTCGTCGCGCAGCGCGTCCGCCGGGTGGGGGCCGGGCATCCATCCGTACGACAGGATACCGGTGGGTGGGGAGGACATCTTCGACCCTTCGCGCGTGAACGGAAGTAGTACAAAGAACGCATCCTTCGCCCTTTGCCCGGGGCGGTCATCAGGGTCTACCCATAGAGCGGCGGTCGCAGATGTTTCAAGGTGAAAACCGCGGCGCTGGCCGTGGCGCGGCCGGCTATTTCGGCGTGGTCTGGATGCCGCAGCCGCCAAGCACGAACGCGATCAGCTCGCGCGCCACCTGCTCGCGGTCGATGGCCGTTTCGGTGCCCACGCCCATCATCACGCGCGCCTGCAGGGCGTAGTCGGCGTGGTACTGGGTCATCGCCCAGATGTGCTGCAGCAGCAGGCGCGGGTCGAGCGGGCGCATCAGGCCGCGGGCGATCCAGCCGTTGATGATGTCGATCTTCTTCTGCGTCCAAGCCTGCGAGTTGGGCCAGTAACCCTCGAGGTTCTTGCCGCCGTCGAGCACCTCGCGCGTGAAGATGCGCGACATCTCCGGATGGTCGAAGGCGTGGTCGAGCTTCTTGCGGATGTAGTCGCTCAGCACCGCGGCCGGCCCGCTGGCGGCCTGGTCGAAGGAGAACACGACCTTCCAGGCGTGCAGCACCTGCATCAGCAGCTCTTCGTAGAGCTCTTCCTTGCCGGCGATGTAGTAGTGCAGCTGCGGCTTGGTGATGCCGGCGCGCAGCGCGATGGCCTGGGTCGACGTGCCTTTGAGCCCGTGCAGGCTGAACTCGGCGATGGCCGCTTCGCGGATCGCCGCCATGATGCGTTCGCGCCCGGGACGGGCCCGCGACAGCGGCCCGTCGGGCGCAGGCATGTCCACAGGGGGAAGGGCGGTGTCGGCAGGAGTTTCCACGGTAGGCAGGTGAGCGGCGGCGCCAGGCACGGCGCGGTGGCGATGGTACCGCCCCGCATCGATGCACCGATGTTGCAGGCGGCGCATGGGCCGATGTCGTCTCTGCATGGACGGGTGACGAAATGGGCACCGTTCTTGTATCCCAATGACGGCTTTCCGATTTCTCCCAACCACAGAAGGACGCACCATGATCTCCTCTTCCCGCCTGCGCAGCTTCGCCGCTTCCGCGGTGCTGCTGGCCGCCGCCGCCGTGGCCCATGCCCAGGCCGCGTTGCCCAATGTCGTGATCCTCGCCACCGGCGGCACCATCGCCGGGGCCGGCGCCTCGGCCGTCAACAGCGCCACCTATGCGGCGGCCAAGGTCGGCGTCGAGAAGCTCATCGCCGGCCTGCCGGAGCTGGGCAAGGTCGCCAACGTGCGCGGCGAACAGGTGTTCCAGGTGGCATCGGAAAGCCTGACCAACGACAACCTGCTGGTGCTGGCCCAGCGCGTCTCGGCGCTGGCCAAGCAGCCCGACGTCGATGGCATCGTCATCACGCACGGCACCGACACGGTGGAAGAAACCGCGTACTTTCTGACGCTCACGGTGCACACCAACAAGCCGATCGTGATGGTCGCGTCGATGCGCCCGGGCACCGCCCTGTCGGCCGACGGCGCACTCAACCTGTACGACGCCGTCAGCGTCGCCGGCAGCAAGGACGCCATGGGCAAGGGCGTGCTGCTGACCATGAACGACAGCATCGAGAGCGGCCGCGACGTCAGCAAGAACTTCAACATCAAGCCCAGCGCTTTCGTGAGCCAGTGGGGTTCGCTCGGCATGGTGGTCGAGGGCCGCAACTACTGGTTCCGCGCGCCGGTGAAGCGCCACACGATGAACTCCGAGTTCGACATCGACACCATCAAGTCGCTGCCGCCGGTGGAGATCGCCATGGGCTACGAGGGCGTGGCCTCGACGGCCATCGATGCGCTGGGCAAGAGCGGCATCAAGGCGCTGATCCATGGCGGTCCGGGCAATGGCTCGGTGGCCGACCGCATCGTGCCCAGCCTGCAGAAGGTGCGCGCCGACGGCATCGTGGTGATCCGTAGTTCGCGCGTGCCCGACGGCTTCGTCATCCGCAACGCCGAGCAGCCCGACGACAAGTACGACTGGGTGGTGGCGCACGACCTGCGCCCGCAGAAGGCGCGCATCCTGGCGATGGTCGCGCTGACCAAGACCAGCGACACGAAGGAACTGCAGCGCATCTTCTGGGAATACTGAAGCGCGGCTGAAGCAAGGAGGCCGCCGGTCGGGCGACCTGCCGCTGCTTGTGGCCCGGTTCACAACCAGTGGCGGTCTTCGCTGGGATGGTGAAAGGCGCGCCGATAAGGTCGACGCATGACCCCCATCCTCCCCACGCGTTCCCTCACTTTTCTTCGAGGCTCGGTCGCCCTGCTGGTGCTGAGCGTCGTCGCCGCGTGCGGCGGCGGCTCCGACAGCGGCAGTACCCCGGCCACCACGACGCCACCGCCGCAAGGCACCCAGCCCGTGCCGGCCGACCCGGTGGCGCCGGCACCCACGCTCAGCGGCACGGCCGCCGTCGGCGCGCCGATCGCGGGCGGCGCCATCGCTGTGCAGTGCGCGCAGGGCGCAGTCCTGAACGCCACCACCTCCGATGCCGGCGCCTGGTCGGTCCAGACCGCCGGCCAGACCTTCCCCTGCGTCATCACGCTCACCGGCGGAAGCCTGGACGCGACGCTGTATCCGACGGGCCTGCATTCCTTCGCCGTCGATGCGACCCGCGCCAACGTGACGCCCGTGACCGAGTTGGTCATGGCGATGGCGCTGGGCAGCGACCCGGCCGCCTGGCTGGCCGCGCAAGGCACCAACATCGGCGCGCAGTTGACCCAGGTGGCGGCCGATCTGCCCGCGGCGAAGGCGTCGCTGTCGAGCTGGCTGGAGAACGCCGGGTATGTGCTGGGCGACGTCGACCCCCTGAGCGGCGTGTTCTCGCCGACCGCGGGTGACGCCTACGACGACGCGCTCGAGGCGCTCAGCGCGAACCTCGCGCAGGCGGGCACCTCGCTGGCCGACGTGGTCACGTCCGTGGCCGCCACCGAGCCGGGCGAAACCCCGGTCGCGCTGCCCGGCGCCTATGTGATCTCGGCGGCGGACGCGGCGGCCATGCCGCAGCTCAATGCGTCGACGCTGTCGGTGGCCGATGGCACCCTGACCATGGCGGCACCCGCGACGGCGGCCCAGCCGATCGGCGCCTTCGTGGGCGGCGGCACCGGCAACAAGGCGGTGCTCCAGTTCAGCGGCCTCAACGGCATGAAGCTGGCCGACCTCAAATCTCTCGAGATCGTGGCGCAGCACCTCTCCGGCAACACCAACCTCGGGCCGTACTTCAACTTCATCGTCGACCTGCAGTGCAACATGGCGCTGCCCGGCGCGACCATCGGCGACCTGCGCACGCGCCGCGTGATCGGCTTCTCGCCCGGCACGGCCAACCTCTACACCACCGACTTCTCGACGGGGATGACCCGGCTCTCGATCACGGACAAGACCCCGGGCTGGTACATCGTGGGCACGCCGCTGCTGGGCGTTCCCGCCTCGAACAGCAACAACGGCAACCCGCTCGCCGGTGTGGACGGCTTCGACTTCGCGACCTACCCGAATGCCTGCATCGTGGACGGCCCCTCGGGCGACGCCGGCCTGTTCCGCGAGCGCACGGCCGCAGGCTGCGACACCGGTGCGGCGCTGACCGCCGCCGATCCGGCACGCTGCGCGAAGCCGCATGCGGGTGCGATCCTGGTGATGGGCGATTCGGTGAGCGTGGCCGCGCGCCAGTGGCAGCTCCAGAGCGTGTCGATCGCCGGCCGCAAGTACACCTTCAAGTAGCGGGCCGCGCCCGGGTGCGCCCTTGCGCCCATGCCAGGCTGGCGATGCACACCGCCAGCCAGGTGCCGCCGGACAGCAGACCGGCGGCCACGTCGCTCGCGAAATGCACCTGCAGGAAGATGCGGCTGCAGGCGGTGGTGAGGATCACCGCGATCGCCGCCATCACGGCCGGCGCATGCCAGCGCGGTGGCAGCAGTTGCAGGGCGACGTACAGCAGCATTCCGTAGACGACCATCGATCCCGAGCTGTGGCCGCTCGGGAAGCTGTAGCCGTCCTCCAAGGCCAGGCCGTGGTCATGCACCGGCCGCGCCCGTTCGAAGAGATTCTTGAGCGTCGGGTTGAGCACCGCGTTGCCGCCCAGCGCCAGCATCCAGCCCAGCGCCAGGCCGGTGTGGCGGCGCCACAGCAGCCATGCGGCCATGCCGACGCCGATCGCGATCAGCACCGCGCGGTCGCCCAGGTGCGTGAGCACGCTGAAGGCGCGCAGCGCCGCCCAGGGCAGCGTCGCGGCGATGCCGTCGGCCAGCACCTGGTCGGCGCGGCCGAGCGTGTGCGTCGGCGTCGCCCGTTCGGCGATCCCCGCGAACAGGGCGGCGGCGGCGACGACGGCGGCGAAGCCGAGTGCCAGGCTGAGCACGAGACGCGGTGGTCGAGCTTCGGTCTCGGCTTCGAGGGCGGCATGCCGGCGCTGAAGCCATCCGCAGGCGAGGCCGCCAGCAGTCACGGCCGTCAGCAGCACAAGCAGAAAGGCCGGCAAGGCATGCGGCGCCATGGCGTGCGCCAGCGCGATCAGCAGCGGGGTGCCGGACGCTTCAGGCATCGGCCAGCGCCAGCGTGTGCACCTGGCCCGGCACGAAGCGGCCTTCGGCCGCCGCATGGTCCCAGCGTTCGACCGTGCACGTGCGCGGCCCGGACGCAGCGCCCGGCCGCAGCAGATTGACCGAGTTGGGCTGGCCACCGCGCACGCGCGACGACACCGCCGTGCCGGCCTGCACCGCCCAGAGCGCGCGCGACACGCCGGCGCCGGCCTCGTGCGCCGCCCGAACGAAGGGCAGGTGGATGTGGCCGCCCAGCACCAGGTCGGCCCCGGCCGCGGCCCAGCGGCGCAACGCCGCGTCGGCGCCGTGCAGGCGGTTGCGCTCGTCTTCGGGCCGGGTCACCAGCACCGGCTGGTGTGTGACGACGACACGCCGCTGCGCCGGCGTGGCGCTGGCGAGCCGTTGCGCCACGCGCGCGATCTGCGCCTCGGACACCTCGCCGTCCGCATGCCGGTACCAGCGCGTCGTGTTGACGGTCAGCACCAGCCAGTCGGGCGAGGAGAACGCCGGCTCCAAGTCGCTGCCGAAGGCATCGGTGTAGCGCCCGTAGGGGCTGAACAGCCGTGCGCCCACCTGGAACAGCGGAATGTCGTGGTTGCCCGGAATGGCGAGCCAGGGCACCCCGAGCCGGTCCATGAAGGCGCGCGCCGCAGCGAACTGCGCCCGCGTCGCGCGCTGGGTGATGTCGCCCGACAGCACCACCAGCGCTGGCTGCGTGTCGTGCACCAGCGCCTCGAGGGCTGCGACCACGGGGGCCTGCTCAGTGCCGAAGTGCGTGTCGGAGATCTGCAGCAGCACGCTCATGCCCGCGCCGCCTCGAGCTCCGGCGCCACGGCCGGCTTGATCAGCCACAGCGGCTCGGGCGCCACGCGGAACAGCAGCGGCATGTCCAGCCAGTTGAGCTCGCCGTCGGTCGCCACCTTGATGCGGCGCCGGCCGTGCGAGCCGGCCGGCTTCACCGTCAGCGAGGCGAAGGGGAAGGTCACGATGTCGTCGGCGTCGCCCAGCTTGCCGAGCGCGCCGCGCACCAGGAGGCCCGGCAGCGACCACCAGTGGCCGGGCTTGACCGCGATGGCGGCGAGCCGGCCTTCTTCGGGCGCGTCGGCGTCGTCGATGCCGACCTGGTGCAGCTGCAGCGCATTGTTGCCGACGAAGAGCGACCGGGTGCGCACGTCGCGCTCCTGCCCGCGCAGCGCCAGCCGCAGCCGCCACGAGCGGTGTCCGCCGCGCAGCATGGTCACCACGGCCGCGCCGAGGGCGATCAGCCGGCTGCGCCCGTAGTCGCGCTTGAAGGCCTCGCGCTCCTCCAGCAGTTGCGCATAGAGCCCCAGGCTGGCGTTGACCAGGAACACCTTGTCGTTCACCAGGCCGACCTGCACCGCACGCGGCGGCTCGTTCAGCAGCACCTGCAGCGCCGCCTCGTTCTCGGCCGGGATGCCGTGGGTGCGGCTGAAATAGTTGAAGGTGCCCTGCGGCAGCACGCCGAAGGCGCAACCGCTGCCGAGCGTGGCCTGGGCCACTGCGTTGATGGTGCCGTCGCCGCCGGCCGCCACCACGATGCCGCCGTTGGCGCGCGCGCGCTCCACCGCCTCGCGCGCGAAGGCCTGCAACTGGCCGGGCTGCTCGACCAGGAAGATGCGGTGCCGCCGCCCCGCGGCGCCGCAGGCCTGCTCGACCGCGGCGCGCACCGGCGCGGGCGCGTGCTTGCCCGACCCGGCGTTCAGGACGATGAAGAGGGGCGCGTCGGGCGCGAGGTCGGGGGGCGTGATGGGCATCGGAGAGGTCGGGTGGACGCCCGTGGCGGGCGCGTCAGGGGTTATCGCATCGTCGCGGCCGACAGTCCGGCGGGCAAGCGCCCGGCCGCGTGTGGGAGAGACGCCAAAGCCGAGGCCGCCCGGCCCGTAAAATCGGCGCCTCGCGGGCCCCGGCCCGCCGACTGTCCAATGTCCGGCCTGCGCCGGCCAGCTTCCATGTTGACCTTCCAGCAAATCATTCTCAAGTTGCAGTCGTACTGGGCCGACCAGGGCTGCGCGCTGCTCCAGCCCTACGACATGGAGGTCGGTGCCGGCACCTCGCACACCGCCACCTTCCTGCGCGCCCTCGGACCGGAACCGTGGAAGGCCGCCTACGTGCAGCCCAGCCGCCGCCCCAAGGACGGCCGCTACGGCGAGAACCCCAACCGCCTGCAGCACTACTACCAGTACCAGGTGGTGCTCAAGCCCGCGCCGTCGAACATCCTGGAGCTGTACCTCGGTTCTCTGGAGGCGTTGGGCTTCGACCTGAAGAAGAACGACATCCGCTTCGTGGAAGACGACTGGGAGAACCCGACGCTCGGCGCCTGGGGCCTGGGCTGGGAGGTCTGGCTCAACGGCATGGAGGTGACGCAGTTCACCTACTTCCAGCAGGTCGGCGGCATCGACTGCAAGCCGATCACCGGCGAGATCACCTACGGGCTGGAGCGGCTGGCGATGTACCTGCAGGGCGTGGACAACGTCTACAACCTGACGTGGACGGATGGGCTCAGCTACGGCGATGTCTACAAGCAGAACGAGGTCGAACAGTCGACCTACAACTTCGAGCATTCCGACGCCGACTTCCTCTTCACCGCCTTCAACGCGCACGAGAAGCAGGCCAAGCACCTGATGACCGAACAGCTGGCGCTGCCCGCCTACGAGCAGGTGCTCAAGGCCGCGCACAGCTTCAACCTGCTGGACGCGCGCGGCGCGATCAGCGTGACGGAGCGCGCCGCCTACATCGGCCGCATCCGCAACCTCGCGCGCAGCGTGGCGCAGAGCTACTACGAGAGCCGCGAACGGCTCGGTTTCCCGATGGCCCCGCGCGAGTGGGTGGCGCAGATGGCGCCCATCACGAAGAAGGCGGCCTGATCCCATGATCACCAATACCAAGAACCTGCTCGTCGAACTGTTCGTCGAGGAACTGCCACCCAAGGCGCTGAAGAAGCTGGGCGACGCCTTCGCCGGCGTCCTTCGCGACCAGCTCGTCGCGCTCGGCCTGGCCGAGGCCGGCGCGGTGCTCACGTCCTATGCCTCGCCGCGCCGCCTGGGCGCGCACCTCACGAACGTGGTGGCGCAGGCCGCCGACAAGGCGGTCTCGCAGAAGCTGATGCCGGTGGCCGTCGGCCTCGACGCGGCGGGCAACGCCACGCCGGCGCTGCTCAAGCGCCTGGGTGCGCTCGGCGCCGACGCGTCCGCCGTGCCCACGCTCAAGCGCGCGCTCGACGGCAAGGCCGAGGCGCTCTTCTACGAGAGCACGGCCAAGGGCGCAACGCTGGCCGAGGGCCTGCAGAAGGCGCTGGCCGAAGCCATCGCCAAGCTGCCGATCCCGAAGGTCATGAGCTACCAGCTCGAGAACGGCGAACTGCCCGGCTGGACCAGCGTGAGCTTCGTGCGCCCGGCGCACGGCCTGGTCGCGCTGCACGGCGGCGACGTGGTGCCGGTCGAGGCGCTGGGCCTCACGGCCGGCCGCGAGACGCACGGCCACCGCTTCGAAGCCAAGGTCGACCCGGTGGTGCTGCGCGACGCCAGCAGCTACGCGCTGCAGCTGGAAGAGGAGGGCGCGGTCATCGCCGGCTTTGATGCCCGCCGCACCGAGATCGCCCGCCAGCTGGCGCAGGCCGCCGCGAAGGTCGGTGGCGGCGCGAAGCCGATCGATGACGATGCGCTGCTCGACGAAGTCACCGCACTGGTCGAGCGGCCGAACGTGCTCATCTGCAGCTTCGAGCGCGAGTTCCTCGACGTGCCGCAGGAATGCCTCATCCTCACGATGAAGGCCAACCAGAAGTACTTCCCCCTGCTCGACGCGGCCGACAAGCTCACCAACCAGTTCCTGGTCGTGAGCAACATCAGCCCCGACGATGCGAGCGCGGTCATCGGTGGCAACGAGCGCGTGGTGCGCCCGCGCCTGGCCGACGCCAAGTTCTTCTTCGACCAGGACCGCAAGAAGTCGCTGGCCTCGCGCGTGGAATCGCTGGGCAAGGTGGTCTATCACAACAAGCTGGGCACGCAGGGCGAACGCGTGACGCGCGTGATGCACATCGCGCGCACCATCGCCGAACAGCTGGGCGACGGCACGCTCGCCGCGCAGGCGACCCAGGCCGCGCAGCTCGCCAAGGCCGACCTGGTGACCGACATGGTCGGGGAGTTCCCCGAACTGCAGGGCACCATGGGCCGCTACTACGCGCTGCACGACGGCCTGGCCGTCGACGTGGCCGACGCCATCGAAGACCACTACAAGCCGCGCTTCGCCGGCGATACGCTGCCGCGCGGCGAGGTCGGCGTGGTGGTGGCGCTGGCCGACAAGCTCGAGACGCTGGTCGGCATGTTTGGCATCGGCAACCTGCCCACCGGCGACCGCGACCCGTTCGCGCTGCGCCGCCATGCGCTGGGCGTGGTGCGGATGCTGATCGAGAAGGACCTGCTGCTCGACCTGAAGGCATTGCTGATCGGCACCGCCGCCGTCTTCCAGGGCATCGACGGTTTCGACCGCGACCGTGCCGTGGTCGACCTGGAGGGCTTCATCCTCGATCGCCTCGCCGGCAGCCTGCGCGAGCAGGGCGCCAGCGCGCAGGAAGTCGACGCCGTGCTGGCCCCACAGCCGCAGCGCCTGGGCGACGTGCCCAAGCTGCTGGCGGCCGTCCGCGCCTTCGCCGCCCTGCCCGAGGCGCCGGCGCTGGCCGCCGCCAACAAGCGCATCGGCAACATCCTGAAGAAGTCGCCCGAGGCCGACGCCCACGTCAGCCCGGTGCTGCTGCAGGAACCCGCCGAGAAGTCGCTGCACGACGCGATGGAGCGCATCCTGCCCGCCGCCGACGCGCAGTTCGAGGCTGGCGACTACACCGCATCGCTGCAGACCCTGGCCGCCCTGCGCGCGCCGGTCGACGCCTTCTTCGACGGCGTGATGGTCAATGCCGAACAGCTCGACCTGCGGCTCAACCGCCTCGGCCTGCTCAAGCTGCTGCACGGGGCGATGAACCGCGTGGCGCTGCTGGAGCGGCTGGCGGCCTGATCGAACCCACGCGAGGCCCCTCATGAAACTCGTCATCCTCGACCGCAACGGCAGCATCAACCTGCACCGCGACGACTTCGTCAAGAGCGAGACCGAGTGGACGCCGCTGCCGCAGGCCCTGGAAGCCATCGCCAGGCTCAACCATGCGGGGTGGCACGTGGTGATCGCGTCGAACCAGTCGGGCCTCGGCCGCGGGCTGTTCGATGTGGTGTCGCTCAACGCCATGCACGCGAAGATGCACAAGATGCTGGCCGCCGTCGGTGGCCGGGTCGACGCGATCTTCTACTGCCCGCACAGCCCCGACGAGGACTGCGGCTGCCGCAAGCCCAAGCCCGGCCTGTTCCTGCAGATCGGCGAGCGCTATGGCGTCGACCTGACCAACGTGCCCACCGCCGGCGACAGCCTGCGCGACCTGCAGGCCGGGGCCGCCGCCGGCTGCGAGCCGCACCTGCTGTTGACCGGCATGGGGGCGGCCTGCCGCAATGTCGACCCGCTGCCGCCCGAGTACCCGCCCAACACGCAGGTGCACGACGACCTGTCGGCCTTCGTCGATTTCCTGCTCGCGCGCGAGGCGCAGAAGGCAGCCGTGCAGGTGGCCGTCTGATGGCGTTCGTGCGCTCGGTGGTCCACATGGCGTGGATGCTGGTCACCGTCATTCCCTGGGGCATCATCATGTGCGTGGCGTCGATCTGGCGCCGCGGCGAGCCGCTGTACTGGATGGCCGAGCGCTGGCTGGGCTGGGCCATCGGCGGTGCGCGGGTCATCCTGGGCATCCGCACGCGGGTCACCGGCATGGAGAACCTGCCCCAGGAGCAGCGCGCGGGCGCGGTGCTGCTGGTCAAGCACCAGTCCACGCTCGAGACCTTCCTCATGCCCACGCTGATGCCGCACCCGCTGGCCTACGTGTTCAAGAAGGAACTGATCTACGTGCCCTTCTTCGGCTGGGCGATGGCGCGGCTGGACATGATCCACATCGACCGCAGCCAGCGCGCGCAGGCCTTCAACAAGGTGGTCAAGCAGGGCCGCGCGCTGCTGGCGCAGGGCATCTGGATCATCATGTTTCCCGAGGGCACCCGCATCCCCCGTGGCCAGCAGGGCACCTACAAGAGCGGCGGCACGCGGCTGGCGGTCGAGACGGGCGCGCCGGTGATCCCGATCGCCGTCACCTCGGCCAAGGTCTGGCCGCGCAAGGCCTTCGTCAAGCGGCCAGGCGTCGTCGACGTGTCGATCGGCCCGGCCATCTCCAGCGTCGGCCGCGAGCCGGTCGAGCTGATGCGCGAGGTCGAGGCATGGATCGAAGCCGAGATGCGGCGGCTCGACCCCGAGGCCTACCGTTGAGCGGGTGCGTGCGATGCGCGGCCTGATGCAATTCACCCTGGACCTGTTCGACGAGCTGCGTGCCGAGGTGCCGGCGCCCGCGGCCGAGCCCGCAGCGCCGAAGGCCGTCGAGCCGCAGGGCCCGTCGCTGCCCGCCGTGCCGCTGTCCGACACGCTGCGCCTTGCGCGTTTCGTGCACCCGCGCGCCACGCGCGAGGCGGTGCTGGGCCACGCGCAGGTCGCCTACGAATTCGCGCGCGGCAAGCGCCGCACCATCGGCTTCGTGGTCGGCGCCGAAGGCCTGTCGGTGCGCGCGCCGCGCTGGGTCGCGCTGCGCGACGTCGACGCGGCGCTGCAGGAGAAGGCCGACTGGATCGTGCGCAAGCTCGATGAGGCCCAGCAGCGGCACGAGCGGCTCGAATCCGCGCGCATCGAATGGAAGGACGGCGCGTGCATTCCTTTTCTCGGCGAACAGGTCACGGTGCGGCTCGACCCGCGCCATGCCTTCGACGGCGTGGGCGCGATGCTCGACGCCGAGCCGGACGAGGGCGGCGTGCGCGAGCTGCGCCTGTCGGTGGCGAACAATGCGACCACGGCGCAGATCCGCGATGCCGCGCAGGCCTGGCTCATGCGCCAGGCCAAGCGCATCTTCCAGGAGCGGCTGACGCTCTACGCGCCGCAGCTGGGTGTGCGCTGGACCAAGCTGTCGCTGTCGAACGCCGCCACGCGCTGGGGCAGCGCCAGCGCAGACGGCGCCATCCGCCTGAACTGGCGGCTGGTGCACTATCGCATGCCGGTGATCGACTATGTGGTGGTGCACGAGCTCGCGCACCTGCGCGTGATGGACCACAGCCCCCGTTTCTGGGAAACGGTCGAGAGCGTGGTGCCGGACTACGGCGCGCTGCGACAGCAGCTCAAGGACGAACCGGTGCCGCGCTGGTGACCGAGCGCACGCTCACTCCTTGACCGACCCGGTCATCCCCGACACGTAGTACTCGACGAAGAACGAGTAGATGAAGGCCACCGGCAGCGAGCCGAGCAGCGCGCCGGCCATCAGCGGCCCCCACTGGTACACGTCGCCCTGCACCAGCTCGGTGACCACGCCGACCGGCACCGTCTTGACCTCCGACGACGAGATGAAGGTCAGCGCGTAGATGAACTCGTTCCACGACAGCGTGAAGGCGAAGATGCCGGCCGAGATCAGGCCCGGCACCGCCAGCGGCAGCACGATCTTCACCAGGATCTGCCAGCGGCTGGCGCCGTCGATCAGCGCGCACTCTTCCAGCTCCGCCGGGATGGAGCGGAAGTAGCCCATCAGCAGCCAGGTGCAGAAGGGAATGAGGAAGGTCGGGTAGGTGAGGATCAGCGCCCAGCGCGTGTCGAACAGGCCGAGGTTGAACACCACGTTGGCCAGCGGGATGAACAGGATCGACGGCGGCACCATGTACGCCAGGAAGATCGACAGGCCCACCTGCTTGGACCCCTTGAAGCGCAGCCGCTCGATGGCGTAGGCCGCGAACACCGAGGCCGCGAGCGACACGAAGGTCGACACCACCGACACCAGCACCGTGTTCCACAGCCATTGCGGATACGCCGTCTCGAACAGCAGCTTGTAGAAGTGCTGCAGCGTCGGCTTGATCACCCAGAACGGGTTGCCGTCGCGCGCCAGCAGCTCGGCCTCGGGTTTCACCGAGGTGACGGCCATCCAGTAGAACGGGAACAGCAGCACGATCAGGAACAGCACGAGCGGGATGTAGACCGTCACCGCCTTGCGCGGGATCGAGTCCAGGTAACTCATGCCGACGGTGTCGACTTGGCTCGAGTTGCTCATTTGTCGCTGCCCCCTTGTTGCCATGCACGGCGCTGCAGGCCGAAGAAACTGAACATCACGCAGGCCAGCAGGAAGGGCACCATCGCGATCGCGATCGCCGCGCCTTCACCGAGGGCGCCGCCGGAAATGGCGCGCTGGAACGAGAGCGTGGCCATCAGGTGCGTCGCGTTCAGCGGGCCGCCGCGGGTGATCACGTAGATCAGCTGGAAGTCGGTGAAGGTGAACAGCACCGAGAAGGTCATGACCACCGCGATGATGGGCGTGAGCAGCGGCATCGTCACGTGGCGGAACTGCTGCCAGGGCGTCGCGCCGTCGATGGCGGACGCCTCGTAGTACGACGGCGAGATCGTCTGCAGCCCGGCCAGCAGCGTGATGGCCACGAAGGGCACGCCGCGCCACACGTTGGCGATGATCACCGAGATGCGCGCGTTCCACGGGTCGCCGAGGAAGTCGATGTAGTGGTCGATCAGCCCCATCTTCACCAGCGCCCAGCTGACGATGGAGAACTGCGAGTCGTAGATCCACCAGAAGGCGATGGCCGACAGCGCGGTCGGCACGATGTACGGCAGCAGGATCACCGCCCGGAAGAAGGTCTTGAAGCGGATGTTCTTGTTCAGCAGGATCGCCAGCCACAGCCCGAGGATGAACTTGAACACGCTCGCCACGAAGGTATAGAGCAGCGTGTTGAACAGCGCCAGCCGCGTGACCGCGTCGCCCCACAGGTAGGCGTAGTTCTCCAGGCCGATCCACTGCCCCGGCCGGCCGACCTTGGCGTCGGTGAAGCCGAGCCAGGTGCCCAGGCCGAGCGGGTAGGTCAGGAACACCAGCAGCAACAGCGCCGCCGGCAGCATGAACATGAAGCCGAGCGCGTTGCGACTGTTCTGGAATCGGGCCAGGAGGGTCATGGGGCGGGCGTGGTCGAGGAACGAGGGCGAACCGCCCGGCACCATGGCGCCGGGCGGGCGGGGCGGTCAGAGCTTGTAGTAACGCTCGGCGCGCTTCTGCGCGCGCTCGGCCGCTTCCTTGGGCGTCTTCGAGCCGCTCGCGGCCTCGGCCACCATGTTCGGGATGATGAAGTCCGCCGCGGCACCGGCCGAGGCGTAGCCCAGCTTGCCGTCGTAGCCGCCCGGGCGCAGGTTCTTCACCGAGTCGCGGTAGGGCAGGTTCTTCGGGTCCGAGCTCCAGATCGCGCTGTTCTCGTAGAAGCGCAGGGGTTGCGCCACGTAGCCGCCGCCACCTTGCAGCCACGGGTCGAACTGTTCCTTCTCCATCATGAAGCGCAGGAACTCCTTCGAGGCCTGCGGAAACTTCGTGTACTTCATGATCATCTGGTTGAAGAACAGGTGCGACTCGGTCGGCACGCCCACCGGCCCGATCGGGAACACGGCGTGGTTGATGTCCGCAGCCATCTCCTTGACCTTCGGGTCCGGCGAGTTCTTGGCGGCGTAGTAGATCGAGATGCCGTTGTTGGTGACGCTGATCTGCCCGTCGAGGAAGGCCTTGTTGTTGTTCGGGTCCAGCCACGACAGCGTGCCGGGGATGAAGTTGGCGTAGAGCTCCTTGCCGTACTCCAGCGCCTTGAGGGTCTCGGGGCTGTCGATCACGACCTTGTTGGTCTTGTCGACCAGCTTGCCGCCGTGCGACCAGATCAGCCAGTTGCACCAGGTGCTGTCGCCGGTCGCGTTGCCCAGCGCCATGCCGCCCGGCGTGCCCTTTTCCTTGAGCGCCTTGTAGAGCTTGAGGAAGTCGTCGGTGGTCTTCGGGAAGGTCGCGAAGCCGGCCGCCTTCACCATGCTCTCGCGGTAGACGATGAGCGAGCCCGAAGCGCCCAGGGGCAGGCCCAGCCACTTCTTGCCGTCGGGCCGCATGAAGGTCTCGCCGGCCGGGTACCAGCCGCCGTACTTCTTGCCGAGGTACTCGGCCAGGTCGGTCACGTCGAGCAGCTTGTCGGGGTAGAGATTGGCGTCGTCGTTGGTCGACAGGATGATGTCTGGGCCCGCGCCGGTGTTGGCCGCCACGGCCGCCTTCGGGCGCACGTCTTCCCAGCCTTCGTTGTCCACGCGCACCTCGACGCCGGTGGCCTCGGTGAACTTCTTGACGTTGGCCATGTAGGCATCGATGTCGCCCTGCACGAAGCGGCTCCAGCGCAGCACGCGCAGCTTGGCGCCCTTCTCGGGCTTGAACGTCAGGTTCTGCGCATGCGCGAAGGGCGCGAAGAGGGCGGCGCCGGCGCCGACCGAAGCGGCGGCAGCGACGCCGGCCGTGCCTTCGAGAAACTTGCGGCGATTGAAATCACTCATTCGATGTCTCCTGTCTTGTTGAACGAACCGGGAAGCGAATTCAGGCGGCGAGCCGTTGGCCCGAGGCCGCGTCGAAGAGGTGGGCGCGCTGCAGGTCGGGCTGCAGGTGGATCGTGCTGCCGGGCGCGAAGTCGTGGCGCTCGCGGAACACGGCCGACAGCTCGGTGCCTTCGTGCCGGCATGCGACGAAGGTGTCCATGCCGGTGGGCTCCATCACCGCCACGCGCGCCGGGATGCCGCCGCTCGACGCCAGGGCCAGGTGCTCGGGCCGCGTGCCGTAGACGACCGGCTGCCCGTCGGTGCCGCCCGCATGCAGCGGCGCGTCGAGCTGCGTGCCGTCCTTGAGTTCGACGCGCGCCGCGCCCCCGCTGCGGCGCAGCGTGCCCGGCAGGAAGTTCATCGCCGGCGACCCGATGAAACCGGCGACGAACTGGTTGGCCGGATGGTCGTAGAGATCGAGCGGGCTGCCGGTCTGCTCGATCCGGCCGTCGCGCATCACCACGATCTTGTCGCCCATGGTCATCGCCTCGATCTGGTCGTGCGTGACGTAGATCGACGTCGTCTTGAGCCGCTGGTGCAGTTCCTTGATCTCGCTGCGCATCGCCACGCGCAGCTTGGCGTCGAGGTTCGACAGCGGCTCGTCGAAGAGAAAGACCTGCGGGTCGCGCACGATGGCGCGGCCCATCGCCACGCGCTGGCGCTGGCCGCCGGAGAGCTGGCGCGGGTAGCGGTCGAGCAGCGGCGTGAGCGCGAGGATCTCGGCCGCGCGCTGCACCTTGCTCGCGATGGTCGCCTTGTCGGCCTTGGCCAGCGTCAGCGAGAAGGCCATGTTGTCGCGCACCGTCATGTGCGGGTAGAGCGCGTAGTTCTGGAACACCATCGCGATGTCGCGCTCCTTCGGCGGCAGGTCGTTCACCCGCTTCTCGCCGATGCGGATCTCGCCGCCGTGGATTTCCTCCAGCCCCGCGATCATCCGCAGCAGCGTCGACTTGCCGCAGCCCGAGGGGCCGACCAGCACCGTGAACGAACCGTCGGGGATGTCGATGTCGACGCCGTGGAGGATGGGGACGTCGCCGAAGCTCTTCTTGACCGCTTGAATCGTGACACTGGCCATGCAATGCAATCCTGTGGGTTCGCGAGGGAAGGCGACGTGGAGACCTCCGCGCCGCAGCAGCCCGCGCAGTATCTGCCGCTTGTCTGCAACCGGTATCAGGGCAAACCGGTAGGAGAAAACCCCCGGTGATTTGTATGATCACCCGATAACCGTGCGCCAAAACTCCGCTGCCGTGCAGGCAAACCGCTCTCCTGTCCGCCCCTCTGCCGAACCGCTCCGCCTCATGGCGGATCGCCTGTCCGATCGTCTCGCGCAGCGCCTGGGCGACCAGATCGCATCCGGCGCGCTGCGGCCCGGCGACCGCCTTCCCACCGAACAGCAGCTCGCCGTGGCGCATGGCGTGTCGCGCACGGTGGTGCGTGAAGCGGTGCACCAGCTGCGTTCGCGTGCGCTGCTGGTGTCGCGCCAGGGCTCGGGCGTGTTCGTGGCGCAGACGCCCACCAACCAGCCGCTGGCCTTCGACCCGACGGTGCTCGATTCGGTGCAGGCCGTCGTGCACGTGGTCGAGGTGCGCCGCGTACTCGAAGGCGAGATCGCCGCGCTCGCGGCCGAGCGCGCCACGCGGGCGCAGATCGCCTCGCTCCGGCGTGCCCTCAAGGCCATCGACGTCGCGGTCGCGGCCGGGCACGACGGCGTGGCCGAAGACCTCGCCTTCCACCGTGTCATCGGCGAGTCGAGCGGCAACCCGCAGTTCCGGCTGCTGCTCGGCTTTCTCGAGCAGTACCTGCGCGAAGGCATGCGCATCACGCGCGGCAACGAGGCGCGGCGCCTGGACTTCATGGAGGCGGTGCAGCACGAGCACCGCGCCATCGTCGAAGCCATCGCCGCGCGCGACCCGGACGAAGCGCGCCGCTGCGCCACCAGCCACATCCTGCATGGCGAACAGCGGCTGGTCGAAGGCGGCGTCATCTCGGGACGCCGCAAACGAAAAACCCCCAAGGAGACTGACTCATGAAACTACTCATCACCGGCGGCGGCGGCTTTCTCGGCGCACGCCTGGCGCGCACCCTGCTGGCCCGCGGCACCCTCGACGGCCAGCGCATCGAGCGCATGGTGCTGACCGACATCGCGCCGCCCCCTGCCGACCTGGTGGCCGACCCGCGCGTCGAGGCGCGCACCGGCCCGCTGCTCGCGCAGACCGACGCCTTGAAGACCGAAGCCTTCGACGGCGTGTTCCACCTCGCGTCGGCCGTGTCGGGCGAGTGCGAGGCCGACTTCGACCTCGGCCTGCGCTCCAACCTCGACAGCACGCGCGCCCTGCTCGACGCGCTGCGCGCCAACGTCAATGCCGGGGGCAAGGTCACGCGCTTCGTCTTCTCGAGCTCGGTCGCGGTGTTCGGCCCCGACCCGGCCGTGCCCTTCCCGAAGCTGGTGGCCGACGACACGCTGCCGACGCCGCAGACCTCGTACGGCACGCAGAAGCTGATCTGCGAACACCTCATCGCCGACTACACCCGCAAGGGCTACTTCGATGGCCGCGCGGCGCGGCTCATGACGGTCACGGTGCGCCCGGGCAAGCCCAACGGCGCGGCCTCGTCCTTCTTCAGCGGCATCATTCGCGAGCCGCTGGCCGGCGTGGAATCGATCTGCCCGGTGTCGCCCGACGTGTCGCACCCGATGGCCTCGCCCACCCGTACCGTCGAAGGGCTCATCGCCGTCTACGAAGCCACGCGCGAGGCCTTCGTCGGCCGCTCCGCGCTCAACCTGCCGGGCCTGAACGTGCGCGTGGCCGACATGCTCGATGCGCTGGAAGAGGTCGCCGGCCCCAAGGTGCGCGCCCTGGTGCGCTTCGAGCGCGATGAGCGCATCGCCGGCATCGTGGCCAACTGGCCCAGCGGTGCGACCGCGGTGCGTGCCGGCCGACTCGGCCTGCACCCGCACGACAATTTCGCCGACATCATCCGGCTCTACATCGACGACTGCAAGGCGCAGCCGAACGCCGATCAAACCCTGAAGGGACTGTCCCTGTGAAAAAGAAACCCCCCACGCCCCGCAGCCAACCCAAGAAGCCCGCGGGCGCCCTGAAACTGCGCTCGCAGGCCTGGTTCGACAACCCGGCCAACACCGACATGACAGCGCTCTACCTCGAGCGCACGATGAACTACGGCCTCGGCTTCGACGAGCTGCAGTCGGGCCGCCCGATCATCGGCATCGCGCAGACCGGCTCGGACATCGCGCCGTGCAACCGCCACCACATCGTGCTGGCCGAGCGCGTGAAGGAAGGCATCCGCGATGCGGGCGGCATCGCCTTCGAGTTCCCGATCCATCCGATCCAGGAAACCTGCAAGCGCCCGACGGCCGCGCTCGACCGCAACCTGCAATACCTCTCGCTGGTCGAGATCCTCTACGGCTACCCGATCGACGGCGTGGTGCTCACCACCGGCTGCGACAAGACCACGCCGGCGCAGCTGATGGCCGCCGCCACGGTCGACATCCCGGCCATCGCGCTGAACTCCGGCCCCATGCTCAACGGCTGGTACAAGGGCGAGCGCACCGGCTCGGGCACCATCGTGTGGAAGGCGCGCGAGCTGCTCGCCGCTGGCGAGATCGACGACAAGGGCTTCCTGAAGCTGGTGGCCTCGTCGGCCCCGTCGACCGGCCACTGCAACACCATGGGCACGGCGTCGACGATGAACTCGCTGACCGAAGCCCTGGGCATGACGCTGCCCGGCAGCGCCGCGATTCCCGCGCCCTACCGCGATCGGCAGGAGATGGCGTACATGACCGGCAAGCGCATCGTCGAGATGGTGCGCGAGAACTTGAAGCCCTCGGACATCCTCACGCGCGCCGCCTTCGAGAACGCGATCATCGTGAACTCTGCCATCGGCGGATCGACCAACGCGCCGATCCACCTGAACGCCATCGCGCGCCATATCGGCGTGGAGCTGCACACCGCCGATTGGGAAAAGTACGGCTACAAGATCCCGCTGCTGGTGAACCTGCAGCCGGCCGGCGAATACCTCGGCGAGGACTATTACCGCGCCGGCGGCGTGCCGGCGGTGGTGGCCGAGCTGATCGCCAAGGGGCTGATCCAGCCCGCGCTCACGGCCAACGGCAAGACCATCGTCGAGAACTGCGAAGGCCGCTTCACGGAAGACCGGAAGGTGATCTTCCCGTACGCCAAGCCGATGAAGAAGAACGCCGGCTTCCTGAACTTCAAGGGCAACCTGTTCGACTCGGCGATCATGAAGACGAGCGTGATCACGCCGGAGTTCCAGGAGCGCTACCTCAACGATGCGAAGGACCCGATGGCTTTCGAAGGCACCGCCGTGGTGTTCGACGGGCCGGAGGACTACCACGCGCGCATCGACGACCCGAAGATGAAGATCGATGCGCACAGCATCCTCTTCATGCGCGGCGTCGGCCCGGTCGGCTACCCCGGCGCGGCCGAGGTGGTGAACATGCGGGCGCCGAGCTACCTGCTGAAGAAGGGCATCACCGCGTTGCCGTGCATCGGCGACGGCCGGCAGTCGGGCACCTCGGGCTCGCCGTCGATCCTGAATGCCTCGCCCGAGGCCGCCACCGGTGGCGCGCTGGCGCTGCTGCGCACCGGCGACCGCGTGCGCATCGACTTGAAAAAGCACACGGCCAACATGCTGGTGTCCGATGAGGAACTGGCCAAGCGCCGCGCGAAGCTCGATGCCGCGGGCGGCTACCCGTACCCGCCGAGCCAGACGCCGTGGCAGGAGATCCAGCGCGCCGTGGTTGACGAACTGTCCGAAGGCATGGTGCTGAAGCCGGCGGTGAAGTACCAGAAGATCCACGCGACCTTCGGGGTGCCGCGCGACAACCACTGAGGCTGCCGCGCCAGGTGCCTAGAAGCGGTCGACCAGCCCCATGGCCGGATCGCTGACCGAAGGGCGGCCGGTCTCGACCCGGCCGGCGAAGCGGCGATAGAAGGCCGCGTCGGCATCGCAGGTCACGACGAAGTCGTACCAGTTGCCGCTGCCGTCGAGGCTCCAGCTCATCTCCGCATCGGCGCCGCCCTTGAGGGCCAGGTTCCACGACCGGTCGCGGCCGTGGCCCGGGCCGCCGTGGTGGCCGCGCTCGTCCTTCCCGTCGTCGTCCCGCTCGTGGTCATGGCCGCGGCCGCGGCGGACGGCCGGCGGCGCGTAGGCCGCGTTCGACTGCACCGTGAAGCGGCAATCGCGGCGGCCCTCGTTGCGCAGCTGCAGGTAGAGGTCGCCGCGGCGCGCGTCGTAGCCGACACGGATCTCGGGCGAAGGCGCACCGCCTGCGCGCAGTCGGTTCAGGTCGCCCTTGAACTCGCGGTGGAAGCCGTTCGGGCCGAGCACCCACAGGTCGTAGAGGCCGGCGTCGTCCGTCATCGCCGCCCAGTGGTCGCTCAGCTGCTTGCCCGGCTCGACCATGAAACGGCGCGGCAGGCGGTCGGACAGATGCCGCTTGTCGTACACGTGGAAGACCGCCGCCGCCCGCCCGCTGTTGGCGAACAGCAGCTGCACGCGGCCGTTCTGCATGTCGGCGCGCGCGCTGGTGTGCAGTTCGTAGGGCAGCGCCCGCGACGGGCGCACGCCGGTCGCCTGGGCCGGCAGCGCGAGATCGGGCTGCGGCGTCAGCTTGGGCAGGGCCTGCTGGGCGGCGGTGAGTGCGTCGGCCTCGGCCTTGGTGGTGCGGCCGGCGAGCGTCGGCAGCGGCTCGTCGTTGGGGCGTTCGAAGTTGAAGGCGCTGGTGAGGTCGCCGCAGACGGCGCGGCGGTACGCGCTGATCTGCGGCTCCTGCACACCGAAGCATTTCTCCAGGAAGAGCAGGGTGGAGGTGTGGTCGCAGACCTGCGAGTTGACCCACCCGCCGCGGCTCCAGGGTGAAACGATCCACATCGGCACCCGCGGGCCGGGGCCGTAGGGCCGGCCGTCGGCGGCCGGCTGGCTGGTGGTGGCGGGTGCGTAGTCGTGGTACTCGACGGCGACGTCCGCCGCCGCCATGGTGGTGGCGCCCGCCAGCGTGCCGTCGGGGTTGCGCGAGGGCGCCGAGGGCGTGGGCAGGTGGTCGAAGAAGCCGTCGTTCTCGTCGAAGTTGATGAGCAGCACCGTCTTGCTCCAGACCTCGGGGTTCGAGGTCAGCGCGTCCAGCACTTCCTGCACATACCAGCCGCCCTTGGCCGGGCTCGAGGGGCCAGGGTGCTCGCTGTAGGCCGACGGGGAAATGATCCACGACACCGCCGGCAGCGTGCCGTTGCGGATGTCTTCGCGGAAGGTCTCCAGGAAACCATAGGGCATCGTGTTGCCGAAGCCCTTGGCCAGCGGGCTCAGCGCGTCGTCCACGCTCGCGTCGTAGAACGGGCCGGCCGCGGTCACCGGCTGGGTGATGTCGGTCGCGGGCACGTAGACCGGGCGGCGCGACGCGGGCATCTGCTCGACGGCTGCGCGCCAGTGGCGGAAGCTCATCATCTCGTTGCAACCGAAGTTGTCGACCAGGCTCTGGTAGACCTTCCACTTCACGCCGGCCTTCTCCAGCCGGTCGGCATAGGTGGTCCAGGTCCAGCCCTGGGTCGACGGGCCGATGTCGTTGCCGCCGTTGAACTGGTTGTTCAGGGCGGCGACCTGCACCTTGCTGCCGTCGATGGGGCTCACGCCGTTCGGGCCGTTGGTGCCGCTCCAATAGAAGAGCCGATTGGCGATGGTGCCGGTGTGCATGCCGCAGTGGTAGTGGTCGCACAGGGTGAAGGCATCGGCCAGCGCGCGCTGGAACGGCACTTCGGCCGTGTCGTAGTAGCCCATCGACAGCAGGTTCTTCGCGTCGGGCCACTTGAACATGCGGCCGTGGTCCCACGCGGCCTGCGAGTCGATCCAGGTGTGGGGCGTGCTGCCGGCGCGCTGCGCGTTGCCCTGGCTTTCGTCCAGGTGGTAGGGCACGTAGGTGCTCGGCGGTGTCGTCTTGGTGTAGGTCTGATGGAAGACGGTCTTGCCGTTCGGCGCGGGCACGGCGAAGCGGTCGCCGTAGCCGCGCACACCCTTGAAGGTGCCGAAGTAGCTGTCGAAGGATCGGTTCTCCTGCATCAGCAGCACGACATGCTTGACGTCCTTGATGGTGCCGGTGTCGTGGTGCGCGGGGATGGCCAGTGCACGCCGGATGCTCGGGGGAAAGGCGGCCAGCGTTGCCGCGGCGATGCCGGTGGTGGCCGTGCCCTTGATGAAGTTGCGGCGCGAATTCGTCGTGGTCATGGGGTGCTTCTCTCCGGCTTCAAGGGGCGTAGCGCACGTCGGCTGGCGCGGCTGCGGCGGTCGAGTCCGTCGCCGGCGCTTCGGGCTTGGCGGTGGCGTCGGTCTTCTGGGCGGCGGCGCTGGCGCCGGTGCCGGCGGCATCGCCACCGCCGCAGCCGGCCAGCGCGCCGGCAACGATCAGTGCGCCAGCGGCGCAGAGGGAGGACAGGGGGATTGGCATGTGAAAGCTCGCTTTCTGTGTAGGGGGCGGGGCGTGGGGGCCCTCGTGGCGACCGCCCGGCGGGCCGGCTCGAAAGGTTCCGCCGGCGCCATCGGACGGGTCCAAGCCTAGGCGGCGGCCATGTCGTTGGCGTGACTTTTGTCACGATTTTTGTTGTCCATCGACCCCGGAGAACCCGGCGTCGGCCTGCACACGGTGTAGGCGCTGTCGGGGACCGCGTTGCTGCATTCGGCTGCAAGCTGGGGTCGTGACTTTCAGACTTCAGCGCCTCGTCCCCCACTGCCGGCTGACCGCCGCCTTGCTCTTGCTCGCCCTCCACGGCGTCGGTGCAGCGCAGACCTCGGCGCCTTCGCCATGGGCGACGCGCCTGTCCGGCGCGCTCTCGCAGATCGATGCAGACCACGCCGCCCGCATCGGCGTCTACGTGCGTGACCTCGACACCGGCGAGACGGTGTCGCACCGCGCCACGCAGCGCTGGTACCTCGCCTCGATGGTCAAGGTGCCGGTGGCCATCGCGGTGTTGCGCGGCGTGGAGCGCGGCGATTTCACGCTCGACACGCCGGTGACGCTGCGCGCATCGGACTACGTCGACGGCGCGGGCAGCACCAACCGCAAGCCGGTCGGCGCCGCGGTGCGCATCCGCGCGCTGCTCGAGCAGATGATCATCCACAGCGACAACACGGCCAGCGACATGCTGATCGACCTGGTGGGCATCGCGGAGGTCAATGCGGTGGTCGAGTCGCTGGTGCCCGGCCGGTTCGGGCACATCACCCGCCTGTCCGATGTGCGCCGTGCGATCTACGGGCAGCTCACACCGAGGGCGGAGCGGCTCGAAGGGCGCGACCTGCTCGCGCTGCGCCGTCAGCCAAGCGATGCCGAGCGGCTCAAGCTGCTGTCGCACCTGACGGGCACACCCATCGCCGAGTTCCGCCAGCCCAACCTCGACGCGGCCTACGCCGCCTACTACGCGAGCGGTCTCAACGCCGCGCCGCTCGAGGCGTATGGCGAGCTGCTTGAATCGCTGGTCGACGGCAAGGCGCTGCGGCCCACGTACACCGGCTACCTGCTCGCGATGATGGAGCGCGTCGTCACCGGCAAGCGCCGCATCCAGCTCGGGCTGCCGAAAGACGTGCGCTTCGCGCAGAAGACCGGTACGCAGCGCGGCCGCATCTGCGACGGCGGGCTCATCCGAACGCCACCGACCGCGTCCGGTGCGCGCCGCCTCCTGGTCGTCGCCTGTACGCGCGACGAACCCTCGCTCGAACGTTCCGAAATGGCCCTGGCGCAGGTCGGGGCCGCCATCTGCAGGTCCGGCCTGCTCCATGAAGGGGTCACCCATGCGTCGTCCTGCCCTGTGCTTCCGGGCGTTGATCGCCTGCCTGCCGTTCCTGCTGAGCGTTGACGCGGCGCGTGCCGCCGACTGGTCCGACGCGCTGCAGCGGGCGGTCGAAGGCATCGACCGCGAGTCGCCGGGCCGGCTCGGCCTGTACATCAAGCGGCTGAACGGCGGTGAGGCCTTCTCCTATGGTGCGGACCGCTTCTGGTACCTCGGCTCGACGGCGAAGGTGCCGATCGCCATCGCCACGCTGCAGGCGGTCGATGCCGGCCGGCTGAAGCTGTCGGACACGCGCAAGCTGGAGCCCACCGACCGCATCGAGGCCGGGCAACTGGTGTGGCGGCCGGTCGGCACGCCGATGACGATCGACTTCCTGCTCAACCGCATGCTCGTCGACAGCGACAACACGGCGGCCACGATGCTGGTGCGCATCGTCGGCGAGGATCGGGTGAACGAGAGCGCGCGCGCCGCCATGGGCGCCGATCGCGTCAAGCGCCTCACGTCACTTGCGCAGGTGCGCTACGACGTGTACGCCGAGATCCATCCCGACGCACGCAAGCTGACGAACGACCAGCTGGTGCGCGTGGCCTCGGCGCCGCTCGGCCCGCAGCGGGTGGAGGCGGTGCGGCGTGCGCTCGGCGTGCCGGCGTCGGCGCTCCAGGCCCGGACGATCGACGAGGCCTACGCGCGCTACTACAAGCAGGGCGCGAACTCGGCCACGCTGGTGGCCTACGGCGGCATGCTCGAGAAACTGGTGCGCGGCGATCTGCTGTCGCCGCAGAGCACGCAGCGCATCTTCAAGGACATGAAGATCGACATCTTCACCAACTACCGCTTGCAGGCCGGCCTGCCGCGCAGCGTGCGCTTCATCCACAAGACCGGCACGCAGTACCGCACCGCCTGCCACTCCGGCGTGATGAACCCCGAGAACGGCGGCCGCGACGCGATCGTGGTCGTGGCCTGCGCGGCCGATCTCGACGAACAGAAGGAGGCCGGCAAGGTGTTCGAGCGCGTCGGCCGCGCCATCACCGACAACGTGCTGCAGGCGAAGGCTCAACGCCCGTAGGCGGCTCTGAGCCCATCAGGGAAGACTCTGATAAAAGTCGCGTAGAAGCAGCACGAACAGCCGATGCGCGCCGACGGCGCCATAGTCGCTGTCAAGCCGGTCGATGTTCGGCCCATCGTAGGCAAGGATCACCACTTTCCCCTTGAGCGACGACGCGGCGATCGATCCGTCGAGCAGATCGTGCAGCGTCAGGGTCTCCAGGGGGCGGTGGTCCACGATGGGAACCGAAAGCCTGAAGAGTTCGTCGGTCGGCAAAGTGTTGCCCATGAAGGCCAACGTCCCTGCGGCCGATGGGATTGCTCTTTCGCCGGTCGCCAACTCGACGGCGCACAGAAGCAGGGACTTCACGGACGCGCCCCGATAGGACTCGATCACCGGTACGGTGGAAGACAAGAAATCCACAAAGCAGATGTCATGGGCGGGCGCCGAGAAGAGTGGAATTGGAATCCATCCACCCGTGCCGTTGATGGCCGTTGCTCGAGTGTCGCCGGGCAGCAAGAAGCGCGACGGGAGATCGTTGGAGGCCGCTTCGGTGTCGTCGATGCGGGCCTGCAACAGCACCGGCAGCAGTGTCAGCGCATGCGCCAGTGCCCGATCTCCCTCGAGCTGCCGTGGGCGGTCCAGGAAAAATTTGAGGATCACACCGCGCGCACCCGCTTTTGCGGCCGATTCGATCGCATCGGCCAGCACGGCCCTGCTCAGCGGGAGTCTGTCCAACTTCGCTTCTGTCGTCGCATCGGCGAAGACGACGGCAAAATCGGCAGAGAAGTCGCGTCCGGTTGCGTTTGCCTGGAGTGCGAGTGCCGCAACCAGCAAACTGATCAAGGCTCGGCAGGTGACCAAATAGGGACCTCACGGAAGGGCTGATCCTGGCTTAGCCAGAGGCGGGCATCAGAACTTGGCGCAGGACGCCCGCCCATTCAAGGAAAGGGCGTCACAGCCGCGTGATTGTGGCGCCGTCGGAAGCCGCAAGCCGCAAGCCGCATCAGCGCCCGTAGGCAGCCCCGCCGTCGACCACCAGCGTCGAGCCCATCACGTAGTCGCCGGCGCGCGAGGCCAGGAAGATCGCCGCGCCTGCCATGTCCTCCGGCGTGCCGATGCGTCCGGCCGGGATGCGGTTCTTGACCTCGTCCCCGTGGTCGCGCGCTTCCTTGTTCATGTCCGACGCGAAGGCGCCTGGCGCGATGGCGCTCACCGCGATGCGGTCCGGCGCGAGCCGCAGCGCCATGCGGCGCGTGAGGTGGATGAGACCGGCCTTGCTGGCCGCGTACGAGTAGGTTTCCCACGGGTTCACCGACAGGCCGTCGATCGACGCGATGTGGATGACCTTGGCGAGGTGGTCGGTGGCTGCCTTGCGCAGCATCGGGGTCAGCGCCTGCGTGAGGAAGAAGGGCGCCTTCATGTTCAGGTCGACGACCTTGTCCCAGCCGCTCTCGGGAAACTCGTCGTAGGGCGCGCCCCAGGCGGCGCCGGCGTTGTTGACCAGGATGTCGAGCGTGTCTTCGTGCTGGGCATAGGCCGCGACCAGCGCGTGCGCGCCTTCGACGGTCGACACGTCGGCGGGCAGCGAGATGCAGGGGCCGAAGGCCGAGAGTTCCTTCGCGGTCTGGTCGCAGGCGGCCGCCTTGCGCGCCGAGATGTAGACCTTGGCGCCCTGCGCCAGAAAGCCCTCGGCGATCATGCGGCCGATGCCGCGCGAGCCGCCGGTGATGAGCGCCGTGCGGCCCTCGAGCGAGAAGAGGTGGGTGGTGTCCATGGTATGTCTCCGGGTGGATGCGTGCCGCGGCAGCTTAGTGGCCGCTGCCGCTGACCGCCGTCACCAAGGCGCCAGGCGCCGTTCAGCGCACGGCGTCGAGTTGCGTGCTGATCTCGGCGAAGCCGGGGCGCAGCGCGACCGTCGGCTGCACGCAGCGGGCTTGCAGCGCACCGAGTGCCGGGTCGGCGGCGCCACAGCGCGCGAGCAGTTCCTCGAGCAGGCAGCCGAAGGCGCGCACCTCGATGCGTTCGAGCGCGTCGGCCATCGGCGACGGGTGGAAGGACGCCGCGCCGAAATCGCCCAGCAGCGCGCCGCCGGCGCCGTCGTGCAGGATGTTGTGCGCGTACAGGTCGCCGTGCATCAGGCCCTGCGCATGCAGGTGCGCGGCGGCCGACGCGATGCCCGCGGCCAGCGAAAGCGCCGCGTCGGGCGTGAAGCGGGTGTCGGGCGCATAGACGTCGCGCGTGCACGAGTCCAGGCTCGGTGGCCCGGCCAGCACGCCGAAGGCCGGATCGATCAGCGGCATCACCAGCCCCTGCGCGCCCTCGGGGTGGCCGACGACGCGGCCTTGCGCGCCGATCAACCCGCGGTGCAGGCCCGCCGCGATGCCGGCTGCCATCTCGCTCGACGGCGAGCCATCGCTGGTCATGGCGCCCTTGAAGAGCTTGACCGCCACCGGCTGCCGCGTGCCATCGGGCAGCTGCCACGCGGCCTGCTGGATCACGCCCGACGCGCCTTCGCCCAGCACGGCGCCGGTGTCCAGGCGCGACCAGTCGATGTCCGGCAGCGCATGGCCGTCGAGTGCGTGCGCTTCCTGCGCTGCGGTCAGCGGGTTGCCGCCGTGCGCCAGCCAGGCCAGGCGCGGCAGCGTGCCCAGCCAGTCGGGCAGGGCGCCGAAGCGGTTGGCCGCGATGCGTAGCAGCTCGAGCGACGTGCTACCGGTCGCCATCGTGTCGGGCAACGCGCTCAGGCGGTTGCCTGCCAGCATGAGCTTCTGCAGGCGCGGGCGCTGGCCGAGCGCTGGCGGCAACGACTCGACCGCGTTGTCGGTGAGGATCAGCCAGCGCAGCCGCGCGGGCAGCGCATGGCCCGGCACGGTGTGGATGCGGTTGGCCTTGAAGCCGACCATCTCGAGCTGTGGGCAGCGGCCCAGCACGGCCGGCAGTTCGGTGAAGCGGTTGTCGGAGCAGAAGAGCACGCGCAGGCGGTGCAGCCGGGGCAGGTCGTCCGGCAGCGTGTCGAGCGCATTGCGCGACAGGTCGAGCACCTCGAGCGTGTCGGCCAGCGCCAGGATCTCGCGCGGGAACTCGGCGAGCCCGGCATCGCGCAGGTCGAGCCGTTGCGTGCCGGCGAGCGCGCCGCTGCGCAGGCGCGCCAGCGTCTCCTCGCTCATCGGGTGGCGAAGCGGTAGATGCCGTCGTCGCCGCGGGTGCGCCGCAGCTGGCCGGCATGCCACAGCAGGTGCAGGTGGGCGATGGTCTCGCCCATCGCGAAGGTCAGCTGGTGCAGGTCGAGCGCGCGCTTGAACATGATCGGTACGCCGTCGGCCGCCGACAGCGGCCGCTCGCGGCAACCGGCCAGCAGCTCGGCCAGGCGGTCGCGGTGGTGCTCTTCCAGTTGCTCGACGCGTCGGTGCACGCCGGTGAAGGGCTTGCCGTGCGAGGGCAGGGCCAGCACGTCGGCCGGCAGTTCGCGAAAGCGCGCGATGCTGTCGAGGAACAGGCGAAGCGAATCGGCCTCCGGCTCGTCGGCGTGCACGCTCACGTTGGTCGAGATCCGCGGCAGCATCATGTCGCCGCCCAGCAGCACGTTGGTCTCTTCGCAGTACAGCGCGATGTGCTCGGGCGCATGGCCGTAGCCGGCGATGCAGCGCCAGGCGCGCCCGCCGATGTGCACCGTCGTGCCTTCCATCAGGCGCACATACTGGCTCGGCAGCGCGGGCACCATGTCGCGGTAGTAGTGGGAGCGCTCGCGGATCTTGGCCACGGCCTCCGGGTCGACCAGCCCGTGCGACGCGTAGAAGCGTGCCGCCGAATCGCCGCCCGCGGCATTGTCCATGCCGCCGGCGCTGGTCATGTTGCGCGCCACGTAGTAGTCGGTGGCGCTCATCCACAGCGGTGCCTTCCAGTGCGCACACAGCCAGTGGGCCAGGCCGATGTGGTCGGGGTGCATGTGCGTCACGATCACCCGCAGGATGGGCAGGCCCTGCAGCTGCGTCTCGAAGACCCGCTCCCACTGCTCGCGCGCCTCGCCGCGGTCGATGCAGCAGTCGACCACGGTCCAGCCCTCGACGCCGTCGATGCGGTCGCGCAGCAGCCAGAGGTTGATGTGGTCGAGCGCGAAGGGCAGCGACATGCGGATCCAGCGCACGCCGGGCGCCACCTCGATCGTCTCGCCGGGCGCCGGCAACTGGTCGCCCAGCGGGTAATGGAGTTCGCGTTCGAGGAGGTTCATGTAGGATTGGAGGTTGACGTTAACGTCAACGTCACAGGAGGGGCCTTCATTGTAGGCAGCGCAGCGGAAGCCCGCTGTCGCGCCCGCAACGAGCCCCGAAGGCTGCACAAGAGACACCACCAGGAGCATTGCCTTTCCGTGCCCACGCCATCGACCTATTCCATCAGCGAACTCGCCCGGGAATTCGCGCTCACCACCCGGGCGATCCGCTTCTACGAGGACAAGGGCCTGCTGGCACCCGAGCGCTCTGGCGCGGGCGGCCTGCAGCGGGTGTACAGCGCGCGCGACCGCACGCGGCTGGCGCTCACCCTGCGCGCCAAGCGCCTGGGGCTGAGCCTGGACGAGGCAAAGGATATCCTCGACATCTACGACAGTCCGCGCGATACCGCGGCACAGTTGCAGAAGTTCCTCCATGTCCTGGGCGTCCACCGCGGGCAGCTCGAAGCGCAGATGGCCGAATTGCAGGCCAACCTCGCGGAGGTGCAGGCCCAGGAGAAGCAGGCGCGCACCGCCCTGGCGCGCGCCCTGAAGACCACGAAGGCGCCCCGCGCCCCGAAGAAGACCCGTGCGCACTGAGCGTACCTAACGAAGCCGAGAACGACCATGCCCAACGAATCCCTCGAAGACCTGTTTGCCCACAACCGCGCCTGGTCGGCCCAGATGGAGCGCGACCGCCCCGGCTTCTTCACCAGCCTGGTGAAGCAGCAGACGCCCAAGTACATGTGGATCGGTTGCTCCGACAGCCGCGTGCCGGCCAACCAGATCACCGGCCTGGAGCCGGGCGAGGTGTTCGTGCACCGCAACGTCGCGAACATCGTGGTCCATTCCGACCTGAACGCGCTGTCGGCCATCCAGTTCGCGGTCGAGCACCTGAAGGTCGAGCACATCATGGTGGTCGGCCACTACGGCTGCGCCGGTGTGAAGGCGGCGCTCAGCGGTGCACGCATCGGCCTGGCCGACAACTGGATCCGTCACATCCAGGACGTGCGCGACCGCCATATCGCCATGCTCGAGTCGCTGCCCGAGGAAGTGCGCGTTGATGCGCTGTGCGAACTCAACGTGGCCGAGCAGGTGGTCAACGTGGCCGTCAGCACGGTGATGGTCGACGCCTGGAGCCGCGGCCAGAAGGTGCGCATCCACGGCTGGAGTTTCGGCGTGCACGACGGCCTGCTGCAGGACCTGCAGATGTCGGTCGACGGCAGCAAGCCGCTCGATGCCATCTACAAGGCCGCGGTGCAGCGCATCCGCTACAAGTGGAGCAAGCCGGGCGAGGCATTGACCATCGTGCCGCGCTCGAAGGCCGAAGGTTCGCCGTCGCAGCCCGCATCGCTCGACGGGGCGACCCGCCCCGCATCGCCCGCCGTCTGATTCTTCGTCCCGCCATTCACAAGGAGACCCTCATGTCCGAATCCATCGTCATCGTCGGCGCCGCCCGCACCCCCATGGGGGCGTTCCAGGGCGACTTTTCTTCCCTCGCGGCCCATGACCTCGGCGGCGCCGCGATCAAGGCCGCCGTCGAGCGCGCCGGCATCGACCCGGCCGTGGTCGGCGAGGTGCTG